>NZ_JADEXD010000097.1 GCF_015207285.1 Tychonema sp. LEGE 07203 | reverse complement strand
CCCCCGCAAAAGCCCCCGCCATCCGCCACATAGTCAGCATTCGATCGACCCTGTAAGGAGCCTCGGAAACATCCTCAAATGCGAGAATAACCCCGGTCAAATCCGGTTGATACGGGGTTCCGAGCAAATGAGAAGCCACCGTCAGATTCGCCGGAAACAGTCGCCCCGCAGCCTTGCCGTTTCCCCATCCTTTACCTTGCAAAGATTGTAACGGACGGCCTTCTACACAGTCAAAAAGGCGATCGGCAGACCAATCCGGTTCCAGGGGCAAAGTTGTCACCATCGGCCCGTGAACGCCCCAAATCCCCAATTTATCGTGATTCCACAGCAAAGCCGTAATGTCAGAAAAGCCAATCAACCATTTTGGCGCATGGGAATCGGGAGTGGGAAACTGAGAATTAGCCCAATCTCCCACCTTTGCTTTTTCCAAAAGTCGAGTGCTGCCGAAACCGCCTCGAGCACACAGAATACCGCGACAATCCGGGTCACTGAGGGCATCTGCCAACTGTCGGACGCGGTTTTCGTCCGAACCGGCAAAATAGCCAGTGCGATCGTCAAAACCGGGTGTTAATTCAATGCGATAGCCGCGAGATTTCCAAATTTCTACACCCTTTTCAAAGTTAGTTAATTCTCGCAAAGCGCCGCTAGGGGCAATTACTTTAAGCAAATCTCCAGGTTGCAGAAATTTCATGTCAGTCATTTGTTATTGGTTGTTGGTTATTGGTTGTTGGTTAGATCGTGTTTGGTGAATCGATCGTAATTTTGTAGATACTGTCTTGAACTGTCAAGGGGTAGCAAGTAAATAATTGGGATCGAAAGGCTTTTGGAACTTTAAAATCCCAAAAGCCAAATGCACCAACTTCCGCATCAAAGCACCAATCACCTGCATTTTGACCTTTCCGCGACCCAATAATCGGTCACTCATAGCTTTGAGTAACGGGTTGTGACGCATCTCCACTACTGCAGGCATATACAACGCTTTTCGCAGTCGGACGTTTCCGGTGCAGGACAAACGAGTTTTGCCTTTAACAGAAGTCCCAGAACTCCGTTCGCTCGGTGTTAAACCAGCATAAGCTGCTAATTGACGAGCATTGTCGCAATCAGAAACATCACCAATTTCAGCTAATAATATAGAAGCTATTAAATCGCCAATGCCAGGAATTGAGGTCAACAGCTCCCGTTGTTGTTTTAAGTGTTGGTGTTGGTTAAAATGGTCACTAATCAGTTTTTTGATTAGTTGTTGCTGCTGAAGATAGTCCAAATGTTCCTGGGTAAGGACCGCAACATTTGGCCTAGCTGTTTCCAAACGGTTTTGTTCGCTTGCTATCATTTCTGTGACTGATTCGAGTCGCCGTAACAGGGCTTGTAATTCCTTGACTTTCGGCGCTGTAGGTGTCCATAATGATGGTTTCATTGCCGCACAAAAACGAGCAAATAATGCTGCATCTACCGACTCAGTTTTAGTTCTCAGAAGTTCACTTTTGGCAAACCATTTAACCCTTGCTGAATTGACTGTACTCACTTGAAAGCCTTCTCCATAAAGGAATTCGGCTAAGGTTTCGCCATAAATGCTAGTAGCTGACCTGCCAGCATGGAGTTCGACTACACTTTGTTGTTTGAGCCAGTTATATAAACTCTCAAAACCTTGAGTATTGTTGGTAAACTTTTTGGGTTTAGTCGCACGACTTTCGCTCAGTAATGAGACATGAAAGTCTTTTTTACTGATGTCTGTGCCTAAGACTGTTAGTGCCATAATTTACTCCCGATGTACTCTTTTCTATTAAAGAACTTGACAGGCAATGGAATGCTAACGAGAGTGAATGCAGGCTTTCAAGGGCGGTGCCGAGAGCCGTATCTACTGTCCAGCTTTAGGTGCGCCTGTCATCAGTAATGGGAGCTTATCTACGAAACAGACTTATGCAGTCTAAGGGGCGGGCTAACTTCACCGATTGCTGAATCCTTACGCTAGCACTTTCGCCTGTTACAGAACCTTTTATACAAAACTTTCCTTGTTTCTTTAGATTCACTTGCTGTCGGTACGATCGCCCACTCTTTTGTGGCGATCGACTAACTCACTCTTTTAAGATACAAGGGGCGGGTTCACCGACAATAATTGCCAAAAACCAACAATCACGCAAACCCGCCCCCGCGCCACTTCAACTGCTCGAATAAATTCCTCTTTCTTGCAGTTGCTGCATAAAAAACTCTTCCAAAGAAGGCTTAGCTAAATTCATCCCAATTAGCAGCCCTCCCGTCGCGCTCAGACTAGAAATAAACTCCTTCGGATCGCCCTGCAAATGACCGTACCACAAATCACGATCTATTTCCATATCCGGTATCCATTTTTGCAGGATATTCAAGTGGCCGCCCCTACCTTCAACCCGGTAAGTTTTAGTATTTCCCAGAAGTTCGTCGATCGCACCAATGCAGATTAACTCACCGCGAGCCAAAATTGCCACCCGATCGCAAATCTTCTCCACATCCGACAGTACGTGCGAATTAAAAAAAATCGTTTTTCCTTGATTTTTCAGCGATAAAATTATCTCCCGCATCTGATAGCGCCCCATCGGATCTAAACCAGACATCGGCTCATCCAAAAATACCACATCTGGATTGTTAATCAAAGCTTGAGCCATGCCGATCCGTTGCAGCATTCCCTTAGAATACTGGCGCAACTGTTTTTTGATTGCCGCCGATTGAGATAGCCCAACTAAGTCTAACAAATGCGGAATTCGCTGCCGCTGAATCGAGGCCGGAATTTCAAACAAGCCCGCCGCAAATTGCAAGAATTCCCAGCCCGTGAGATAATCATAAAAGTAGGGATTTTCTGGCAAATAGCCGACTCGCCGCTTCACAGCCCGATCGCCCAAAGGCCTCCCCAACAGCAGCCCCCTGCCAGAAGTCGGCCGCGCTATCCCCAGCAAAGTCTTCAGCAGCGTAGTTTTTCCCGCTCCATTCTGCCCTAACAGCCCGAAAGTTTCCCCCTCAGAGACAGTCAGAGTGCAACTTTTGAGCGATTCTATTTTTTCGTTCATCCAGAAGCCAGTACGGTAAAACTTCCCCAGGTTAAATGTTTCCACCACTGGGATACCTCCAGGCATCTCGGTGGAAGTTAGCGCATCTATAAGAGGTTCCATTTTCGTTATATAAATAAGCAGCACCTGATTATATTCTATTGCATAACACAGAGTCATCAGTCATCAGTCATCAGTCATCAGTCAACAGTCAACAGTTAACAGTTAACAGTCATCACGAAAAACGAAGAACGAAGAACAAAGAAGATACACACAACAAGCTTTTTAATAGCCCGTCTTTTATATTGAATTAGGTGGATTTACTGAATTGCTCTTTTTAATGTTAAACTAATATTACCTGCCATTGAATTTTACTGAATATGGAACGTTCAAAAATTATTGCTATTATCACCGGCGTGATTTCTATAGTTTTAGCAGTTGCCTACCTGCTGCTCGTTACCGCCCTCGACTTCCGAGGCGAAATGCTGCCCGCACCTCAAAGTCAATTGCCAGTATCAATGCAATCTCAGCAATTAGCTACTGTTAATCTGAATTTGTTAGTACATTAGTCATTAGTTAGTAGTTAGTTGGCAGTAGTTAGTTGGCAGTAGTTAGTTGGCATTGGTAATTCGGAATTAGAACCAACCAGCAAAAAATAACAAATAACAAATAACAACCTACCACCAACTAACTAATATAAATGAATTGCTTTCATCATGTGATATGAAACTAGCAACTGCGTCAAAGCTAGCGGGTAACTTTGCAAAACTTCGCCAGTTGTACCGATCAGTTTGCCAATTTCCGGGTTGCCTTGGGCAGTGCAAAATCCTCGCAGGTGGGGCATTTCGTTGCACAAAATCTTTTCCAGTTCGTTTACTTGCTCGCTGGTGGCGTGGGAGTCTACTTCCAACACGTCAACCGGTTTGCCCATATCCCGATCGAGTCCCAGGCGAATTGCAGGTTTAAAATTCTCGCTGCCTCGAGCTAACATCTCAGTAAAATCTGGGTGAGGAATTGTCGGTCTCAGCACTAAACGGACGTTCAAATTGACTTCGTTGTTTTCCTGGGGTAGGTAAAAACTAACTACAACATCAGCAAACTTGCGCTGGGGACGAATAAAGTCTTCCGAATCATTTTCCCGCTTTTTCATTTCTGCAAGCACCTGTTCTTCGGTATAGCCGCGCTTCATAATATCGCGCTTAACTTTCCACTGAGTTCGCAACTCTTCTGGGGGAGCGAGATAGACTTTTACATCGTAAGCATCGCGGATTGCACGAGTTGAGTAACCCAGCAAACCTTCTACTATTACAAATTTGTTGGGCTTGATGTATTCGGGCGGATCGAATGTACCTGAGTTGTGGTTGTAAATGGGTTTGAGAATTGCTTGTCCGGTTCGCAGCAGGCCCAGGTGCTGCTGCATAATGTCTAGGTAATTGCAGTCAGGATGCAGTGCTGTGATCCCAATTTCGGCCCGCTGCTTTCTGTCGTACTTATGATAGTCGTCCGTGCAAATTATCGTGACATTTTCTGGCCCCAATACTTGGGCAATTCCCCGCGTCAGGGTGGTTTTTCCCGCTGCGCTGTCTCCGACAATACCGAGAATGATTGGTCGATCGCTCATTGTTTTTACCCCGACGGACAATAGCCAATTTTTTGTGAGTATTAAATCTTATCAAAATTCTGTTCGATCCGATCGCTTCGAGCACAGTTTGACTTGAGTTCCCCCAGATTCTCCCCAACGTGTAAAATTATTGTAAAATTTCTTAATAAAATGCGGCACCGGAGACTCCCAGAACATCTGATTAAAAAATCGCGCTGATTTCTCAACCTCCCGCGAGGTCGATCGCAGTGCGTGAATCCGGCTACAGTCAAAATTTAGGGAAAATTACCGCTGTCAACTCTCCCCCTCGTCTTTGAGTGTAGTACAAATTGCAGCAGCCGTCGGACTGGTGTTTTTTTTATTTTTAAAACTGGCCGCTAGTAGCGCATCAACTTGCCGATAAATCTACGCGGAGGGCGATCTAATTTACCCGGAATATAAAGTTTTAGCCAAAGCTTTCCCGTGCCTGACAAATTAGGATAAATTTGAGTTTAGGATTTGCTGCCGCCATCAAAAACCAGTTTTTTTACTTTTTATGACCTGCCGAAATGAAGTATTTTCGCAAACAAACCAGATTTCCACGCACCAGTGCGTAAATTTGAAATTTCAACAAACCTTAAATTTAATTAATACAGGATTCCGAAAATATTGCAACTCTAGGCGAGAGCATTTCCGGCTTTATAAAAAACAGTTTTTGTTTGAGTGCGAGCTTTTCAAGAGTTTCCTTGGTTAGATCGGCTGTTGAAAAGCTCAGTCAGGCGATCGCACCCATTAAAGCTGGCGCACAGATGCTGGCACAGCGGGCCAGCAATCCCAACCCAGATCCACTAACTGATTCGGGACTTCAAATATCAAATATCAAATTTCAAATATCAAATAGTATAAGTCCGTAATAACCAGATGAATCAACCATATTCTCAAAAAAATAAAGGCAGTATTTTAATTGTTGACGACAGCGTTAATAATTTAACTTTATTGGAGCGAATTTTATCGAGACAAGGTTATGAAGTACGACTTGCACATAGCGGTCAACTGGCAATCGATTCTGTAAATTCGACTCTACCTGACTTGATTTTGCTGGATATTATGATGCCCGGTATCGATGGCTACGAAGTTTGCAGTCGCTTGAAAGCGAGCGATCGCACTCGCGGCATTCCCATTATTTTTTTGAGTGCTTTGGTAGAAGTTTCTCATAAGGTGAAAGCCTTTAATGCTGGCGGGGTAGACTACATTACTAAACCTTTTGAAGCCGTAGAGGTGGTAGCCAGGGTTGAAAATCAATTGCGGCTGAAGGAACTAGAAGTGCAACTTACCGAGAAAAATAAGATGTATCGCCAGGAAATCGCCTATCGGGAACAGGCAGAAATTGAAACGCGGTTACTGTTGGAAACAACCAAATTGCAGAAAGAAGAAATTGAAGAACTGCTATTAAATATTTTGCCGCAAGCGATTGCAGAGCGCTTGCAGGATGGACAAAGCATAATTGCTGACAGCTTTTCCGATGTCAGCGTTTTATTCGCTGATTTGGTGGGATTTACGAATTTTGCATCTCAAAACACTGCTACAGAAACAGTGAAAGTTTTGAATCAGATTTTTACTCAATTTGACCAGTTGTCGCTGCAGCACGGTTTGGAGAAAATCAAGACTATTGGCGATGCTTACATGGTAGTCGGCGGTTTGCCGGAACCGCAGGAAAATCACGCTTTGGCGATCGCCCAAATGGCATTGGATATGCAAGCTGCTGTCGCCAGCTTTAACGAAAAAAACAATCGCAGCTTTAGTCTCCGCATTGGAATCAATATTGGTGCAGTGGTGGCGGGAGTCATTGGTTTAACTAAATTTAGTTACGATTTGTGGGGGGATGCGGTGAATGTGGCTCACCGAATGGAATCAAACGGTATTCCGGGGGAAATTCAAGTAACTGCTGCGGTTTACGAGCGCTTGAAAGATACATTTTCGTTTAAAAGGCGCGGTGCTATTGAGATTAAAGGTAAAGGAGAAATGATTGTTTATTTGTTGCTGGGCCGAAATTAGTCATTAGTCATTAGTCAGTAGTCCTTAGTCATTAGTCATCAGTCATTAGTTAACAGCCCACAGTCATTAGTTAACAGCCCACAGTCATTAGTTAACAGCCCATAGTACCAATTCCCAATGACTACTGACTACTGACTACTGACTAATGACTACTGACTAAGGACTACTGACTACTGACTACTGACTACTGACTACTGACTACTGACTACTGACTAATTACCAGTCATCGTTTCGTTTGTTGCTGTTGGTTTCCCAATCGTCGCCTTGCTGCTTGTACAATAGTTCTGGTTCTACTTCTGCTGACATTTCTAATTCGGGTTCCGATTCTTGTTGCTGATAAATGTTCAGAGGTTCGACAACGCGGGCGATCGCATCTTTGACAAATGCTTTGACAAACTCGTCTTTCCGATTTAACTGAAACTGCCTTTGCACAACTTCGGCGATGCCACCGTCGCCCCAATCTTGGTCGTGTCGGAAATATTCAATAAAACTTTTGCCGGCAATTCTGGTTAAATAAGCGGCGCTGACTGCTTGAATTGCTTTGCCGAGCACAAACCCGGCTACGCTTAATTGCAGCGCCCTTGAAACTACTTGAATTACGCCTTCTACTATTCCCAAACTTGCTAGGGTTTTTGCCAGAGACAATGCCAATTCTTTGGCGCGATCGATATTTAATTCGCAGCCGTAAATCTTGGCAATTTCTACTACCATTTGAGCGTTAACTGCTGCTGTCGCCAACAAATCCACAACCGGTAAGGGCGTGACGGCAATTACTCCGGCTCCGATCCACTGAAAGCGCTCTACTACTTTATCAGCGGCGCGCCGTCTTTGAGCGTCAATTAATTTGCGCGCTTGGTCTCCCAAGTGCTGAGATTGCAACAAAATATTGTCGGCAATTAAGTCTTCGCCTTCGGCTCGCAAAATTGCTGCGATGCGCCGAATTAATGGCATCATATCTGGGTCTGGTTGAAATATTGTACCGCTTTCTAGTACAACTTTTTGCGGGTTGGCGCTAATAGCAACTACATCCATTGCTGATACAAAGCCTTTGACTCGCTGCCGCAGCCGATCGAGAATTTCGTTTCTGTCGCTGTCGGGATAAAGGTCAACTTTATTAAAAACTACGATCGACCTTTTGCCAATTTCTGCCAAAGTCCGCAGGGGTTCGTACTCAGATTGGCGCAAATCGCCGTCCAAAACAAATAAGATCAAATCAGCCCCGGCCGCCAACTGACGCGCCAATTCCTCTCTGTAAGTCCCCGCTACTCCTGCTTCCAAGATGCCTGGGGTATCAGTAATTGCTAATTCGCGATCGATTCCTTTCAATGAAAGAGTGTAAGTTTCTCCAACTTCGGTAGTTCCCATCGGCGCGCCCACCTCTCCCGCCATCCGTCCCACCAACGCATTGACAGCCGAAGTTTTGCCTGCAGAACCGGTGCCGAAAACCACGATCCGAACATTGCCGCGGGCCATGTTAGCTTCAATTTCGCGGGCTCTCAATAGCAAAGCTTGCCGCGCTACTTCATCTTGAATGCGATCGACTTGCTGCCGAATTGCTTTAAGATTTTCCGAAGCAGCCTCACTTTTGACCACAGGAACCTTCGGATTAATTGCCCGTTTTCCCTTAACTTTTCCCGGACGTTGCAGCAGTCTAAAATAGTAAAAAAGCGCAAAAATTAGCGTTCCCAAAAGTATAATTATTAGGAAAATCAGCAAATTAGCCAGCAGCCCAGAACCAGACCACGCAACTTGAGTGTAAAGCCCTGTTAAGGAACTAACCAGCCCAATAATCAGCCCCAGGGCGAGGCAGAAAGCAGCAATTAAGGTTAACAGGCGCGGCAAAGGCATGAGGGGGCGGCAAATAAAAGGGTTATACTTTGATTCTTACATTACGCCGATCGCGATCGGTCTCCAGCAATTCTCAAATCTCAAATCTCAAATGCGTACTGCGCGAGCCCGCAAATCCCGATTTGCGGGGATTTGAGTGCCAGCGGGACGGACAAGTGCGATCCTCTTCGAGGGCTTCGCTAACGCCCTCTTGCTGCAATTGTAGCTTGCGCGATAACTTAGCTACAGCTTATCACCTGCTTGAACCGCAGACTGGTTTATTTGCATCTACCTACTTATTTATGCGGTAATTTATTCGATCGGCAGTTTAGCAATACTTTTTTATTAACAAACAAATCTGACATTAAGTACACAGAAACCAGGTTTTTTAACGCCAGTGGCTCCTGGCAGCTCCGAAAGCGGAAACGAGAAACCGGGTTTATTAGGCAGGCTAAGAGCGTCTTTATTCACAAAAACTTTATATTAAGTATCGATGCGGTACCTTCTAATCATCCGCGAGTTAAGTTAGACTTAATTTTCAGTGCGTGAATTATTCACAGGTTCGCATCTATGCAGCTCAAACATCACAACCAGGCTTCACAAGAACTTCCTACATCTTTCGAGTATAAAATCAAACAGAGCCACATACCAAACCCCAATTATTTTGCTCAAATAGCCCGCTCCTTCGGAAACCTCAGTATTAGCGACAAAATCTGCCGCGGCTACGCACTGGCTCTTTGTGTGGCGATTGGAGGCACGACTATCGGGATGCTGGCGGGGAATCATTACTATCGCAGAACTAACAATCAACTACACATCGATCGAGAAAGTCAGCTTTTAAATAAGTTGCAGGTGGCTTTGCTGCGGACGCAAAACAGCCAACAGCGATTGATTGACGGGATCGAACAGCCCGAAATATTTGACATAAAATACCAACAGCTACAAAAGAATATCTACAGTTTGAAGTTGTCGCTATCTGAACTAAAAAATCAGAAAGACATGGAACAGGCAGCAGGTTTACAGGCTTTTATAAAAAGTTATGATTCGCTGCTGTCAAATTACATTCAGCAGCTAGAAGCAGTTAACGCTAAAATCAGTCAATTGCCAAATTTGCCAGAGCAAAAAAGTGTTAAACGCAAGTTGCTGTCGAATTTCGAGCGAGATAAAAATGGGCGGCCATTAGATAAGGCGATCGATGATTTAGCAGAAATTATCGATCGCGCCCAAGAGCAAGAAGATGCAGCGCGGGAAGCCCTGCTGCGAGCGCAGGCGCTGCGGGTGCAAATAATTGTTGGTAGCATGGTACTGTCGATCGTAGTTGCAGCACTGCTGGCGAGCTTTACCAGTCGGGCGATCGCCAAACCCCTCACCGCTGTAACTAAAATAGCTCAGCGAGTCACAGAAGAATCTAATTTTCAGTTACAAGTACCAGTTACCAGCACCGATGAAGTAGGAGTATTAGCAGCTTCGTTCAACCAACTGATTCAGAAAGTAAATCACCTGCTAGAAGAATTGAAATCCGAGCAAGAAATTCAGATACTTCAAAATGAGAAAATGGCAACTTTGGGGCGGATGCTGGCCGGTGTTGCACACGAAGTTAACAACCCAATCAATTTTATCTATGCCAACATTGACCCGGCAAAAAATTACGTTGAAGACCTTTTAGATTTGCTCAAAACTTACGAAACAGAAATCCCCAACCCGCCTCCTGCTGTCAGCGCCAAAGCCGAAGAAATAGACATCGATTTTCTCCAAGAAGATTTGATGAAAATATTTAACTCAATGCAAGTAGGTGCGGAAAGAGCCAAAGCCATTATCTTGAGTTTGAAAGATTTTTCTCGTCTCGACGCTGCAGCGCCTGAACCAGTCGATTTGCACGCCTGCATGGACAGCAGTTTGCTGATTCTCAACAGCCGGATCAAACAGGGCGTTGAAGTGGTACGCAATTACGGGGAAATTCCCAAAATTGAAGGCTATATGGGTTTGCTTTACCAGGTGTTTGTCAATATTTTGAACAATGCACTAGATGCTGTGGAAGAAAGAGCAAAAATTGAGAAAACTCGCTCTCAGGAAGCAAACCAAGAATCGGGTTCAAAGTCAATAAAACAAGAAGTACGGAGTTTTTCCCCGAAAATTACGATCGCCACAGAATACTTGGACGACGACTCCGTGGTAGTGCGAATTTCCGATAACGGTACGGGAATACCTGCGGCCAGTCAAGAAAGAATGTTTGAAACGTTCTTTACGACTAAACCGAGGGGTGTAGGTACTGGTTTGGGATTGGCAATCGGCCGCGAAATTATTGTCAAAAAACACGGCGGGACAATTAACTGTTGGTCGGAGATGGGAACGGGGACGGAATTTGCGATCGCCCTGCCGATCGAACATTAGCAGTCAGCAGTCAGTAGTCAGCAGTCATTAGTCAGCAGTCAGTAGTCAGTAGTCAGTAGTTATTGGTTATTGG
Organism: Tychonema sp. LEGE 07203; assembly: GCF_015207285.1. GTDB lineage: Bacteria > Cyanobacteriota > Cyanobacteriia > Cyanobacteriales > Microcoleaceae > Microcoleus. The sequence continues at coordinate 13,814 of NZ_JADEXD010000097.1, read as the reverse complement.
TTATTGGTTATTGGTTATTGGTTATTGGTTATTGGTTACTTGCTACGAATTCCCAATCCCTCCGCAACGCTAGAGCCCTATTCTCAATTCCCAATAACAACTAACAAATAACAAATAACAACTAACAGTCAACAGTCATCAGTCATCAGTCATTAGTCATTATTTATAGCAGTCCTAAATCAGCAGCAAAATTGATTTAGACTCGAATATTTTTAGTACGAGCATCTTGCTTGCGTAGGATTTTTAAAATGATTTAAGATTGCTATAGCAATCCTAAATCATATCGTTGACCGTTGCATCGTCAGGTGATTTAACCGGCGCTAGAACACAGAGAGATCCCAGAGAGATCCCAGAGAAATGAATACAGGACGATGAAGAGAGGAATTGATATCATTTGTGAATTTCTTACTTCCTCCCCGAACCCGCGGGGAGGGTTGGGGTGGGGTAAAAAAATTGCGACTCCTGCAAGGATTGCTATAGAACCCATTTGACATCTTTGAGTTTTTGGGTTGGGTGACGAGAAATATAGATAGAAACTGGTTTATGAGATTTACGCGGGCGAGAAACCGGGTATTCTAGGAGTTTTTGGTTGGGTAACGAGAAATATAGAGAGAAACCCGGTTTCTGAGATTTAGAATAGATCTCAAATGGGTTCTATAGCAGTCATTATTTATTGGGAATTGGATTAACCTGTCAATAATTGCCTAAAACCAACAATAAGCGTAAACCCGTCTCGGTCGGATATTATAAGTAATTACCCGAACTTGATATAAGTTCTGTAATGGGGAATTTGGCAATTGGCGATCGGTTAATCTAGAGTGGAACAAATACAGCAAGGAGCGAAAATTATGGGACTATTTGACCAAATTTTGAACGCGATCGACAATCCCAACCAACAAGCAACTTCCAATCAGTTGGGCAACATTATCGGTGCGGTAGAGCAGTTGAGCAGCAACCAGGGCGTGGATGCGGGCACGACTCAGCTAGCGATGTCGGTTTTGGGTTCCTACGTGCGATCGGCATTGCAAAACGTGCGATCGCAGTCAGGAGAAGCACAAGCTCAACAAGTTGTCAACCAATTTAGCGGCACAAATCCCAATCCACAAGCAGTACAGAGTTTGTTTGGAGCCGGTCAACTAACGCAAATAATCACCGATATCGCCCAAAGAACCGGTTTAAATAACGGGACAGTGCAAGCAATGATACCTGTTTTAGTGCCGCTCCTGCTGAATTTGCTGCAAACCGGCGGCAGCGCTCAAAATAATCCAGCCCAAGGTCAAAATCCCGTTTTGAATACGTTTTTAGATGCCGATGGAGACGGCGACGTAGATATTACTGACGCCATGTCGATGGCAAGCCGCTTTTTGAGCCAGCGCCGTTAATTTGGAATTTTTGTAACCGCAGATATCAGCGGATGGACACAGATGAACGCAGATCGGATTTAATCTGCGTTCATCTGCGTTGATCTGCCTTCATCTGCGGTTACAAAAACTCCTTCTTTCAACCCAAACTCAAATCAGTCACAGCACCGATACTGCTAGAAGAAACCAACTTAGCGTATTTAGCCAAAACGCCCCTAGTATAGCGAGGTTTAGGAGGCTGCCAAGCTGCTCGGCGCTGCTCTAATTCTGCATCAGCAACATTGAGCTGCAACAACCGATTCTTAGCATCAATCGTAATCGAATCGCCCTCTTTGACCAAAGCAATTGTGCCGCCAACTTGCGCTTCGGGTGCGACGTGACCGACCACCAGGCCGTAAGTTCCGCCAGAGAAGCGACCGTCAGTAATTAACCCTACAGAATCGCCCAAACCTGCGCCAATAATTGCCGAAGTTGGTGCTAACATTTCGCGCATTCCCGGCCCGCCTTTGGGCCCTTCGTAGCGGACGACAATCACGTCTCCGGCTTGAATTTTGCCGGCTAAGATTGCATCCAAACAATTTTCTTCAGATTCAAATACTCGCGCCGGGCCGGTGATTTGCGGTTTTTTAACGCCTGTAATTTTAGCAACGGCTCCTTCTGTTGCCAGATTTCCCCTGAGAATTGCTAAATGTCCTTCGGCGTACATCGGATTGTTCCAAGGGCGAATTACATCTTGGTCTGTTCGGGGTTCGCTGGGAATATCTGCCAACACTTCGGCAACTGTTTTGCCGGTAATTGTCAGGGCGTCGCCGTGGAGCAAACCTTGTTCCAAAAGCATTTTCATTACTTGAGGAATGCCGCCGGCTTTGTGCAAGTCGGTTGCTACGTATTTGCCACTTGGTTTGAGGTCGCACAGCACGGGCACTTTGGCTCGAATTGTTTCAAAATCGTCCAGGGAGAGTTCAACGCCGATCGTATTGGAAATCGCCAATAAATGCAGCACAGCGTTGGTTGAACCGCCGATCGCCATGATTACCGCGATCGCATTTTCAAAGGCCGCTCGTGTCAAAATTTGGCTCGGCAACAACTGTTTGCGAATTGCTTCCACCACAACTTTTGCAGATTCGGCAGCGCTGTCAGCTTTTTCGGCATCCTCAGCAGCCATTGTCGAAGAATAGGGCAAGCTCATGCCCATTACTTCAAAGGCACTGGACATCGTATTTGCTGTAAACATTCCGCCGCAGGAACCCGCACCCGGACAAGCTTTTTGTTCCACTGCGGTGAGTTCTGCTTCGTCAATTTTGCCGGCGCTGAATTGACCGACTGCTTCAAAAGCGCTGACTACGGTTAAATCTTTTCCGTTGTGGTGTCCGGGTTTGATCGTGCCGCCATAGACAAAAATAGCAGGAATGTTCATGCGGGCGATCGCAATCATCGCCCCCGGCATATTCTTGTCGCAGCCGCCCACAGCCAGTACACCGTCCATACTTTGGCCGTTGCAAACAGTTTCTATCGAATCAGCAATCACGTCTCTCGACACCAGAGAATATTTCATCCCTTCAGTTCCCATCGAGATCCCGTCGCTGATCGTAATCGTACCGAACATCTGCGGCATCGCGCCGGCTTCCCGCGCAGCCGCAATAGCCCGCAAAGCGAGGTCGTTCAATCCCATATTGCAGGGCGTAATCGTGCTGTAGCCGTTGGCAATGCCCACAATGGGCTTAGTAAAATCGCCGTCGCCAAAACCGACAGCCCGCAGCATTGCTCGGTTGGGCGCGCGCTGTACGCCTCCAGTCACAGCTTGGCTTCTCAAATTTTCAGGCATTCTCAAACATCCTTTGTCAGTGGTGGGAAAAACAGTCAGCCGTCAGTTGTTCTCATACCAGTTTCCCAAAACAATAATATCTTCCAAAAGTCAAATTCACCCCCCCTTAGTCCCCCCTTAATCAGGGGGGAAACAAGAATAATCTTGCCCCCTCCCCGGACTTGCGGGGAGGGTTGGGGTGGGGTGCACTGTATTTTTGCAAGAGTTCTAATGCAACTGTATACAAGTTCCAAACCTATATCCAGTCAGTCATTCGCATCTCTAATCGCCAATGGGAAATCAAAAATGGTATTGACTGCTGGCTGCTGATATCTTTACCCTATTTTTGATTCTCTCAGAATCGCGGACATTTGTGAGGCCCTCTAGAATAGATTCGCACAGCAGTGCCAGGAAAGCAGAGTGCAAAGATTCTGCCGATACTGCACCGTGCAGGGTGAATAGGGTGGTTATCTGGGATGATGTGGTAACACCCATCACTCTAACGTTTGAAAAAAAATTGCGAGGCGAATGACATGGAGGCCGATCGAATTTTGAGGCAATATGCGGCCGGAGAAAGAATTTTTCGAGAGATTAACCTCGCCGGGGCCGACTTACAAGGAGTAAACCTGAGCGAAGCTAGTTTTACCAGAGGGAATTTCCAAGACGCAAATCTCAAAGGCGCTAACCTGACGGGAGCGAACTTGCGCGAGGTGAAATTGGTAGGGGTGGACATGACGGAAGCCAACCTCAGCGAAGCAAATCTGATCGGTACCGATTTGAGCCGCGCCAATCTCAGCGGGGCTAACCTGATGGGAGCCAACCTCCGCGGCTCAATGGCGAGAGAAGTCAACATGACCAAGGCTAATTTGACGGAAGCTAACTTGACCGAAGCCAACTTTACGGAAGCGAATTTGTTTGCGGCTAATTTAACCGACGCTAGCATGATTCGCACTAATTTGATGAAGGCCAATTTGAGTTGGTCTACTCTCAAAGCGGTAAACCTGACAAATGCCATCCTCAGCGAATCGCTGCTAGAAAGAGCTAACTTGACTCAGGCAATTATGAGCGGGGCAATGCTGAGCGGCACCAACCTGACTGGTGCAGACTTGCGCCAAGTAACGATGATTGGAGCTAATCTGACCAATGCTAATCTGACCAATGCTAATTTGAGAGTTGCCAATGTGAGCTGGTCAACTCTGCGCGGGGCTAACTTAACCGGTGCTAATTTGTACCGGGCAAAGCTGTGCTGGTCTAATTTTAGCGGGGCTGTTTTGATCGAAGCGGTTTTGATTGATGCTAATCTCAATCGAACTAACTTCCGCGATGCAGATTTGAGGCGGGCAATTATGCCCGACGGCTCAACTAATGAGTCTTAAAATTTGATTGTCAACTGTTGATTGTTAACTGTTGACTGTTATTTGTTAGTTGTTATTTGTTAGTTGTTAGTTGTTATTGGGAATTGAGAATTGGGCTCTAGCGTTGCGGAGGGATTGGGAATTCGCAACCAATAACCAATAACCAATAACCAATAACCAATAACCAATAACCAATAACCAACAACTACTGACTGCTGACTACTAACTACTAACTACTGACTACTGACTACTGACTAATGACTATCACTGAATTATTGATTCTGGTTGCATCTGGACTTTTTGCCGGAATTTTAGCTGGATTTTTGGGTATCGGTGGCGGTACGGTGCTCGTGCCTTTGTTGGTGGCTCTCAATTACGATCCGGTGCAAGCGGTTGCTACTAGCAGTTTGTCGATCGTCATTACAGCTCTTTCTGGCAGCATCCAGAATTGGCGCATGGGCTATCTCAGTTTGAGTCAAGTCGCAGGTATCGGATTTCCCGCCGTCATCACAGCACAAATCGGTGCTTATTTGGCGGGAATATTTCCGCCTTATTTATTGTTAGTTTGTTTTGGATTGTTGTTATGGCTAAATATTTATTTAATTGAAGTTCGCAAGCGCCTGATAGCTAAGAAAAAAGCGGAAGTAGAACGAGGGGAACTGGGAGAACAAGCAAAACAACGAGAAAATGCTCGCTTATCAATTACCGATCGCGAATTACTGAATAATTCAAATATTTTATTCAATCGAACTTTTGCTAAAATTGCTACCGGCAGTGCGGCGGGTTTATTAGCGGGTTTGTTCGGCGTAGGCGGCGGCGTAATTATGGTTCCCCTGCAAATTTTGCTGTTAGGAGAAAGCATTAAAACCGCAATTCAAACCAGCTTGGGTGTCATCGTCATCACTGCTATTTCGGCGACGGCGGGACACGCGGCGCGCGGGAATGTTTTGTGGGTTGTGGGGTTGATTCTGGGCGGCGGCGGTTTGTTGGGGGCGCAAATCAGCACCCGGTTTTTGCCGAGATTGTCCGATCGCACTATTAGTTTAGCTTTTCGATCGCTCTTGGCAATTCTATCGATTTATATTTTCTGGCAAGCTTGGCAAAAATTTAGTCATGGGTAATGACTAATGACTGATGACTGATGACTGTTGACTGTTGACTAATGACTGTTAACTGATGACTGTTAACTGTTGACTGTTGACTATTGACTAATGACTAATGACTAATGACTAATGACTAATGACTAATGACTGTTGACTACTGACTGAGTTTCTTGAGGGCGCGAGTCAGACGCTGCAAATAAGGCTTGACAATTTCTTGATTTTGCTGCTGCAATTGGGAAACTTGCTGCTGCAAATGCTGGATATCGGTTTGGAGTGTCGCTGCGTCTATTGTCGGTCGATCGAGCAAATCCTGCAATTGCTTCAGAGAACCTTGGATTTCATTCAATTCTACATCGCTCGATCGCTCCTGCAACTGAGCTGTAATAGTTCTCACCTGGGTTAACTTTTCGTCCATCAATAAAAATCGGACGTTGACATTTTGCCAATCATCCTCTCTGAGGGCGCTATTTTCCAAAATGCGGAGTTTTTCCCGCAAATCCGACAGGATGGTGTAGAGTTCGTCAGAATCAGCAGGTAGCGCCTGCGCTCGTTCCAGGGATGCTACGGCTGCTTGCAAGTCGGCGATGGCGCTCGACTCCAAGCCGAGGAGTTTTTGTTTCAAGTCGGAGACGGCGGTGTAGAGTTCCGCAGGTTCTCCAGGTAGGAGCTGAACTTGCTGCGATCGACGTTCTACTGCGGCCTGTACCTCCGTAATCGCAGAATTTGCCTTTTGTTGCATTTGTTGCTCGAAACGCTGGCGATTGGCGATATTCAGCGAGAGTGCTGCGGTTAAGGGGGCGGCAGCGTAGAGAATTTGGCCGGACAATCCCGCAGCAATCGTGCCAATCGCTGAACCGGCAACAGAGGCGTACTCTGCCAACTCTAGCCAATCCGGCTGGTTCGTGGAACTTTTCAAAGCTGAGAATGATGCTTTTTCAATTTTCTGCATAGCCTTTTAGTCGTAGTCTGATAGATGGCGATACCGACATGATAAAAGCGATCGGCCAATAAATCAGGGCTATTTGTCAAATTTTCGGGATTTTGATATGTTTGTTGACACCAGTTTCAACACAAAATGCAACCGTAGCGAAGCTCCGCACCAATCTCAAATCTCCAATCCTGTGACTTCTGCCGAAGGCCGACCGATCGGCACGAGTGCTCTCAAAGCGGCCGCTGTCGGGTAAAATTCAGAATGCGCGGCTGTCTGTCAGGAGTATTATAAAAAATGGGTCTCAAGATTATTCAAAGCTACGATAGCAATTTTGTCCTCGAACCGAATGCTAAAGCTGCACTGTTCGGTTTGTTAATGGGTGAAAACTTTCTCCAACAAATAGCGGTGCAATTGCAGTGTTCGCGCATTGAGTTTGCCGAGTTACTTTTTCAGCCAGTACCCTACAGCAGCGACACGCCCAAGGGAATGCCTGCTGAATTTGAAAAGTATCACGAATCGATCGATTTTGCGATCGTCAACGTCCCGCCCAATTTCATGTTTCAAGCCAAAATATTTAAACCCAGCCGCCTCTGTGCAATTTATCAACTTTTTAAGAGTTAGGTAAAGGCCGGTTAATTTGTGGTTTAATCTAAAATCTAAAATCTAAAATCTAAAATCGGATGACAGAAGACATTCAGCCTCTCGCTAGCTTAGAATTCATTCCCTACATTGACTCCGAGGGAAAATTGCCGGAGTTAGTTCAAGGAAAAATCGGCGTTTATGCAATTTTTGATAGCGAGAAAGTGCTGCAATTTGTCGGCTATTCTCGCGATACTTACCTCAGCCTGAAACAGCATTTGGTACGCCAAACCGAATATTGCTACTGGCTGAAAGTCCAAATTATCGATCGACCAAACCGCACTATACTCGAAAACATCCGATCGAGTTGGATTGCTGAAAACGGATCGCAGCCCCAGGGTAACGGTGCGGATGCAGCCAAGTGGAACGATCCCATCGACACCAAAACCGTGATGACATCCCAAGAAGTGGCAAATTATGAAGGTATTGTTGCTGATGAACTTGCCAAAGATAAATTGTTAAAAAATGTAGCGCGCCGGGTGGAAAATGAAATTTTCTTGCTGCTAAAAGCTCGCGGTGTAACTGAAGAAATTCGGTTTAATCCCAAGCTGAAAACTAGCGGATTGCTGGATCTAAAGTAATATTATCTGTCTGTTCTCCGCATCTGCGTGCATCTGCGTCTATCAATTGTCATCTGCGGTTCGGAAAATATCTTTTTTTTAACCGCAGATACGGGCAGATGAACACAGATGAACGCAGATGAATTAGATGGATTTTGGCGGCAGTGTCGGCGGTTGTTGAGTGGATTTGATAATAGGGAAATGATATTATTTGTGGGTTCGATCTGCCTTACTGCGAATTTGTTAACTTTGCTAAAACGGCGGCGAATCGAGCAGGATCGATCGGCTTTGCTAAATGTTCGTCGTAACCGGCGTCGATCGCCCGATCGCGGTCTTGTTCGCTAGCATAGGCTGTCAGCGCTACCGCCGGCAAGCTCTTGATTTGGTTGGATAGGGACGATCGCACTTTGCGGATCAGCGAGTAGCCGTCCTCAACCGGCATCCCGATGTCGCTGACTAGGATATCGGGCGGCGACTGCTGCAAAAGCTCGATCGCCTCTTGTGCTGAAGCAGCGGCTGTCGCCTGCGCCCCCCACTCTTGCAGCGCTACAGTCAAAAACTCGCGGTTGTCGGGTTCGTCGTCAACAACCAACACTTTTACACCGGCTAACATACCCAGACGGATTTGAGGGGGTTTCTTTTCTTCTCTCAACTGCGACTGCTGGCTGCGACGCTGTTTGAGGGGCAGCATTACCGTGAATGTCGCACCCCTGTCTTTACCGGGACTTTCGGCGCGTACAGTGCCGCCGTGGAGTTCCACCAAGTGCCGGACGATCGCCAATCCCAGTCCCAAACCGCTGTCAGCCCTTGTAATCGAGCCGTCTGCTTGTCGGAAGCGATCGAACACGTAGGGCAGAAACTCGGCGGAAATGCCTTTTCCGGTATCGCTGACAGTAATTTGCAGGTAATTAGGTGATGGGGAATCAGCCACAGCTACCGCAGACAAACGCAGTTTCACGGTTCCGCCCGCTGGCGTAAACTTGACGGCGTTTGTCAGCAAATTTGAGAGTACCTGCTGCAACCTCTGGGCGTCGCCCCACATCAATTTGACTGTGGGGTCTAATTGGGAGGAAACTGTTACAGACTTAGCCTGGGCGGCGAACATGACTGAACTCAGAGCAATTTCGACCGCGTTTGTGATGACGAACCAGCCGTCTTTCAGAGCCAGTTTGCCTTGAATAATCCGGGAAACGTCGAGCAAATCTTCGACTAGCTGCACCTGCACCCTCGACTGACGCTCGATCGCTTCCAAACCGCTAGCTAAATCATTTTCTGTGTAGGGGCGGCCGCGCAGCCTCTGCGCCCAGCCCCGAATCACATTTAAAGGCGTGCGGAGTTCGTGGGAAAGGGTGGCGAGAAACTCGTCTTTCAGGCGGTTGATGTCTTCTGCTTCGGCGCGGGCGGCTTGTTCGCGATCGAGCAATTGAGCGAGTTCTGCTTCTACTTGCTTGCGATCGCTGATGTCGGCGACGATCGACATACAATTTATATTGCCTTGAGCGTCGCGGACTGGAGTTGCCCACAAACTGATGTCGATCGTGCTGCCGTCTTTCCGTTGGCGCTGGGTTTCCATCCCTGCGATCGCCTTTCCTTGACTGATTTTTTGCAATTTTGCCGTGAATTCCTCCTGCTTGTCTGGGGGAATGGAGGGCAAAAATTGATTTTTCGCCTCTGATTCTGACCAGCCAAAAATCCTCTCGGCTGCTGGGTTCCACATTTTCACAATGCCGTCGTCGGCGCTAACCACGGTAATTCCTAGGGGACAAGCTTGGATCAAGGCTTCCAAAGTTTGGTTGGTTTGCGATCGCGCTGCTTCTGCTTGTTTGCGATCGGTGATATCGACGTTCACCCCGATCGCCCGCCGGGACAAACCGCTCTCGTCCTGAAACACCTTAGCCCTGCAAGCAATCCAGCCGGTGCTGCTGTCGGGACGGCAAATGCGGAACTCAATGTTTAATTCCTCCCCGGAGGCTGCCGCAGCCTGCCACTGCTGTTGAGTGAAAGCGCGATCGTCTGGATGCACCATTGCCAGCAAATTCTGATAGCTGCTGTCTAAACCGCCGACCGGCAGTCCGTACAAAGCCTCTAATTCCGGCGTACACGCGAGTTCGTCGGTTTCGACGTTCCATTCAAAAGTTCCGATTTTGCCTGCTTGTTGAGCGATTTGCAGCCGTTCTTGATTGTTTTTGAGTTCTGCTTCCACCCTGGAGACTTCGGTCAAGTCGATGTAAAATGCGACGATCGTCTGTGCTTCCGGGTTCTCCGGGCACAAAATCGTCCCGCCCATCAACATCGGCACGCGGCTGCCATCTTTGCGGATGTACTCTTTCTTAAAAGGAGTTGCGACTCCCGAATCCCGCAGTTCCCCGGCCGCCAAGGCGTCCAGGTGCAGGTATTCGGGGGGTGTCATGCTGTCCCACCGCATTTGACCTGAGAGGACATCCGATCGGGTGTAGCCCACCATGTTGAGCAGGCAGTCGTTGGCGTAGGCGATGCGGCCGCTAAAATCTCCGATCGCGACTCCGAAAATATTGGAATCTAACAGCCGCCGGAATAAAGCTTCGCTTTGCTCGATTACCCGTTTTGCTTGGTTGCGATCGGTGATTTCGGCGATCGCGCTGCTGACTCCCAACAGCGTTCCCGATTCGTCGCTGACAGGGTAAAAGCTGACTAGCCAATCCCGCACTACTCCCGGCTGTTGCAGCGTTTCGGCCTTAATTTCTAAGTCGAGCACGGGGGTTTGCGTCTCCAGCACTTGCAGGTAAATCGGCTCTACCATATCGGCGATTTCGGGAATCGCTTCTCTGACGGTGCGCCCGATGTGATCTGCGATCGATCTGCCGTTGATCTGAGCGAGGCATTTGTTGATGCGGATGTAGCGCAAATTGGTATCGACAAAGGACAGCCCGACCGGTGTAGTCTTGTAAACTAAGTCGAGTTCTGCTAGTTGGTTGCGAATGCGGATTTCGTTTTCTCGGAGCTGGTTTTGAGCTTGTTTGCGATCGGTGATATCGAGCACGAAGAACGATCCTTTGTCTGTGCATCCTTCCAAGTTTCCGGCGCCGACTAAAATTGGGAGGCGCGAGCCGTCAGAGCGGATGTATTCTTTTTCATAAGGCTCGCAACTTCCTGATGCTGCGACTTGCGCTACAGCGGCGCGATCGAGTTCTGCGTATTCCGCAGGCGTGATATCCGGCCAGCGGATCTGTCTTGAAACCAAGTCTTCCCTCGTATATCCGATCATTTTCAGCAAGGCATCGTTAGCTTCTGTAATTGCGCCGTTTGCCTCCCAGAAACCGATGCCGATCATGTTAGATTCTACCACGCTGCGAAACCGCGTTTCGCTTTCTCGCAAAGCTAATTCGGTTTTTTTTGCTGCGGTAATATCTGCGAGAATTATGCCGGCACCGATGATTTCTCCCCTTGCGTTTTTAACTGGGTAGTAGTTGGCGAGCAAATAGCCCAATTCTCCAATTTTTCCCAGATTTTCGCCGCTAATTTCTACGTTTAAAACCGATTCGCCGGAGTCGAGAACTTGCTGAATTATTGGTGCAAATTTGCCCGCAGATTCTGGGAACAATTGGCGGAAATCTTGACCGAGATGCTGCCCGGGGGACAAACCGTTGAGTTCTGCTAACACTTGATTGATGCGGATGAAGCGCATTTCGCGATCGACAAAGCAAATCGCCAGGGGAGATGCTTCTAGGAGCGAGTCAATTAAGGCAAACGATTGCGCTGTTTGAGATAGTGCTTGCTGCGCTTCTGCATAAAGTCTGGCATTGTCTAGGGCAAATGCGACATGGTATGCTAAATCTTCTAACATTGCCATGTCTTGGGAATTGTAGCGACTGCCAGATTTAGATGTAAAGCAGGTAATAGCACCTATTACCCGCCCGCGCGCCAAGAGCGGTACGCAAGCGTGGGAGCCGATATTGAGCGACCGCAATGTTTCCATTTCTGCTGTATCTTCGGCTGCTGCTGCTGCTAAAATCTCTTCATCCACTTCGACAATTAGTTCGGATTTTCCGGTGCGGATTACCTGCGGATAGCCGTTAACAGCATCAGAGGCGATCGGGCTGCGGATTCTCAAGTTATTCAGAAGATCGACCGCAGAGGGCTCTGCGTGAGCTACAGCCGCGCACCGCACTTCTGAGCCGGTTTCGGTCAAATGAATGCAGCACCCGTCAGCGATCGAATTTACTGCTAATTCTGCGACATTTTGCAGCACCGTTTCCCCGTCAAATGCAGCAGTCAGTATTTTGCTCGCTTCTGCTAAAAATGCCGATCGCTGCTGTTCTTTTTCCGCTTTTCCCCTGGCTGCTAGCTCAATTTTTAACTGCAATCTTTGAGTTTCTGCAAGTTTTAGTTCTGTGATATCGCGGGCGACAATCAATGCCGATTCTGCTGCGCCCTCTTTGTCAAATTCTGGCACGACGCGAGATTGATAACTTCTGATACCGTCGGTTGTTTCCGCCTGAAATTCGATAATTTCTTCTCGACCTGTTTCTAACACTTTGTGCAGGGTTTCATCCCACATTTGGCACTGTTCTGGGGGCATTCCTAGGTCTTGACTGGTTTTGCCGAGGAAGAATGAAACGGGTTTTCCTTGGCTTCTAGCAACTGCTTGATTGACATAAATATAGCGCAGTTCTTTGTCCGTGCGGATAATCACATCGGGCGTATTTTCTAGCAGCGTTCTCAGTTGTTGTTCGCTGCTAGATAAAGCTGCTTGCGTTTGTTGTCTTTCGGTGACATCTCGCACCGTGCCCACATATCCGATGAGCTCGCCGGAGTCGGAGAACATCGGCGAGGAACAAACGTTAATCCAGCGGACAATTTTCTCTGCTGTTTGCAGGCGATATTCGATCGCATATTCCCCACCTTCGCCAGTATAATCCTGCCATCGGCTCAATACGCGCGATCGGTCTTCCGGGTGAATGCAATTCTCCCAACCGTCTCCTAAAAGTTCTGCCAAACTCAAGCCGAAAATCGCCTGAGCGCGCGGGTTTGCATAGGTGTAGCGCCCCTCGAAATCCGCCATGAAAATGCCCGCCGGCGAACAGGAACTCAAACAGCGAAATCGTTCTTCTTGAGCTTGCAGTGCTTCTTTAGCTACTGTCAGTTCGGCAGTCCGCTGTTTGACGTGGTTTTCTAGCTGAGTGTAGGATGAAGCTAGGGCTATTTCTGCTGTTTTGCGATCGGTAATATCGATGCCAGTTGCTACCACATATTCTACCAAACCCTCGCCATCGACCATCACTGTATTAGACCAAGAAATGAAGCGGCGCTCGCCATTTTTAGTGCGCCAATAATTTTGATATTCGCTGTAAAATTCTTCGGAGTTTAGTTTGCTAAAAACTGTTTGAACTGGTTCTACTTCTTCGTCAATCAAAAACAAATCCCAAACGTATTTATCCACAACTTCTGCTATTGAATAGCCTGTAGTTTTTTCGCAAGCTTGGTTGAACCGGACAATCCGTCCTTGGCTGTCGAGAACTACAATCAAGCAAGCTGTCGTGTCAATTACTTTTGAAATAATCTGGCGTTCTCTTTCTAGTTCTTGTTCAGAGGACTTTAAGCCAACATACCAAGCGCTAACCATTGCAGCGGCAAAAAGTAAGATTGCAGGAGTTGCCTGGAATGCAAAGACTAACAGAGTTGTCAGCAGTAAGGCCGTGGCGGCGCTAAATGTAGCTATGTTGTAGGATTTAATGGGTAAGGGCAAGACCTGAAACCGATTCATTTTTTGTTGACCTGTAGCGATGGCGCGATCGCACTATTTCTTCTGCTGGTGAAACAATCTTGTTAAAATTAATGATAAGGTTTTTCTATACCAAACCAGATTTGTCCGTGCCGTGCCATCTTCCCAGAGACAGATTTACGGAAGTCATCAGTCATCAGTTAACTGTTAACTGTTAACTGTTAACTGTTAACTGTTGACAGTTAACAGTCATCAGTCAGTAGGGGCGGTGCCCCCGTGCCCGCCCTCTTAACTGTCATCAGTCATCAGTCATCAGTCATCAGTCAGAAGCAAAATAGAATCTTTTTCCCACTCTCCCAC
>NZ_JADEXD010000096.1 GCF_015207285.1 Tychonema sp. LEGE 07203 | reverse complement strand
GGGTAATATCTAGTAGCGCTACTTTATTTCATTGGTATGAACTGTAGCGACAGCTATCCGAAGTTAAAGGTTTGAATATTGTTTTTTATCCAGAAAATGTTGAATCTTTGCCTAATTCTGTGCTAACAATTAGTTGGGGAATTGCCAGCGTTGTTCCGGGGCTGGAAAATGATGTGGCAACGCTGGTACTGGCGGCTGATATCAAATCCTCTCTTCATCGGAATAGTAAATTCAGGCGTTGACTGTTGACTGTTGACTGTTGACAGTTGACTGTTGACTGTTAACAGTTAACATCATGTATGAGTGCAACCGGAAATGATATGATGAGGCTCTTTACTACTCGTCGAAAATTGAGAAGCGCGATCGGCTAAAGCCGATCGCGCTTCTCAATTTTCGATGGGCTGTTAATTAGGATTCAGGTAATTAAATCCAGTCTCTTGAAACCGCCGAATCATCAAAGGGGTTACTACAGGAAAGTAAAATCTGTAGCAGTAATGGCGCTTGCCGGCACATTGCTGAGAGTTGCCAAAAGTTGACCCGAACCGGTAACTCGGATCAGAGTAGAACTATTCTCCGCAACAATGCTCAACTGCGAGAAATTCAGACCGCCCATTAAGCCGATCGAATCCGTGCCATCTTGAAAGTCTAAAATAGTCTCGCTGCCGAGGTCAAGACCCAACATAAATCGATCGCTCCCAGTACCTCCAATCAGAGTATCATTCCCCTCATCTCCAAACAAGAAATCATCCCCAGCACCGCCGAGCAAACTGTCATTATCCTTCCCGCCGTAAACAGTATCGTTCCCAGCATCCCCATTGATAGTATCCTCACCTTCATTGCCAAACAGCAAATCGTTGCCCGAACCGCCGCAGATTTGGTCTTGGCCGCCAGCAGAACCAATAGGAAGAGGGCTGCCAATATCCCCGTACACAGTATCTTCCCCGTCGCCACAGCAGATAGTATCGTTCCCTTCATCGCCAAACAGCAGGTTGTTACCCGACTCGCCCAGAACTACATCAGATCCCTTGCCTGCCCGCACGGTATCATTACCGTCACCGCCCGCGATCGTATCTTGATTTTCTTCCCCGCTGAGGAAATCATCGCCCGCCAAACCAAACAGCAAATCGTTGCCGGTCAAATCCCCGTCCAAAGGGTTAAGAGTTCCCCCGTAGATAGTATCATTGCCCTCATCGCCAATTAAAGTATCACTCCCCTTGTCTCCGAAAATGATGTCATTATCTTTGCCACCGTAAACAACATCGTCGTTTTCGCCCGCAAAGATTAAATCATCTCCAGCAACGCCGTTGATGTAATCATTATCCTCGTTGCCAAACAGCAAGTCGCTGTCTATATTTGGGCCGACAGGGAAATCGCTGTTAAGCCCCCCATAAATATTGTCATTTCCCCGCAATCCAGCCAACAAATCAGATCCGTCAAAACCGTTGATTTCATCACCGTTAATGCTGCCGAGAATAGTATCGTTGCCGTTAGTACCGTCGAAGCGATCGCTAACAGCATTCGGGCCCCGCACGCTGGCAATATTTGGCAAAACAATTTCCGAACAAATGCAGTCGGCATCTATTCCAGCTTGAGGTGTTGGTGTTTGGGCGAAGAAATTGCCAAAGTTAATATCGCTAACATTCGTGCCGCTGACAGCAATAATATCAGCCGGATTAGCAGTAGTTTGCGTCCAACCCGGTTGATTGACTTCCCGAACTCGATAAGTTCCCGGGCCTAAATTAGTAAAACTGTAGCCACCTAAACTATCAGTCGCAGTGTTAACTTCTCCACCATTCAAAGAATCGTCGCCGTTAGCGTCAAGGAAGACTTGCCAGTTCGGCAATAGCGGTTCTCCATCGTCCAAAACCCCATTGTTGTTGAGGTCATTAAACTTGCTGCCGGAGATGCTAATATTTTGGAAATTGCCGAAGTCAACGTTCGATCGACTTTCACCGATACCCTGATTAACCGTCGCCGGATTAGCAGTAGTTTGCGTCCAACCCAGTTGATTGACTTCCCGCACGTTGTAAGGAGTGTTGGAGTTGAGGTTGGTGAAGCTGTAATTACCATTCGTATCAGTAGTAACAACTGTTTCGCCCGCATCTAAAGAGTTGTTCCCGTCAGCATCAAGGAAAATTTGCCATCCCGAAAGACCCGTTTCCCCAGCATCCTGAGTACCGTTGCCGTTAGCATCGTTGAATTTAACACCGCTGATGCTGCCTTGCTGCACGGGAGTCGGAGTCAAAATCGGAGTTGGAGACGGAGTTGGAGGCGGAGTTGGAGTTGGAGTTGGAGGCGGAGTTGGAGTCGGAGTTGGGGTAGGTATTGCTTGGTTGCCGAAATTAACTGTAGCAGGAGTAGTTTGTCCTGCTGCCAAAGTAACTGGGGGCGGGTTGGGAGTAGTTTGTTGAGTTCCAGTCGGTACAACTTCCCGAACGTTGTAAGTACCTGCGGGCAAATTCGGGAAAGTGAAACTGCCGTCAGCACCCGTAGTAACTTGAGTTTCACCCGTGGTGAGAATGCCGTCATTGTTGGTGTCGAGGAAAACAGTAACTCCGGCAACACCAAGTTCTCCGGCTGCTTGAGTGCCGTTGCCGTCAATGTCGTTAAATTTGATACCGGTGATGCTGCCGAGTGCGGCGGGTATCGGTTGATTGCCGAAATTAACTGTAGCAGGAGTAGTTTGTCCGGCAGCCAGCGTCACTGCAACCGGATTGGGAGTAGTCGGTTGGCTTCCTGCGGGTACAACTTCCCGAACGTTGTAAGTGCCGGAGGGCAAGTTGGGGAAATTGAAGCTGCCGTCAGCACCTGTCGTTACCGAAGTTTCTCCCGCATCGAGAATGGTGTTGTTGTTGGTGTCGAGGAAAACAGTAACTCCGGCAACACCAAGTTCTCCGGCAGCTTGAGTGCCGTTGCCGTCAATGTCGTTAAATTTGATACCGGTGATGGTACTCAGCGGTACGATAACGGGAACCGGCTGTGCGGAAAATTCCGAGGTGTTGCCGGCAGCGTCTGTTGCTGTGGCGGTGATTAATTGGCCTGGGGTGACTGCTGCCGGGAAAGTTTGATTGAAAGCAGCGTTGCCGGCGGCGTCTGTCGTTATCGGGACAGAAGCGATGAAGGTTTGACCTTGGGTACCGGGGGGGTTGTTGGCGAAAAATTGCAGGGTGAAGTTGGTACTGGGCGTGCTGTTGAAGGTTCCCGCGACGGTGACGCTGCCTGCGCTGGCGGTAGCGGTGGTGAGTACGGGGGTGTTTTGGAGGTTGTTGGGGCCTGTGTCGGCGTCGCCCGCATCGTTGTTGGTGATACCGTCGTTGCCGAGGTCGATGCCCGAGCCGGCGTTGGCGAAGATCGAGTTGTTTTGGATGCTGTTGCCGGTGCCGGCGAGGATGTTTACTGCCGAAAGGAGGTTGCTGGCGATCGTATTTCCTTGACCTGCTGCTGTACCGCCGATCGCATTATTGTTTGCTAGGTTAATTAATATCCCAGTGACATTGGGCAGGGGGGAGGTACCATCGGCCCCGACGCCGATAAAGTTGCCGAAAAACGAGTTGCCGGTAGTGGCGGCATCAACAAGGGCGACACCGTTACCGTTGCCGGAAATAATGTTGCGGGCGGCAGCGGTTGTCCCGCCAACAATGTTGTTGGTTGCGCCTCCCTGAATGGCTACGCCGAAACCAGGGTTGGGCAAAGCAGCGTTACCCGCAGCGTTGGTGCCGATGAAGTTGCCTGTCAGGGTATTGCCGGTGGCACCGGCACCCAGAATGGTGACACCGAGATTGCTGTTGCCGGAAATGACATTTCCGCTAATAGTGTTGTTCGGTACGCCGTTGACGGTAACTCCGCTGGCGTTGGGCAAGGCGGCGGTGCCTGCAGCGTTGATGCCGACATAGTTGCCCAGCACTTGGTTGCCTCCCGTACCGCCAACGATGATGATACCGTCGGCTGTATTCCCAGAAATAATGTTGCGATCGCCCGCAGCAATCCCCCCGATAATATTATTGCTGCCACCATTCTGAACGGCGACACCAAATAAGCCGTTGGGCGATGCTGCAGTACCTGTGGCATCGACACCGATGTAGTTTCCCGCTACGGTGTTGCCGTTGGTTTCGAGGGAGATGCCGGTGTTGCCGAAGCGGTTAATTATCAATCCCCGCAAGGTGCTGCCGCCGCCACCTGCCAAGACGCGAAAACCGCTGACAGCACCTGCACCAGCTCCATTGATTTCGATGAGCGGGGTGCCGGCGAACCCCGTTTGGGTAGTGCCGTCGATGATTGTGGGAACGTTAATATTGGGCAGGATAGAGAGGGGTGCGATCGTCTGAACGCCTGCACCAGGAATGGCAAAGTTAATATTGTGCGGCGGTGCGGCAGTGGCATTCGCATCAGTAATCGCTTGTCGCAGCGAACCAGGCCCTGCATCGTTGGTATTAGTAACAGTGAATATCGCCAAGGTATGCGCGTAATTTGCCATTACCTCTGGCTCGATCGCCAATCCCGTCTTAATTGCTCCAGTAGCGTATTCGAGCAACCAATTTCCACCTTTTTGCGCGCTCCCGGTAACATCGGCCGAAGCAGCAATATTAGCTTTTGTTAACTTGCTCAGTTGTTGTACAAAAGCTGCTCCTTTTTCACCCGCTGCTACGTTACATCCGTATAACAGAATTTCAAATCGATGTTGAATTGAATTGACAGATGACGAAAACCACCGCTGCAAACAGTCGCCATATGTTTCTAAATTGTCGAAATTCAGCTTAGTTTGCCCTAGCTGCAAACTTCCCGATTCCCCGTGAGAAATAATGTGAACGCTCTCGATGTTGTTGCGGCCGTGCAATACTTGGGAAATTTGTTCGATGCCGTCGCCCGATCGATCGACTAAAATAACCTCTATACCCGGTTTCACACCCGCAGCCAGACTCTGCCAATCTTCAACGGCTGCATCTACAAATACTATTTGTTGGTTTTTCATAATTACCTTTCCCCATGCACCTAACTAGGTTTTCAAATTGTTGTTTCCGTGCGAGCATCGCCCCAATTTCCAGCCACAAATACCGCTACCACAAAACCAGCCTTCAACTCAGTAAAAGTTGCACAGACAAAGCTTGACAATTATCTGTTTTTGTGATTTTTTTTTGAATTCTTGGGAGAGCGAAAGTTGGTCGATCGCACTTTTTCATTTTCAACTTAAAAAATTAGACCCCAGGTACAGCTAGCTTGTTCCCGATTCCGGAAATGTTTCTAAAAATGTCAATATAATTTACAAAATTTAATATTACTTGTTTTAACTAACTACAATTTTGTGATAGGGAATCCAGCTATATGCAAGTTCCCAACCCAGAAAGTAGTAAGTATCCAGCAATTTTTCCATCTCAAATATCAAACCGCAGGACGCTCGATTTTGGCAAATCCAGCTTGTCGCTCATAACATAGAGAAATAGTCGCCTTCATGGCATCATAATAAACTTGTCCCTCACATAACTGAAATCGATGACCGCTCAAAACTCCCCGGTTTCCCCCGTCACTTGGAAAGAAGACAGAGTTGTGCTAATTGACCAAAACCGACTGCCTCAAGAATACGGCACTGTCGAAATTAGCAGCTCTCAAGATATGGCTGAGGCAATTAAAACTATGATAGTTCGAGGTGCTCCGGCGATCGGGGTAGCGGCAGCCTACGGGATGTATTTGGGGGCGCGAGAAATCGAAACGGGCGATCGCACCGAATTTCTCGCTAAACTAGAACAAGTTGGTGAATTATTGCGATCGACCCGTCCGACTGCGGTAAATTTGTTTTGGGCGATATCCCGAATGCTCAAAACAGCAAATCAAACTAGCGGTTCCGTCGAACAAATCCCAAAAACTTTGTTAGAAATGGCTAAAACCATTCAAGCCGAAGACTTGCAAACTTGCAAAGATATCGGCGACAAAGGGTTAGAAGTTTTGCCAGCAACACCCGAAAAATTGAACTTACTAACTCACTGCAACGCCGGTGCCTTAGCAACAGCCGGTTACGGAACAGCATTAGGTGTAATTCGTTCTGCTTGGCGAGAAGGCAGACTCGGCAGAGTATTTGCAGACGAAACTCGCCCCCGCCTCCAAGGTGCAAAACTCACAACTTGGGAATGCGTGCAAGAAGGAATTCCCGTCACATTAATCGCCGACAATATGGCCGCCCACTGCATGAAACTCGGCATGATTCACGCCGTAGTTGTCGGTGCAGACAGAATCGCTGCTAACGGCGACGCAGCCAATAAAATTGGTACTTACAGTTTAGCAATTGTTGCCAAAGCTCACAACGTCCCCTTCTTTGTCGCCGCTCCTTTATCAACAATTGATTTTGAACTTTCAGACGGCAGCCAAATCCCCATTGAAGAACGCGATGCTGTGGAAATGTATCAAGTGGGAACTACGCGAATTTGTCCAGAGGGTGTAGAATTTTACAATCCCGCTTTTGACGTAACTCCAGCGGCCTTAATATCAGGAATTATTACCGAACACGGCACGGTTGCTCCTGGGGAGTTGAAACAGTTTCAAGCAAAACAATTAGTTTAATTGTATGTTACTCACCCGCTCAATTTACCAGCTAGTTATGAAATTCAGCAGGATTGATAGCCACCGCAACTGGCAGAGTAGAGTTGTGCTGACAACTCTGAGTCTGCCAGTTTTTTTGATTGCAGCCGCCGAGGCTCAACTTCCAAACGGCATGACGAAATCTCCGGCAGAAATTATTAAATCTATGGAATCTCCAGCCAGAACTCTTGTTGACATCATGAACAAAGCTCAGCACGCCTACTATCTAGAATATGCTGGTTTTACAAGTTCTGTTGCTAATTTAGGTGTTGGCACCCTAGCTCCAACTGATAATTACAGCTATTCAATTAGTATGGGGAACAAAGCTGTATTTAATTATGCGATATCGCGGCAACCCAATCTCAAAAGTTTTGTGGGCGGAGTATTTTTGATAGGCAACAACATCCAAAAAATCCTGTGCGAAGCCTCTGTTCCGGGTACAGCAAGACCAGCTAATCCTATCAATAACAATGGCGTTTTAGCCTGCGGTGCAAATACCGCTTTGCCTCAAGCCAACCAACCTATTCATACGAGCGCAGACGCAAAACAATATCTTAGGGTAATGAACATAGCTCAGCAAGCGTACTATATAGAAATGGAGAGTTTTACAAGTTCTATGACCAAGTTAAATACTGGTTTCCCTACTGAAACTAACAATTACAGCTACTCAATTAGCACGGGGAACCAAGCTGTATTTAATTATGCAATATCGCGACAACCTAACCTTAAAAGTTTGGTGGGGGGCGTATTTGTGATTGGAAACGATACCAAAACAATCTTGTGCGAAGCCTCTGTTGCGGGTCGAGCGAAACCAGCTAATCCTACGAATAATAACGGTGTTTTAAGTTGCGGTGCAAATACGATAAAAATTTCTCAATAAATTATCTCGAATTTATGTGTATAGCACTTATCAGAAAGATGAGGTATGCCTTATGCCCGATGCTTTTAGGCCCGATGCCCGATGCCCGATGCCCGACATTACCTCATCTTTCTGAGAAAGGCTATAATTTAGCAGAAAATTGGATTGTCAGCGCAAATTTAGCTAAGGAATTGCTGTCAGGAGGAGCTACTCTGCTTGATGCTCGCGAACCTCTGTTAAAGTGGTTTTGCCGTCTGCCGCCAGCTATTCCCGTAACTTGGCAGCAATTTGCCTGTTCCGACTTTCCGCACCAAGGCAAAATTCTCGAAGATGACACAATCTTAACAGAAAAATTGCAAGCATTGGGAATTTGTCAAGACCAACCAGTCATTGTCATTGCGGATTCCGCAAAAGGCTGGGGCGAAGACGGGCGGATTGTTTGGATGCTGCGGACTTTGGGACACGAAAAAGCCGTTTTTGTCGATGGAGGATATCGAGCTTTTGTTAAAGCTGGAATCGATCGCACAAAGCGCACAAATCATCCATCGCAGCCAGGAGATTTTATTGTATCTCGCCGCTCGAATTGGGCAATCAATCGGGATGATTTAAAAGCTATTTTAGGTAATGCTAATTTAGCAGTGATTGATGCGAGGGAACCGCGAGAATATGCAGGTAAAACGCCTTACGGAGAAACCAGGGGCGGTCACATTCCCGGTGCGGTGCATCTCTACTACAAAGAGTTAATGGACAAACAGGGAAAACTGCTGGAACGCGAGGAAATTGTCGCTATGTTGCAGCAGAAAGGAGTTTCGCAGTCAACTGAAATTGTGAGTTATTGTACTGGGGGAATTAGGTCGGCATGGTTGACTTGTGTCTTGACAAATTTGGGATTTAATGCTAAGAATTATGCAGGTTCAATGTGGGAATGGTCGGCTGCGCCGGCGGATAGCTATCCTTTGGAAAAAAAACCTAGGGCGCGTTAGTTTGGAGCTTTTAATTTATAGTTGAAATAACGATAGCTGACGCACCCTAGAGTTTCAGTGGTAGCGGTAGGTGCGTCAGCTTGGAGTTTTTCAACTAACGATCGCACCCTACAACTGACGCACCCTACCTTTGCTGTCACAAAACCCGCTAATTTATTAGCCATTTAACCTTGACAAACGGGCAGGTTTCAGGTTGAGAATCTCAACCGACTTGTTCGATATACTGAGCGAGATCGTCGCGCAGGCGGCTGAGTTCGGCTTCGGTGGTGACGCGCACGCGATCGTCCCTAACCGTAATCAGCACTTTCGCAGCAAAAGGAGTTGGCCAGATATTCGGGTTGCAGAAAACCTCCAAAAATACATCTCCCGCATACCGATATTCCATCGGTTTTTGGGGAGAAGCTTTAGCGCCAGCGGTTTTGGCTGCTACGGCTTTTAAGCTGTCCATCAAAGCTGCAATTTCGCTTTGCAAATCCCGCGCGGCTTGCGGGGAAAAGCTAAAGGAGACAGAACCTTCAACTAAATTCAGTGTCAGCGGAGAAAGAGACATGGGCAATGAAATTTAACATAGGATTGTTAATGATAAAACATATAGTAACCCAAAAGAAGTACCTGCCAGCTAAATTGGACTGCAAGAATGCTATTAATTACAATTTGTCTCAAGAAGCTCGGCTAAATTAATGAACATAAATCTAGCAGCAACCTAGATTCTGCAATACTTTTAACTTGCGAGCGCTCGATCGGCTTTAGACTAGAAGCAATAACACTTAATGGCAGATAGAGGAGATTTTATGGTTGCCGATAACCGTTCCGAAGTCCGCAAGGTTTTAATCATTACTTTATTGCTAAATTTGCTGGTGATGGCAATTAAAGCAGTTGTGGGATTGCTGACTGGTTCCCTGAGTTTGTTGGCAGATGCCTTGCACAGCGTCACGGACAGCGCTAATAATATTTTAGGATTGGTAACTAATCATTATGCCAACCCGCAGCCCGATCGCGATCATCCCTACGGACACCAAAAATTTGACGCTCTCGGAGCTCTGGGAATTGCGGCTTTTCTGTTAATTGCCTGTTTTGAAATTCTCAGCAGTGCTGTCGAAAGGCTGCTCGACGGCGGTAAAGTTGTTACAATATCTCCCAATGACTTGTGGATTTTGCTGCTGGTACTGGGAATTAATATTTTTGTGGCTTTTTACGAGCGCAGGGTGGGAAAACGCCTGGGAAGCGCGATTTTGGTGGCTGACGCGCAGCACACGATGAGCGATGTTTGGGTGACAATTATGGTCATCGGCGGGTTGATTGGTGTTTGGCAAGGTCAGGTTTTAAATATACCTCAGTTGCAGTTTCTGGACGTGTTTTTGTCTTTTCCTGTGGCTGTTTTGGTATTTAGCAGCGGTTGGCAAGTTTTAAGGGAAAATTTGCCTTGGTTGGTGGATGAAATGGCGATCGCCCCGGAAGTTATTCAGGCGATCGCAATGGATGTACCGGGTGTTGTCAACTGTCACTCGATAGCCTCCCGCGGTGCGATCGGGCGTCAAGTGTTTGTGGAAATGCACATGATTGTCAGTGCTACAGATGTAGAAACTGCTCACCAGATTACAGAAGAAGTAGAAGCCCGTTTGGAAGAACGTTTCAGCCCTGTACGCATCTTAATTCACGTCGAGCCTCCGGCTTACGAGTCCGATCGAATTAGCTACGAGGCTCAAGATAAGGCACAAGCAAGTAACGGATAGAAAAATACCGGGCGGTATCAACCGCGTCTGTACAGACTTGCACCCTAGAAGAGCGGGTTGAAGACAAAGGCGGTTAAAATTACATTGTTTTTTTTTTTACACCATTCCCGCCGGACGAAAGTTTTTGTCAACCTGGTTTCAACCGCCGCCTTCTGTTAATTTAGTTGTACTTTTCCACAGCAAAAGGGGGTTTTTCCACAGAAATTGGCAAGTTTTCCACAATAAATTTGATAATTGTCGGTAACAGACTATTGGTACAAGTTGGCAGTTTTTTTGATGTCTGCGGCTATTTTTTGTCGCAAATCCCAAGGTAGCAGAATTTCGACTTGCGAGCCCAAAGCTCGCAACCACCTCAGCGGGTAGTAGTCTGTCACTCGGTAAGTGACTTGATAGTAAGCATCGTCGGTTGGGCGAGACTGGAGAATTTCTAAAAGTGCCGATCGCTCTTCTGGATTGGGAGTGTATTGTGCGATTAATCTGGCGGCGCGATCGCAGTCTATGGCGCGACAGGTATGGTGAATGCTGATTCCTTGCAGGTAGGATTGAGCAAAAGTGCGATCGAACCGCAATACCATCAGCGCAGTTTCTTTATAAAAATCGCAGCCCCAAGCTTCCTTTAACATATCGTTAACTGTTTTGGGAGTTGGCAGGTTATTTTCCTGATATTTTTCCTTGAGCAATTGGGGGACGCGGGTATCTTGCCAATCTAGCGGTTCTATGCGTTTAGAAATAATGCGATCGAGCCGATATTTGTACCAATTGATATCACCTTTGGGAGTGCTGCCGTAGGCACACAAATATTTAGCTCGTTCCATAAAGTAAATACAAACAGGATACACAACGCACTCCTTAATCAGATTTTGATGAGCGCTGCGATAAGTTAGCAGCAAAGGAGTGATGTTTCCCGAATCCCAAATTTCCTGCAATTCGCTCTGAAATTGCTCGACAGCATCTTCTAGGCTGCTAGATTCGGGCACGAGATAATCAACATACAAAAAGACGCGGTGATTGTCTTCATCTCCTGCTGCTGAAACTTGTTCCGCCAACAAAGGCAAACTCGGATCGAGAAAACTAAACATATCCAGATAAATCTGTGCTTTATAACTCAAATTGCTTTCTGTATTGGAGTTTTCCAAACGATCTAATATTGAGGGAGTTGTTTCTAGTCGGCAATAATTCTTACTTCTGCCAGCATCAGATACTCGTCGCAGCCAATTGCGACTAACCAGCAAATCGAAATCATTTTGCAGAGATTTGCGAACTTGAGCAAATAACTTTTCTGCCAAGAGTTCGTCTAATTCCAAGTCAGCAATTGCGATCTGTTTTTGCAAAGATTGCCGCCACTCGTTTACAGGTAAATCCCATTTAAGCAACCACTGTTGGGCTGTTATGTTGCAGGCACAATTTGGATCTGGATAGTTGGCAATATCTTCTTGCTTTTCATCTTTGTAATTCTCGCCAAAGAAAGCTTTTCGCCAATCAGTATAGGTGAAGGAATTTGCCAGGGCATTATATCCCTCGTCGGTGTAAAGCCAAGTTAACAAAACCCACAATCTGAGGGCGCGGGTCAGATTTTGCATTTGGTCGAGGGAACCGTTGGCTAACTGTTGTAAAATCTTGGGGTTGGGGGGATGGGGAAAGGTTTGATTCACGGTGGGTTTGGGGATTGGTGTGGTGTTTTTATAGCGTAAGGGCGATCGGAAAGGGGGTCTTCCTATAGGATGTCATAATACGGGAGACAAAGTTGGAAGAGCTGATGACTACTTACAAGATTGAGCTTCAGGGTGAAGTGTTAAAAATTGGATTTGGAGAAGCTGCTCAAAACGATCGCATTGTGCGAGATGCGGCGGCTCGTTTGGAGGAAATGAGCAATTCTGGAGAGTTGTCGGGAGGGAGGCTCATTAAAATTAACGGGCCCGCATCAGTACCGGTAGCTTGTGTTTTGGTTCACAAAATTTCTCATCTTTACGGTGCTGTTGGAGTTTTCGATCCGAAGTTGGGTAAATATGTAATTGCAATTACTCATAATCCAGAGTATAATGTCGGTGACTTAGTTGATTGATAGTTTGCTAGGTAATATAGGAAGTTTCAGATATGACATCACAAGCAGTTGCTCTCCAAGTTATCCAGCAAGCTATCTGCGCTTTGGCCGGTTGGGCTGATCCAAGTTTGGGCGATCGATTTCAGAGTCAACTTTCAACTGAAGATCAAGCCGTGGCTAAAGCGAAAGAATTATTATCATGGCACGACGATACGCAAATAAGTTACTTGGAGTTGCTATTTGATGCTGTCAAGTTGTCAAATGGTAACGAACGCAACGAGCAACACTATTGCCCGGTTGTAGCGATCGAGGCTAGTGATAATTCTTACCCGCCTATTCCTTATCCATTGACAGCACCTCCCGATTTGGAAGCATTGGAAGCATATAAAACAATTGTAAAACAAGAGTTAAAAAAAATTGGAGAACAAGACTGGCACAACTTATCGCTGCTAACTCTGATTGTAGAGAAGTACGGTTCTTGTCTCAGTTTTGGCGAGCGGAATATTGCTTTGATAGATATGGTGCGATCGACTGCTGCGGTAGCATCTGCTTTGGTTGACAATCCTGATGCAAACGAGATCGGTTTAATTGCCGGAGACTTGTCGGGAATTCAAAAGTTTATTTATACCATTGCTTCTGACGGTGCGCTAAAATCTCTCCGCGCTAGAAGTTTTTATCTGGAATTAGTCACTGAAGAAATTGTGCAGCAACTTCTGGAAGAGTTAAATTTACCTCGTACTAATATCATTTATGCGGGTGGCGGTAACTTATATGTGCTGGCATCAAATGATACAAGCAAGGTCAAGGCTGCTTTAGATACTATTCGAGAACGATTTAATAAATGGCTCAAAAATACGTTTCAAGGTAAACTGTTTTTAGCTATCGATTATTTACCTGTGCCAACTACAGCTCTAAAAACTAAAGGATTTGCCGATATCTGGACACACGTAACCAAGAACCTTGCTAAGCAGAAACTTCGCAAATTTGAAGGTGATATTCATGACTTTATTCAACTCAAGCCGAGTCATGAACCTTGCCGAGTTTGCCATCGCGATGACTTGCAGAGTCTCAAAAATTTAAATCGCTTTGAGCCTGATTCGTCTCGTGCTTGTTGGATGTGTCGCACCATGTTTGAGCTAGGGGATGAATTGTTTGATATTAAGGCAATAGTGCGCTCAAAGCGATCGAATATTAAATGCGGAGTCCAAAGAATTTACTTGCAAAAAAGATATTACTACTTTTTTCAAGAAAGCGAGCGAGCTTTACAAGTAGCTAAAGACGACGAAACAGTCTTGCTCGTCAACAATTGGAATTTAAAAAATTATCATAAAAATAATACTGTACCGTTGTTGTTAGGAAACTATGCTCAGCGGAGTGAAGAAAAAGAAAAATACCAAAAAAAGGCTGGATTTATACGAGCAAATGAGATGACTGAGAAAGCCGAGGGTATTGCTAGAGTTGGCTATTTGCGGATGGATGTAGATAGACTGGGGAGAATTTTTGCTGAGGGTTTGGGTGAAAATCAAACTTTACCAAGATTGGCTGGACTTTCTCGCCAAATGAGTTACTTCTTTAAAGTCTATCTCAATAGTTTAGCAAAAAACCGCAAGCAGAATTTACTAGAAGCTCGAAATAGTGTTAAAACATTAGAAAATACGCAATGTTTAACGAAAGACGATCGCCCAAATCTCCTGTTCATCTACGCGGGTGGCGACGATCTATTTGTGAGCGGTGCATGGAATGAGATAGTTGAATTTTCCTTTGACGTTTACCAATGTTTCCGAGCTTATACGGGAAAAAATCCAGATATTACATTATCTGGGGGAATTAGCATTGATGGTGCTAAATTTCCTCTCTATCAAGCCGCTAAAACATCAGGCGAAGCAGAAGAAGCTGCTAAAGGGAATGGTCGCGATAGTTTGGGTTTGTTTGGAGGTAAATTTAAATGGGATGAATGGTTGGGAATATCAGAAAACATGAATGTTATAGACGCGGAGATTAGAACCTACTTAAGTCCTGAAGTTAAACCGGAGTTGTGGGGAATATTTCCTATCGTCGATCGACTCAATAATGTCGATACCAACTACTCGCGCAGTTTTATTCGCAACCTCTTGTTGACTGCAGAAGCTCAAGAAAATATGCTGGCAAAAATTCAGGAGGAGAAATCGGAAGATATACAAAGGGAAATTCGTTACTACTTACATTTGCCTAAAATAGTCTATACTCTGGCGCGACTTCCCAGTCAAGTCCGAGACAATGAGAATTTTGCTCCGGTGCGAACTTCTCTGAAAAATCCGTATAACGCCCCGTATTTTAGGGCGATTGCAACTTGGCTTGAACTACTAAACCGCTAATAAAAAAATGCCTGAACCACCTAAAAAAACAAATTCTCCAAATCCTCCTAATCCCACAACTAGACAAGAAAAACAACAAGTGACTGTTCAGTCAAATGAACCACCTTTAGAAATTACGAAGAGGATAGTCAATACAATTACCGGCTTAAAAAGTTTAGCAGCTTATCCGATTCGCGACTTGGTTAAACACGCTGAGGAGTTTGGCCCTTATCTGAAACATCAAAGATTGGAAACTAATCAGGTTCGCAAATTCCTCGACGCTATTAACCAGATGAAAGTCACTTTGGCTCAAAAGAATGACTTTTCCAAAATAGAAACTGATGTCGTTCTCCTCAAGCCAAAACTCGCCTACGCTGCGGCCAGACAAAAAGCTGCAAAACCGATGAGTGATGTGATGTCACCGGCGATCGACAAAGTACGCAGCACCGAAGATTTTGAGCGCCTCGTTCAACTGATTGAATCAATTATTGCCTATCACAAAGCAGAAGGTGGAAAATAGCTATGCCTGTATCTCTTACACAAAAACCTTTACTCGGTAAAGTTCGCATTACCAGTACCCTGAATGTAGAAACCGGATTGCACATTGGTGGAGCAGGAGAAAGCCTCGACATCGGAGGACTTGATAAACCTGTCATTCGCGATCCTTTAACTCAACATCCTTATTTACCTGGTTCGTCAATTAAAGGAAAACTGCGTTCAATTTTAGAAAGATTGGAAAACAAGCCAGTGAACAGACCTGGTGGAAGCGGTACTTATCGCTACGAAAGCGATGATTTAGTAGATGGATTTACAGAAGTTAAACAAGGAAGGGAAAAACCACCTCTGCTAATTTTCTATGATGGCGCTCAAACCTGCAAAGTGTGTCGCGTTTTTGGTTCTACGGGGGTAGATTGTTGGGTAAAAACTGATGTGGTTGAAGCAGAGAAATTAGAAGCAGTAAAAGACAGTTCCAAGCGAAGAATTGCTAAGGCTAATGATGGCAGTAGATTGGGGAGATTTGTAGAAGAAAGAGAAGGACAAATTGGAGAATTATACACTAAAGTTAAAGGGCGGAACGCAACAGCGCGTTTGATTGTTCGGGATTGTCATTTACAGAGGGAATCTGCGGAAAAACTTGAGAGGGTAAATACCGGACTCTACATGACAGAATGGAAGTTTGAAAACGGTATCGATCGCATTACAGCAGCAGCCAATCCCAGACAAGTAGAAAGGGTTCCTGCTGGGTCAAAATTTCAGTTTGAACTAATCTACACGGTTGAAGATAGTTCTCAAGCTATTGAGGATTTGCAGAATCTGGCGATCGCACTTGCATTATTAGAAGATGATGCTCTCGGCGGACACGGTTCTCGCGGCTATGGCAAAGTCAAATTTGCGGATTTTCAGTTTTCTTTTCGCAGCTTAAATCAATACCGTCAGATAGCCAGCGGAGAGTCTGGTTTGCAGTCTATTTCACCTGTGGCTAATACAGAAGCACTTCTCGAAAACTTCGGCCGCTTCCGCGCTGAAATTCAGCAGCGATTGCTGCCCGAAAATGGGAGTGAAACATGAATAATTGGAGATTGGTTAAACTCAATTTTGGCAACTCTCCCGCTCATTTTGGGGAATTGGGAATTGGGATGGAGGAGACGAGCGATCGCGTGCGTTCAGACACTTTATTTAGTGCTTGGATTAGTGCTTGCGCTCGATTGTTTGAGAAGGATGAATTTGACAAATTGTTGAAACAATTTCTCAACACTTCACCGCCCGTGACGATGAGTTCGACCTTTGTCTATCGCCATCACAACGATCGTGATATTTACTATTTGCCGCGTCCTTTAAAGTTTCCCGCTAACTACCCTGCTGGTGACGGAGACTTAGAATTTTTCAAGGCTTATAAAAAGATTAATTATCTGCCTTTAGAAGTGTGGCATAAATGGTATCAGAGAGAGGGATTTACGAGTGAGGACAGACAAGAACTAATCAAGGAGACTAACAAGACAAAATCTGATGGCTTTTTGCACGAACAGGGAACTTTTAGCTATAAAGAAGCCTTTAAAATCGGTCATGAACCCAAAATAGCAGTAGATCGCGTTACCAGAGCAACCAACTTGTATCATACAGGTTTTGTACAATTTCAATGGGAACAAAAGGGTAACGATATCAAAAATCGATCGGGTTTGTACTTCTTGCTCAACTTTTCTCAGAAAGACGAAACCTTAGAAAAGCAACTCCAGGCTGCTTTACAACTGCTTGGTGAAGAAGGAATAGGGGGAGAACGCAGCAGCGGTGCGGGACACTTTGAGGTTGAATGGTTGCCCTTACCTGAAATGTGGCAAAAAGTAGTAGATTTCAAGGCGAATTACTACACTATAATTAGTTTATTGTGGGAGGATAATTACTCAATACTCAAGCAATTAATCACCGAAGATAAAGAGGCTTGCTATGAAATTATAGAGCGAGGAGGTTGGATTTCTGGGCAACAGTTGCGCCGCCAAATGCTGCGAATGTTTGTGGAAGGTTCGGTTTTTTCGTCGCCGCCGTTAGGAAAAATTGCTGACGTTACACCTCATCAATTAATGGACAAGAAAACTAAGAAGCCTAAAAAGCATCCCATCTATCGCAGCGGGATTAGTCTGAGTCTTCCTATTAAAGTCAAGAGTGAATAAACATCATGACTGCTACTTCTCACCTAGCCATCAAAAAACCTGAAGCTTCCGAATCAAAGCGGATTCAGCTAACAAGCCCTATTTTACATATCGGCTCAGAAGTCTCGCGCTTGAATCCTTTTGAATATGTCCAAACATCTAAAAGGGTTTATCTCCCCGATCGAGAAGCTTTAGCAAAAATGCTGCATCAGCGGGGTCGATTGGACGATTATATTCGTGCTATTGAAGAGCAGAAAAGTATTACTAAATTGCTTGAAGATGTCTTGGGCGAACAATGGTGGAATGCTACAGGCAAAAATGGCGATCGCATTTTTCCTGAAATTGCCGTCAGTCATAAATGGACTGAAAATTCGGTAACAGATTTGCGTCCAATGATTCGCAACGGCATGGGACAATTGTATATTCCCGGTTCGTCGATTAAAGGGGCAATTAGAACTGCGATCGCCTACCATCTTCTCAAACATGAAAATAAATATCAACTACCAGAATCTGCCAGCCTTAGTGTCATAGAAATCCAATTACGAGAAAAACTTGGTAGAGGTGAATTCGCAAATCAAAATAAATACAAACAGAAATTCTTAGATAATGAACTATTCATGGATAGTTTATTCACTGATTTTGAACTATCGTATCAAGGGCGATCGGTCAAAAGCAAAATTGGGCCTAACACCGACTTCATGCGAGCCATTAAAGTCACGGATTCTCAGCCTTTGCTAGAATTCAAAAGAGTCACTAAGCAAGGAAAAAATGTATTTTTTAACTTACCTATAGTTGCTGAGGTAATTGTCTCCAGTCGCTTCCCAGATTATAAAGCTAAATATCGCGCTTCGATTTATACAGAGATGGTTCGCAACGTGCAGACTGAATTCACCCTCAGTCTGGATACAGAAATGCTGAAATGGTTCACTCACAATGAAGGGATGAAAATACCGTTTAAAAATCTGGACGAACTGCTTATAATTTGTCAAGAGTTTGCTCAAGAACAATGGGATGCTGAACACGATTATTGGGATGATATCGAAAATAATCGCTATCAAGGTAAAGACTTAAATTTTAGCTATATTCAGGAACTATACGAACCAACTGATTGCCCTTATAGCTTAAGAGTTGGTTGGGCCAGCGGAATGTTGGGAACAACAATTGCTCTGTGTTTGGACGATCGCCTTACAGCAGAAATCCGCGATACTTGCGGAATCAAAGCACCGGGTTTTGAAGCACCGAAATCGCGGCGGACTGTTGTAGCTGCTGATGGCAATATCAAATATGTACCTGGATGGGTAAAGTTTAAGCCATGCTAATTCGTTCTACCTGGACATTAACTGTATCCGAACCCGCTCTTTTGCCGCGCGCTTACCATTTAGAATTGGTGAAGGAGTTGCATCGCCGATTAGAATTAGAAGTAGGAACTGAGACTGTACCTTCTGTTACTTTTTCAGGAATTCAGGGTTTTTGCCAAGTTTCCCAAGATTTTCAGACGTTTACACCAGATGAGTTTTATACCTTGTCTTTGTCTGGCTTGCAGGAAAATGCTGCAAAAGCGATCGCCTCCCTGAATCTCTCACCATCTCTCGAATTTCTCGGTGCTAAATTTGATATAATTAATCGAGAAGATGAAATCACCAGCTACGAACAACTTTACACAGAACTTGTAGCCAATGAACCAGAACCCATCCGCCGCTTCGACCTTAAATTTACAACTCCGACTGCTTTCGCCCAAGGTTCCACGCACTTAGCTTTACCCGTTGTAAATCTGATGTTTCGCAGTTGGTTAGAACGGTGGAATCACTTTGCTCCAGTTTATTTGGGGA
Source organism: Tychonema sp. LEGE 07203 (assembly GCF_015207285.1). Classification (GTDB taxonomy): domain Bacteria; phylum Cyanobacteriota; class Cyanobacteriia; order Cyanobacteriales; family Microcoleaceae; genus Microcoleus. The sequence goes on along the minus strand of NZ_JADEXD010000096.1, from coordinate 6,055 downwards.
GTGATGAATTAATCGCTTATTTGAATCAAGCTGTTTTATTGAAACACCACAAGATTCAAACGCGATCGCACCAGTTGCCGAGAGGATATGTAAACGGGTTTGTTGGCCAAGTAACGCTGCAAATTCCTTACCGTACTGATTCTTTGCTGGCTAATGTTGCTAATTTGCTGATTCAATACAGTCAGTATTCAGGTACGGGAATTAAAACCCGTCTCGGAATGGGTCAAACAAATATCAATTTAGATAATACAGGAAACCATCAATGAGTCAAACAAAAATCATTACATTTTTAGGTAAATATCCAAGAGAAACTATTTATAGTCATAACGATAGTACCTACAAAGGTCAAGTATTTGCTGAAGCACTGCACCAGTTTTGTGAATATGACACTATGTTAGTGTGTGTCACAGAAGAAGCAAAAGCAACTACTTGGCCTCTATTAGAAGCATTAGGAGATGGGCGTATCAAGCCGATTGATATCCCAACAGGTAGAACTACGGAGGAAATGTGGGAAACTTTTAAAATCATCACTCAATATGTTGATGAAGACGATCGCGTAATTTTTGATATTACTCACGGACTGCGATCGCTCCCTTTTCTCGTTTTCTTATTCGCTGCTTACCTAAAAGCGGCCAAAAACGTAACAATTGCAGCTATTTACTATGGTGCTCCTGAGTTAAGCGACAGCAAAAATAACGTACCAGCGCCTGTTATTGACCTATCTGAATTTGTGTCGATGATTGATTGGATTACAGCCACTAATCAATTTGTCAAAATAGGAGACGGACGAGAACTAGCTAAGTTACTTGAAAATGCCATACCATCAAATTCTGAACTAAGCAAAATTCCATCTAGTAGACAAATTAGAGATAATTTTAAGAGTTCGTCTGAAGCAATTGAGAATATATCTCTAGCTCTAAGTGTAACTAGACCAATTGAGACAATGGAATCGGCTACTAAGTTAGAAGAAATTCTCCAAAAAGCTGCACCAAGTTTTGCCGATAGAGCTAAACCGTTTTCACTTTTATCAGGCAAGGTAGTTCAACAGTACGGACAATTTGCTCTCGAAAATCCTACAGATGAAGCATCCTTGAGCGAGAATTTGCGGTTGCAATTTCAAATGATTACATGGTATATTGACCGAGATCAATTAGTACAAGCAGTTACTTTAGCACGTGAGTGGTTGGTTTCGATCTTAGCGCTGCGATTTGGTGAACCCATGTTCGATCATCCAAAAGGTCGAAAATATGTAGAAGCTGCTCTCAACAATGCAGTTGAAAAGAATAAACGTCATCCTCGTCCTATTATTGAGAGCCGTTGCGACGAACAGTTTGCAGCTTTGTCAGAAGCAGGTGAACTTGCTAGTGTCTGGAGTAAAATCACTCAATTGCGTAATGATATTGCTCATTGTGGTATGAATCTGGAACCTCAAGATGCAACCAATCTTAAACAGAAGGCTTCATCACTTTATCCTCGATTGCAAAAGCTTGGAGAAAGCTTATTGCCACAACAATAAACTTTCAGATAGATATTCTTTTTGGCGATCGCCCTTCCCACTCCTCCATCCATCCCACCAAGGCCGATCGCACTTCTGATGCACTTGCAAAAAACGGCTACTCTTACAAGAAATTAACTGATTTTTCCAATATCTGATTATAATTAATATATATAGTCAGTTAAAATAAGCATAGATTGCATCAAGGAGCAAATTACGATCGCTAATCGTGAAGACTATCAAAAAATGACGGCTGAAGAATACCTAGAATGGGAAGCCAAGCAAGAACTTCGCCATGAATACATTGACGGAGAAATTCTGGCTGTGACAGGAGGCTCTCTTCCTCATATCGACCTGCTGTATGAAGGTGTTAGCTTTGAACAAGAGTTAGAGGTTGACTAATTCGCCGAAGCCACAACCTCAACAGAAGACATCCCTCGAATTTTTATCACGGCCCGCCGATTAGTTTGTCTGACTCCCGTACTAGCAATTCATTGACAATCGCCACATTATTTTTATAAATTTCCAATCGAATTGCGTTCCGGTCTGAATATTGGAAAGTTACAATATAGGTAATACCCCGATCGCGATCGGTGAAGCGGTACTGCGGTCTGCTTGTCGTACCCTTAACATCAAAACCTGTTAGGTTAATCTTACTACCATCTTGCTTGTTTTTAACGTAAAGGATGTAATAAGCCGGTTCCCACGCCCAAAAAGAAGCTTGCCACTTTGAGTTAGAAAAGGTTCCCCGAATCGAAAACTGCCCCACGGTGATCGGACAGTTGTTCACCTCGTCGTCAATTCCCTTGCTGGTATCTAAATTAGCTTGACACGGCTGGTTTGGTTTGTCTGCCCAAGCTGCAAACGATAGAGATAAACCAAGCGGTAAAGTGCAAACTGTTGCCCAGGCGATCGCTTGAATTTTTACCATGAGTTTTACCTCAGTTGTTTGTCGTTTATCCCAACGAGCTTAACTGCAACTCGTCAAAACTGTGCATATTGTTGCACAATTTAATACAGCCACTTCTTCCACTACCCCATCTTATCAAAAGCGATCGCCCTTTCCCCTTGCTAAAATCATCTCCATAAAATACGCTACCTCAATTTTGGAGGTTATTATGCCCTCCAGCGCTTACAAAACCATCAGTTCAGTCCTCAAATAATTTCAAATTACCTATACGGAATCTAATTTTATAGTAGAAACAGAGTTTCATGTCTCTGACTATTTTCGAGAAGATTTGGAATTTACAATTCGAGAAGGAGTGGTTGACAATTCTGAATTTGCAGTTTGCGAAAATTTGATTTATCCAGTGCTCAAAGAAGTTTGGAAGCGCTATTACAGCGGATTTGTTTTGTGGAGCCATCAATCTCTCACCTGCGATCGATATATTTCTGGATTTCCTGAATATATTTTAGCTAAACGTTCTTCATTAGGAAAAGTTGTTTTTGAACAACCTTACTTTCTATTAGTTCAAGCCCAACAAGATAACTTTGAGAATGGATGGGCGCAGTGTTTGGCTGAAACGATTGCGGCACAGCGACTAAATGAAAATTCAGAGCAAGAAATATTTGGAATTGTATCTAATGGGGAAGTATGGCAGTTGGGTAAACTCAAATCCAATGTTTTTACTCGCAATCAAATGTTTTATACGATTCAAGAATTAGACAAACTTTTTGCCGCTATCAATTACGTGTTTCAACAGTGCGAATTGCTGCTGGATGCTGAAACGAGCGATCGCACTTAAAGCCGATCGCCCATTAGATCAAATTAAGTTTCCACTTGTCGGCACCGGCACATCGCCGAACCGAAAATCACTCCCACTCGATCGTTCCAGGCGGCTTAGAAGTAATATCGTAAACCACCCGGTTTACCCCCTTAACCTCATTCACAATCCGGTTCGAGATCAGTTCCAACAAATCGTAAGGAACCCTCGCCCAATCAGCCGTCATCCCGTCTTCGCTTTTGATAAATCGCAGCACAATCGGGTAAGCATAAGTGCGCTGATCGCCCATCACCCCTACACTGCGAATCGGCAACAAAACTGCAAAAGCTTGCCACAATTCGTTGTACAATCCGTGCCTGTTAATTTCTTGGCGCACAATCAAATCAGCATCCCGCAAAATATTTAGTCTCTCTGCGGTAACTTCTCCGGTAATCCGAATCGCCAATCCCGGGCCGGGGAAAGGTTGTCGGTTGACAATTTCTTCCGGTAGCCCGATCGACCGGCCGACTTTTCGCACCTCATCCTTGAACAACTTTCGCAGCGGTTCGATCAACTTAAAGCACAAATCTTTAGGTAACCCGCCCACATTGTGGTGGCTTTTAATTTTAACAGCAACTCGTTCGCCGCTTTTCGGGTCTACATTCGTGTCAGCCGACTCAATCACATCCGGGTAAAGAGTACCTTGGGCTAGGTAATCAAAAGGGCCGAGGCGCTTCGATTCTTCTTCAAATACACTGATAAATTCGTGACCGATCCGCTTGCGTTTTACTTCAGGATCGGTAACACCTTCAAGCTGAGCCAAAAAGCGATCGCGAGCTTGAACGTACTGCACCGGAATGTGGAATTGCTCTTGAAATAATTTCACCAACCGTTCCGGTTCCTGCTTCCGCATAAACCCTTGGTCGATAAACATACAAGTAAGTTGGTCGCCGATCGCCTTGTGCAGCAAGAAAGCCAAAGTCGAAGAATCAACCCCGCCGGATAGAGCCAACAAAACTCGTTGATCTCCCACTCTGGCACGAATTTCGCGAATAGTTTCCTCAACAAAAGTAGCCGTCGTCCAAGTCGGTTCGCACTCGCAAATATGGTAAACAAAATTGCGAATCAAAGCTTGTCCGCCGATCGAGTGAACCACTTCTGGGTGAAACTGAACGCCGTACAAATTTTTCTCGTGGTGAGCAACAGCAGCACACGGAGTATTTTCCGTGTGAGCGAGGATCTCAAAACCAGACGGCAACTCGCTGCAGGAGTCTCCGTGGCTCATCCACATCGTGCTGCCTTCTTCGACATTTGTCAGCAAATCCGTAGGATCGTCAATAAATAAGGATGCCTTGCCGTATTCGGCCAACTTAGCCCGTTCAACTATTCCGCCGAGCTGTTTCACCATCAACTGCATCCCGTAGCAGACACCCAGCACTGGGATTCCCAAATTCCAAATTTCCGGGTCGCATTGGGGAGCTTTTTCATCGTATACAGAACTCGGGCCTCCTGAAAGAATAATTCCTTTAGGTGCGATCGCTTTTAACTGTTCTGCAGTAGTGCGGTAAGAAATAACTTCTGAATATACTTGAGTTTCGCGAATGCGGCGAGCAATCAGTTCGGAATATTGCGAACCGAAGTCGAGAATCACGATCGTCTGGCGATCGATATTCCCCAGAGAAGAGTTTGTGATGTCTGATGCAGTTTCTATTTGAGTAGTCACGGTTATTGCGTAGTTGCTAATTGATAATTGGGCAGAAAGTAGCGGAGGTATTTGTCGCCGCTTGAGCCCAAGACTGAGCGAGGCGATGGAGCATTAGTCGCTAGAAATAAATCTTATTTATACTAGATTGCTGTGAGCGATATTAGTCGATTAATCCAGTCGAGGGCAAGCATAGATTTACTTCGATTCTTACCCTAATTAATTGAACTGTTACGTCAAAACTTGCGTCCCGAAGCAACCCAGTATAATTAAGGTCTAGGGACAGAGAATTATTACTTTTTAAATATTATCCCTGAGCCATCTTTTAAAAAGAATTAAGGGATATTAACACTACATTAACAAATTTGTGTCAAAAATGTATCTCCTATGTCACTTTTAACAATAATTTTGCGATCGCGCCCAAACATCACCGATCCCACGGGAAGGCGCTGGCTAGTGTGAGTAAAAATGCAATCCGCCGATCGCAAGTCTATTTCTCGGGCAATGTCGCCGTAAATTCGATCGACCCAATTGCTACGAGTTGCCGCATCCAAAACCCGCAGTTGACCCAGAGCCTCTTCGGCTGTCGCAGCAGCAAAAATCGCAGAACAGGCATCAGCGGGCATTCCAGCTTTAGCACAGTAAGCTGTGAGAATTTCCCTGCGCCCGTCGGCGAGGTGGTGGTGAGTGTGAAAAATCCCCGCCGCCAATTTCATCAGTTTACCGTGATAGCCAAACAGCAAAATCGATCGCACGCCCTGAACTCCAGCCTCTACCAGCAGCGGGCCCAGCCAGTTAGCAGTTTTCACCAGCCGCTGCGGATCGATCCCCAGTTGCCGCGCCAAATCCAAGCCGTTTTCGCCGATGCAGAAAACTAAAGTGTCAAACAGTTCCGCTTTTTGTTGCAGTTGTTGGCGATAAACTTCCAACTGTCCCGGAGCGCTCAGCGGTTGAGAAATGCCCGTCGTACCCAGCAGCGAAAGTCCTTCTACGACACCGAAAGCTGCGTTAGAAGTGCGGGTTGCCAGTTGCCGCCCCGATGGCAAAATCAGGGTGACAGTAATTTTTTCTCCCCGTGCGAGTTCTCTGCTCAGATTCGATCGCAGCAGCCGCATCGCATAATCATAGATTGCCGCTCCTCCACCTGCTTTGTGA
>NZ_JADEXD010000300.1 GCF_015207285.1 Tychonema sp. LEGE 07203 | reverse complement strand
GGGGAATGGGCAAGAAAGCTAGCGAGTACAGAGAGGAAAGTTGAAAAGCGCCATAGCAGTTTTCGATCTCTTCTGAGACTTACGGATGGGGAATGGTGAAACCGGGTTTTTTACCTAAGCTGTGGGCTACAACACGTCTTTTCGTAAAAAACCCGGTTTCTTCCGTCAAAGTGCGATCGCCAACTGTCTTCCTATTTCCTCTCGCTTCTTCTTAATTTGCTAGGAATTCTTGCCTCCGATTTTTTTCTTAAAAATCCCTTCGTTAAATTGGTTAAATTGGTTGAATTCTCTACACCAATCGTCGCCTAACTTCCTTCAATATCGCGACTACAAATTCCAATAATTAATATACCTTTCGCAACAAGCCAATTTTGAACAGGCAAGATGCCTGTTCCACAATAATTATGGTAGATAACTAGCAACTAACAACTAACAAATAACGAGTAATAACTAATAACTAATAACTAATAACTAATCACTAATCACTAATCACTAATAACTAATAACTAATAACTAATTTCAAAAGAGCGGTTCTTGATAAAGCGGCACAGTAAAAGTAACAGTCGATCCGAGTCCTTCACCCATACTGTAAAAATTTACTGTACCCCCCATTGCTTCTATGAGTTTTTGAGAAATAGCCAATCCCAAACCGGTGCCGCCGTATTGTCTGGTACGGGCGCCGTCCACTTGAAAAAATGACTCAAATAATTTATCTTGCTTGTCGAGAGAAACCCCAATGCCAGTATCAGCAACTCGGATTTTCACTATTCCCGGAAACTGCTGGTTGCGAACACTCACCTTTTTTCTGATAACTTCGGCACTGATCCGAATTCCTCCTTCCTGGGTAAATTTAATCGCATTGCTGGTGAGGTTCAATATTACCTGAAGCAGCCGTTGGTAGTTGCCGTACAAAATAATCTCGTCCTCGACTGCGGGTTTTTGAATTTGAAATTGCAATTGCTTTTGCTGCACTTGAACCTGTGTAAAAGTCTCAACTTGCTGCAACAGTTCGCCGAGTTTGACGGGAGCAAAGTCTAACTCCATTTTGCCGGCTTCGATTTTAGCGATATCCAAAATATCGTTAATCACATTGAACAAGTGTACTGCCGATCGATAAGCTTCTTGGATAAATTGGTGCGCTTCTTCCGGGTCATCTGCCATGCCGTCTACAAGCAGTTTCAGGAAGCCGAGGATGCCGTTGAGGGGCGTCCGGAGTTCGTGGGAAGTATTGGCAAGAAATTGACTTTTAAGTTGAGAAAGGGCCACGGCTTCGGCGCGGGCCTGTTCTAATTCTTGGTAAAGTGTAGCGTGGGCGATCGCGCTGCCGACTTGAGCGACTAATTCGCGGGCGAATTCGAGTTCGACTGGACTCCATTTCGGGGAACTGCCGCAGCGGTGCAAACAGATCAGGGCATTGGGTTGTTCTTCATAGGAAGTAGCTGCTACGAGGACGGAATGGCGATCGAAGGAATCGGCTGCGGGGGAGGGGTAATCGACTGCTACAGGCGCTAAGGTGGCTAAAGTTTGAATCCACCCTGGCTGTTCGGCTGCGCGGAGTTCTAATCCGAGCATTGAAGAGTAAGGTTCTTGGCGGTACTCAGCTACTACTTTAAAAGTTTTCGATTGGAGACTGTCGATTTGAGTTCTCGAAAGCGGAGGCGAGCAATCCCTGGCAATTAATTCTTGTAAGTCGGGGGTACAGACTGGTAAATCTTGCTGATTTTCTGAGGCAATGTATGGGGATATTTGGATTGTTTCGCTGTCTTTTTGGGAGGAACAGATGATGCAGCGGCTGGCGTTCAAAGCCTCACCCAAACTGTTAGCTGTTTGCTGCCAAATTGTCTCTAAGTCAAGGGTTTTGTGCAGGTTTTGAGCGATTTGGGAGATAATTTTGCGGTCGATTTTCGGGGAGGAAGAAAGCGCTCTACCGATGCGGCTGGCTGGATACAGGATTTGTTGGCGATCGTCCGGGGCAGATGGCAATGCTGGATCTGGCATGAATTCTGGGGCATCTGCTGACAATTCTGCGGGTTTGTCAGACAGCAGTCTTCCCATAACTAAGACTTTTGCAGCTTTGCCGTTTGAGTCGATCGCCGGAGTGACTGTCAAATCGAACAAAAAATATTGTCCGGCGCGGGAAAATGGATAGCTGAACCTTTGCGGGAGGAGGGTTTCGATCGCCCGGTGCAGCCTGTCGAGATAAGGCGCAGGGGGGATGGGTTGCAGGGTTTCGCTGAGGGGGCGATCGACAATTTCTGCTGCTGTGAGGTTGTACTCCTCGGCTTTTTGCCAGTAAAAAGATAGATATCTACCCGTTGCGTCTTGGGTAAATACTAATTCTGCCCCTAACTCTTCAAAAAAGGCTGTAGAGGCGAGGCTCGATCGCCGGAAATCTGTGTTAGAGTCCATCAGATTAGGGGATAAAAGTAATTCGGATGTTTGAGTTTTGACTTTTTGATGCCACACTCAAGACTCAAAATTGTTTTGGGCTTCGGCGGTTAATTTGTGAGTTGCAGCCTTCGGAAGAAGCAAGTTCGGCAACGGATTCGTCTGGACGGATTTAACGGATAGGAGGAAGCAGGAAGAAGCAATATAATATCTCCTATTTTAGCAAGGCGAGAATCTCCTAACCTTCGGGCGCGGTTGCTATAGCGAGTCAACTACAGAGTTGTGGGATATTCAATTAATGATTCACCTATCAAAACTCACAATTTACAACTATTTTAGGTTTCTACCATTGCGTTTTGAGTTATTAACGAGTTCACAAATAATATTTTTTCAATTTAGATCGATACTCAAAAATTAAAACTCAAAACTATTTGTTGTCAGCCGTTTAGGGTGATTCAACAATAAAAATTAAGATTTAGGAATTAGTAGCTAGCACAGATTAACAAACTCGTTTGAACATTATGCCAAAATTGGAGGCCCAGAACAACTCAAGCCCAAAGCCCTAACGCGCATTTTTTCCGTCGCCAAGAAGAGTTCCGAGGTTTTGAGTTAGCCCGCCCCAGGGCCGAACAACCTGTAGCTTTCGCGAAGAAATCTGCGGGTTATCGGGCGATCGCAATTTCACCGCTATGAG
>NZ_JADEXD010000299.1 GCF_015207285.1 Tychonema sp. LEGE 07203 | reverse complement strand
GGTCAGCTTGTGTCTCAAACAGCACTTGCTTAAGTATTTGTACTCAGAATGACCTAGCAAACGCCACCAATCGCTGCCACAGAACCCACCTCCATCCCCATGTGACAGTTAGGGTGCGGAATGTGGGTTTAATCTCATTCTTTAAATATGCACATCTGAGTCTTAAAATTTGAGGCACATTTTTTTCGTTCCACTGTGCACCTACAATCTTAATTCTTGCTCCAATCTGTTTAATTAAAGACTCTACAGCTCCCGAACCAATGTCAATACCCTGAATAAAGATAATTTTGGTAATCTGAGATTCTTGACTGATGTTTTCGCAGATATTTCTGGAACTTTTCACTCCCTTTACTAGCAACTCCTGCTCCCTTCAGCTATAGCTTCTACTGTTGACCCTTGCCACAGTTGGTTCTGCGCTCTCCTCAGTCGTTTGAGCGAACCTGCTACTCTATGTAGATTTTCTATCAAATGATACCAATCGAGTACCAATGATACCAATCGAGTACCTCTGTTCTTTGCTCAATAGTCCCAATTTGCTTAAACAGATTCCACACCCCATCATGACCATCTCCCAAGCAGGTTATCGATTCACTTTGAGGTTGGCTATTTACCCATGCCACTAAATCTGGATTATTTTGGAAAAAAGCTGCCCCTACAAAGGCGATGTACCTTAACTGCCTTATAATTCCGACCGACTCTTTCTTCTCCTAAAGGAGTTCTCAGTCTGACGTTTCCTCCGTCTATACTCAATGCTTCTACTTTCTCGGTAGTTTCAGGCGGCAGCAATTTGTAACGCTCTAATAGCTGATGTTGTGTACTTTGGGGTACATAAATTCCTGTAAACATTTTGAGGTCTCTCTCCGCATTGGCAAAAGACTCATTTCCCACTAATAATAACAATAGTCCGGACAGTTTTCAATCACTAACGGCAGAATGCGGGTTTGGGCCTTCTCAGTGAGGTCAAATGCTAACGGTAGAATCAGGGTTTGGGCCTCGGTATCAAAAACTGTCGGGAGTATTGAATAAACAACATTTCTCCAGATTCGGACTCAGGCGACTTCCCTTCTCCACTCCCAGCCTTTGGGCTTGTTTGCTCGATAGAGTTATTTCTCCTACACAACTTTTTATGGTTCTTTTTCTTCCCGAACCTTTCCCCCCGCCTAGTGAAAAAAAAACCGCTAATTTCTGGTGCTACTGTCTTAATTCAATGTTCCCTCACACTCAGTTCTACGGATTCAAAGCTTTGTAGATTGTCTACTGGGGTATTCTTATAAAGGATCTCTGCTATTTCTTGAAGATTTATTTTGAGCTTCTGTTGTTCTTCTGGGGTCACGCTAACTTGGATTTTGGATTATGGTAATTTATCTGCTTTCTATTATGCCATCAGCTTAGCCAGACAATTGTCTGAGTATTTATACTGATTGCCAAAGTGGGATGCTCCCAAGGTTCTCCATCATCTAAAGAAAAGCGAATATATACAATGAATTATGTAGCAAAGGCTGTCAGTTGCGCTTTTACGATCCGAATAACGAGCTGAAAGATTGTAATTTATCAGAATGCTCGGCAGCTATAATTAGTTGTCTCAATCAATTTTTTACAGAATGCACTCTAACTCTATACATTTATGAGACAGAGGCTGATGATTTGACAGTTAATGAAATTGATAACTTTAAAGAAGGTTGTTTGTTGGGCAGAAGTGTGGGAATAGAAATATTAGCAAAGTTACTCTACTGCACTTATGATGCTGATAGCTATTGCTTCGATCCAGAACGAGTATCAGAACTTGCTCAACTTGATTGGTCAAGAAAAAGCCATATTTGGGAGGGAAATGTTGTTTGATCTAACTCCAACCTTAATAATCCAAGAGCATCCTATAAAATAACAGCAAGTGCTAGTGCTGTAAAAATGGCCGTCGAGGCAGCAAAAACCGAGTTAGGATGGATTTAACTAATATTATCGGCGTTCATCTTCCTGCATCTGCGGTTTCCAAACCCAACTGCTTTTTCAAATAATCAGTCATCCAACTAACACTCGCCCTCGACCTAGAAATTCCTCCTTTCAACAAAATTCCACCCTCCCAATCAGGATTAGAAATCGACCAATCAACCTGCAGCAAAAGCCTCAAACGTTCCTCCCAACTCTCAGGAAAAACTGACAGCAAAACAGCCCCAACTTCCCCCAAACTTTCAAGCACAACAGTGTGACAGTGAACGCAATCCCGGCGCATTTCCCCCGCCGCAAGTTGCTTGTGCAGCACTAATTGCCAATCGGGAATAAAATTGCTAACCGCATTCCAATAACTAACCGCTAGTTGTATTTGCCGAGCAATTTCTTCGTCTTTTTTCTCTTTTGTGGCGCGGTAACGAGAGGGTTTTGCCTGTTCGCTGCGGTGAATAGCAAAGCCACGATCGCACGATCGATCGCACTCAGCGCGAACAATTTGGGCGATCGCCCGTTCAAACTCGCCTTTTCCATCTCAGTCAAACACCGGAACACATCAACCTGCTTAACCACCGCCTTTACCACAAAAGCGCGATCGTCCCGGTGGTTGTAAAGTAGACTGAGTGACGCCTCCAAAGGTACTTGAAAACCGTTCAAATCAGCAAACATCTGCTGCGATTTTTCCAACCCAATATCGAGAAACAAAATCAGCGCCACCGTCTCATATCCCAACTGCGGATTTTCCTGCAAAGCCATTTCAAAAGCTGCCCTGCGATGCTGTCCGTCATTAATCACAAACTTAGCATCCATCGGCACCCGCAACCGACCAATTTTGCGTTCTTGGGCTTCATTTCCCAGCGCTTCAAACGTAATATCTCCATCAATAGAAGCGGCGGCGATCGCCCCGCAAGTGTAATCTCCAGAATTATCAACAAAGTAATCAGCAATTTGTGGAATCCTAGCTTTGTTAAGCGCGCGTTTTCCCCGCAATTGGGGCGGCAAATCTTCACCGTCTAAGGGTAACAATTTAGGCAAAAAACGCACCGGGCACATCGATACGTAATATTCGCGGCCCGCTTGAATTCCCCGGATCGCCGGCAAAATGTATTCAAAGGAAGGAGTAGACATATTTTAGAATTGGGAATTGGGAATTGGGA
>NZ_JADEXD010000095.1 GCF_015207285.1 Tychonema sp. LEGE 07203 | reverse complement strand
GCCGGGGAGAAAGAGGTTGAATCTCTTCGCCCCCCCTTGATAAGGGGGGGTTGGGGGGGTTAGTTTCTTGCTGCTGGGAGAGGAATTGAATTAAGTCGGTTTGGAGTGAAGCCAGCGGTGGCGCGTTGCGGAGACTTCGCCAGATTATGCGATCGAATTCGTGTTGAATTTGTGGGATTAGTTGGAGTGTTAGGGCGGTTTTGCCAATACCGGATAAGCCGTATATGGTGATGAGACGGGTGCGGCCTAAAATCCAGTTTTCGAGGGTGGAAAGTTCGGATGTGCGGTTATAGAATAGGTTGGGCTCTGGTGCGTCGCCTAAGTCTAATCGCTGTTTGGGATGAGTTTTGCTAGAGGTGTCCTGATTTTGCTTTTCTAAGTTTGGGGTTTCTAAGAATTCAGGATGATTTGCACAAACCTTAAACTTACCAACTTGTGCATTGTCGCCAAAATGTGATGAAACTATCAAAAATTGCCATCTTTCCACTGTATATGCAAAGTTAGATTGATTGATGTCTTCACCTAATGTTTCTGATAGAAGTTTCCATAATTTTGCTGCAACTTTCTTGACATGAGCTTCGCTACGGTAGCAGGTTTTGGCAATTTCTGGGTATTTCTGGCGTTGCCAAGTGCCTCGCAATATACCTTCTTGTAGATGGTTGAGGTGTTTTCCTGTCTTGGCGAATACGAGATAGTCAGCCACTTTTAAGACTTCTTCAACGTCCATAGGTCGAGTCAGGGTTTAGGTTTTGCCTATTGCGATCCTACTTTATCCTACCGTTTGATACTTTAGCCACTAAATCCTACTTTATCCGACTGAGATAAATCAGGACAGGTAAAAAAATGCCTACTAAATCCTATTGATTTGATTTGATTTGAGTATATTTTTCACATATCATAAAAAATCTGGACACAATAAATCTAAGCAATTTTTAAGAAGCAATGGCTAACATCAATATTGCAACTTCTCCCAATGCACAGGGCACAGAGGATGATGACTTCATTCGTGATACTGATGGCAGCCGCAGAACGTTCGGCTTGGGGGGTAATGACTGGATCCGTGGCTTGGGTGGCAATGATGAACTGTTCGGAAATCAGGGCCGTGACACACTAGATGGTGAGGGCGGGTTCGATACCCTCTACGGTGGTAAAGATGCAGATACTCTTGACGGTGGACTTGACGATGACGTTTTGTTTGGGAATGCGGGCACTGATACCCTTATTGGTGGACGCGGCAACGATCAAATGTTTGGGGGGCGTGATAACGACAAGCTATCGGGTGGCGACGGTGCGGACATTTTATCTGGAGATTTAGGTTTTGATGTTCTGAATGGAGGAGCTGGACGAGACACGTTTATCCTTCAAGATGAAGTCGCTACTAATACAGTAGATTTTCTGCAAGACTTCTTCCCTGGGGAAGACAAAATTGCACTTCCAAAAGGTCTGACATTTGCTGACATCGAAGTCCTGACATTTGAAACTGCTGGGTTGAATCCACGTTTCGTGGAAAGGCAGTTTGAACCCTGGAATGCATTTTGTGGCCTCTGCGCTGATGCCGATCAAAATCTGGCTTTACGAGTTAAATCCACTGGTCGAATTATTGGACTTGTGGATAAATCGCCAACTACTCGTGTTCCTCTAACACCAGCGAGCTTGACAGCAGCGGACTTTATCAGCAGTTGAGGATTCTGCTATGCTGGCCAGTAGCCTGTCGCTATCGACAATTGCGATGAATCACATTTTTTGATGATAGAGCGATCGCTTTTCAATTGAGAAATAACCAAAAGTGCGATCGCCCTTACATCCCTAATTGTCAAAAAGCGCGATCGCCCTCGCCTCTATTTTTCAAAAAAGCACTGCTTATTGATAAAGATTATGGTTCGGATCTAACCAAACAATATAAAACATATCTTCAATAAAAAATCCATGCACTCGACCGTGTTCGTTCGTTGAAAGAGAAAACTGATAAGGAATTGTTACCAATTCTTTTTCATTCGGGATACCAAACCCATTCGGTTCAGTTGTTTCTCGCCACTTAATCGGATGACAGCGAAGAGATTGACTGCGATTCATCTTTATCTCTTGTGCCGTTAATGTCGATAAATCGCGCAATCTTTCCATAAAAGCAGTAAAATAATTCGGATCGCGATCGCGAATTGAAAATTTTTCATTCTGAGTTTGCAGGTACTTGAAGGAAAATCTCAAGCCTTCGGGCGGTTTCGCTTGAGAAGGGACAATTTTAGACAGAGGTTTCTTCTTTGACACGGCCCGAATAATATTTTTTCATCGATTCTTGAGAAATAATGGCATGACAAGATTCGTCTCTCGGCAAATCCCCTCTCGCTTCCAGCCAAGGCATTTCACTGCAAATCATTCGTTCCAAAGTTTCATCATCATAGTCAAAATATGCCTCAGCAACTTCTTCGATAAATTGCCCAATTTTTTGGGGAAGTTTCGGTTGTTCGATTTTCTCTGTAATTTGTTCCCAACTAAATTCGCGTTGATACTTGTCTAATAAATCAGGAATCACCGGCCCGTGAATCCATGCTTGAAAATCTGCATCAAATAGCGGCTTACCGTAAACTCCTAAATACCAAGCTTGAGCGTAGTACATGAGTTTTTGTAGCTTGTAGACGTTGATTGCTACATCAGTTTGCGCGGCTAACCAGATGAAAGCATTTGCAATATCTCGATCGCTCAATTTTTCCGAATTAGCTGGAACCGCAACAACTTTCAGTTGACCTTCGCCTATCTGTTCCAATAGTTCAGAAACCGACAAGTTAAATTCTCCGGCAATTTGCTCAACTCTTTGCCAGACTGGAGAACTTACAGTTATTTGATATTCAGTTGTGATTGAGGTAGCTTGAGTCATGGCAGTTCTGAGAGCTGACTTAAATAATTGTAGCAAACAGTGCAGAATAATTACGTAACGCAGTCTTTTTTAAGTCTGATAACTCAAGTGCAAATCACCGACAATTGGTAATTCAAATACATTATTTTCTCGCAACCGCTTTGAGAAAAACATAACTTCCAGATTTTCAATTTCCTCCGTGTCAGGATTGAGACGAGCTACAATTCCATAGTCTAGTTCTTGCGATTCTTGCTCTGCATAAGGTGAACATTTATTGACGTACAAAATATCCCCAATAGCATCGTATTTAAAAGTTAATTTTTCTGCCATATTATCTCTCCTTGGGTAACATTTTTTGTTAAGTAAGCTGTCACGATCCAATAGCGCTGTGTGGGATCTGTATCATTCACAACAGCTACTACAACATACCTACCCTTGCGACCCTTACCAGACTGCTGTGAAAATAGAAGAGTATTGCCGAAACGTAAATCACATCGAACCTCATCTGGATCAGCTAGAGTTTTAGCAATTCTTTCCTGATAAGATTGTAGCAAATCGGGATGTGTCTCGACAATATGTAGTTCTCGCTCTTCAGTGAGTTCAACCTCACTATCGAGATATGGACAGAAAAATTGTGTTGTCACATTCCTCGATTCTTGTCAGTCCTAGTTACCTAAATTTTAGATTACCATAATTACCTGATAAGTTTAAGCTGTGGCGCATTTAAACTGGATATTCGGAACGGGCTAGAAGCCCATTCCACAATATTTGTATTGATTTTTGATGCACAATTTAAATGTATAACAGCTTAGCGATCGCCCTTACATCCCAATTTGTCAAAAAGTGCGATCGCACTTTCCCCTGTGCTTGTAAAAAATTTCCATCTGAGATAAACTAGGAAATAAAAACCAAGCAACCTCTGAAGGAGGATAAAACAATGTCAGAAAGAGAATTATTGATTCGTGAAATTTCCCAAACACCCGATACTTTAGTGAGAGAAGTTTTGAATTTTTTGCTATTCATTAAAGCCCGAACAAATCAAGATAATTTTCAAAACCCTGATTCAGAAAATTCCGATATTCCATCTTTCTTGAATTTCATAGATCGAGTTAATTCTGAAATACCAGCAGAAGAGAATGCACAGCTACCGAGAGACTTATCAAAAAATCTAGATAGCTACTTGTATGGCTCACCCAAGGAAGAATAATGAGAAAAATCTTTGCTGATACAGGCTATTGGATTGCCTTACTCAATCCCGATGATAGTCTACATCAAAAAGCTCGAAATCTCACAATTTCTCTAAAAAATGTACCCATTGTTACCAGTGAAATGGT
Source organism: Tychonema sp. LEGE 07203 (assembly GCF_015207285.1). GTDB lineage: Bacteria > Cyanobacteriota > Cyanobacteriia > Cyanobacteriales > Microcoleaceae > Microcoleus. The sequence goes on along the minus strand of NZ_JADEXD010000095.1, from coordinate 21,058 downwards.
ATTTACTGAATTACTAAATGCCTTCTCTGGAAAGGGGAGTTTTTATAGACAAAAAGCCGTTAATTTTATCAATCATTCATTTAACAGTGCTGAAATTGAAGTAGTTAGTCAAACAAATGAACTCTTCAAAAGTGCACTTGAGCTATACAATAGCCGACCAGATCAAGCATGGAGTCACACAGATTGCACATCATTTCAAATTATGCAGCAACAAAATATATTAGAAGCACTCGCCTATGATAAACATTTTGAACAAGCTGGATTTGTAGCTTTGCTGCGTTAGCCGATAACGCGATCGCCCTTACATCCCAATTTGTGAAAAAGCGCGATTTAAGGGCGATCTGATATAACCATCAACAACACGCCGATGGAGGAAACAGCACTGCCGTTTCCTGATTTGGGGCTACTCTTACAAATTGCAGCTCATATCCCCAGATAATTGACTGAAACGCGCATTTTCCCGGTAGTCAACCGGACAGTCAATCACGCAGGGGACATCTTGAGCCAGCGCTTCCTTCAAGATAGGAATCAAATCGCTGGCGGCTTCCACGCGATAGCCTTTTAAACCCATACTTTCGGCAAACTTCACAAAGTCGGGATTGCCAAATTTCACGAAATCTGAACGACCAAATTGATCTTCCTGCTTCCATTCAATTAACCCGTAGCCGCCGTCATTAAAGATGAGAGTCACAAAATTAGTACCGACTCGCAGCGCAGTTTCTAACTCTTGACAGTTCATCATAAAACCGCCGTCGCCGGTGGCTGCTACTACTTTGCGATCGGGATAAACGAGTTTTGCAGCCACCGCGCCGGGAATCGCAATTCCCATTGCCGCAAATCCGTTAGAAATCAAACAGGTATTCGGGCGATCGCAATGATAGTGCCGCGCGATCCACATTTTGTGAGCTCCCACATCAGATATGACAATATCTTCCGGGCCCATGACTCGTCGCAAATCGTAAATGATTTTTTGCGGCTTGATCGGGAAACCGTCGTCGGCTGCATACTGTTCGTACCCAGCGCGAATATCCGCCCGCAATTGCTTAGCAAAAGGATCTGTTTTCTCCATGCGATCGGCACGCTGCAAAATCTCATTTAGCGAATCAGAAATATCCCCCACAACTTCTACAATAGGAATGTAACTGCTGTCAATTTCTGCAGGCAGAGCTCCGATGTGAATAATCGAAATTTTACCGTCAGGATTCCATTTTTTCGGGGAATATTCAATTAAATCGTACCCAACAGCAATCACTAAATCTGTTTCTTCAAAAGCACAGCTAATGTAATCCCGCTTTTGCAATCCCGTCGTCCAAAGTGCCAAAGGATGAGTGTAAGAAATTACACCTTTGCCCATAAAAGTATTAGCTACGGGGATATTTAATCGAGTAACAAATTCAGTCAAAGCATCGCTGGCGTTAGCGCGGACAGCGCCGTTTCCTACTAAAAGCAGAGGACTTTTTGCCTTAGAAATTGCTATTGCCGCTTTATTCAAGCTTTGGTAAGCACCAAAACTTTTTTCGCGGTTGTCCTTCGTTAGTGGCTTTCCTTCCACAGGCATCGCCGCGATATTTTCGGGCAAGTCAATGTGAACAGCACCGGGCTTTTCGCTTTGAGCTACCTTAAAACCTTTGCGGACAATTTCTGCCGTCGTGCTGGGGCGAACAATCTGAGCGTTCCACTTAGTAACAGGAGCAAACATGGCCACCAAATCTAAATATTGGTGCGATTCTATGTGCATTCTATCTGTGCCGACTTGTCCGGTAATTGCTATGAGAGGAGCGCCGTCTAAGTTAGCGTCAGCAACTCCAGTCATCAGGTTAGTTGCGCCCGGCCCCAAGGTGGACAAGCAAACGCCGGCTTTGCCTGTGAGTCGGCCGTAAACGTCGGCCATGAAGGCTGCGCCTTGTTCGTGGCGAGTAGTAATAAATTTAATTGAAGAGTTTCTTAGGGCTTCTAAAACTTCTAAATTTTCTTCTCCAGGAAGTCCGAAGACATATTCTACACCTTCATTTTCTAAACATTTGACCAAGAGTTGAGCTGTATTCATTTCTGTTTTTTTTACTTTGTAAGTGTGTTTTATTTTTTGGTTCAACTTCTCGTAAAAATAGTCAATTAATTGTGTTTGCCGCAACTAAAGGCGGATTAATGCAGATTAATTAATATTTTTACGAGTTCTGTATCGGGTTTTATTTATTTTACCCACACAGTTTTAATATTAACAAATTCGTGAATTCCTTGGATGCTCAATTCGCGTCCGTAACCGGAGCGTTTGATGCCGCCGAAAGGCAGTCTGGGGTCTGATTTGACTAAGCCGTTGATGAATACTGCGCCGGCTTCTAGTTCGGAAATAAACCGATCGCTCTCTGAGTTGACAGCAGTCCAAGCCGAAGCACCCAAGCCAAAGGATGTGCTGTTTGCCAGGGCGATCGCCTCATCAATGCCTGCAACTCGGAATACTAAAGCTACCGGGCCGAAAAACTCTTCTTGACGCGCTGCGGCATCTGCAGGAATATCTGACAGAATAGTTGGCAAGTAGAAGTTACCCGCATTCTCTGACAAAGAACGGCCGCCCGTCAAAAGTTTTGCTCCCGATTTGAGGCAAGCTTGTACTTGATTGTCCAATTCTTTGAGGATTGCGGGAGTAGCCAAAGGGCCGATATCGGTTTCGGGCAACATCGGATCGCCTACTTTTAATTGCTCGAATTCTCGGACAAATTTTTGGATGAATTCGTCGGCGATTTCTTCGGCTAAAATAAAGCGTTTGGCGGCTATGCAAGATTGACCGTTATTGAGCATTCGCGCGGTGACAGCAGTTGATAAAGCTGCGGCTAAATCGGCGCTGGGCATCACGATAAACGGGTCGCTTCCTCCCAATTCCAGCACTACTTTTTTTAAATTTTTGCCCGCATTTGCTGCCAAACTTTCTCCGGCTGGTTCGCTACCTGTGAGAGTTGCTGCTTTTACGCGATCGTCCGCAACTATTTTAGCTACTTTGTCAGAGCCCACTAACAAAGTTTGAAAAACTCCTTCGGGAAAGCCAGCTTCGGCGAAAATTTCTTCAATTTTCAAGGCGCACTGCGGCACGTTGGAAGCGTGTTTGAGCAAGCCGACATTGCCCGCCATCAGCGCCGGCGCGGCAAACCGAAAAACTTGCCAAAATGGGAAATTCCACGGCATGACGGCTAAAATAACGCCCAGCGGTTGGTAGCGGACAAAGCTGCGGCTAGCGTCGGTGGTTGCGGGTACGTCTGCCATAAATTGAGCGGCATTTTTGGCGTAGTAGCGGCAAACTAAGGCGCATTTTTCTATTTCGCCGATCGCCCCTTTGAGCGTTTTGCCCATTTCCACCGTCATCATTTCGGCGTAAATTTCGCGATCGCGCTCCAAGATGTCCGCAGCTTTCTGCATCCAAATTGCTCGCTGCTCGAACTGCAGGTGGCGGTATTTATTAAAAGCTTGCTGTGCTAATTCCAGCTTAGCTTCAATTGCCTCATCGGCGATCGGCTCAAAAGTTGAGAGCGTTTCTCCCGTTGCCGGGTTGATACTAGCAATAGCCATTGTTTCATCTCCTTTTCAAAAAACACAAAACTCCCTGATAGTTTTCAAGCTAGCTGGGAGTTGTTGTATAGATGTATTACAAAATTGGAATTTGCCAGCCATACTTTTAGGTCTTCGTGACATACTCCCGATATTTGTTTAAATGTCTCAATTTTCAATTATACGGCAGGGGAGCGATCGCAAATCTTAAGAAATTTTGTTATTAAAGTTTATGTTCGCCGTCAACCTGGTTGAAACCGCCTGCACCTGTCAAACAGACATCTTGCACCACTGTCAAGAACGGGCTCTGGGGCCGTTCCACAAGAAAATTCATCTCTTGTGGGATGGGCAGGAGAGCCCGTCCATAAAAAGCTTCCACGCGAATGGTGCAACATCTGGGTTAAACAGACTTTTCCTCGATATAATGCTGCACGTAAGACTGATAGTAATACCTGCTGCCTTTATCGTTGTTCGCCACCATTCCCAACAGCGGAATCCCTGCCATTTTCAAATCTTCAAAAGCCAACAGCAGCGCCTCCCGCTCAGTTTGATGCAGCCCCACAACCAGCATCAATCCGTTAGTGTGAGCCGCCAACAAATTCGCATCCGCCAAACCCAAAAGCGGTGCAGTATCGTAAATAACTAAGTCAAAACGACTTGACACAGCCGCCATTAAATGCTGCATTTTGCGGGAAGAAAGCACTTTCGTAGGATCGGCAGGAATCGGCCCGGATGTCAACACAAATAGGTTTTCATCGCGGGGCGATCGCACGATCGCCTCTGCCAAATCCAAATCCTCAGCAATCGCATTGTGCAAGCCTTGCCAATTCGGCAAACCCAGCATTTCGTGTACCTGCGGGCGCCGCAAATCCGCATCCACCAACAGCACTTGCTGGCCCATTGCAGCCGCCGCCCGCGCCAGATTTACTGCCACAGTAGACTTGCCGTCAGCTACTTGACAAGACGTAATTACAAAAGAATTGATCGGATTATCAACGTTTAGAAACCGAATATTAGCATTGAGCGATCGAAAAGCCTCTTGAAAAGCATCCGTCGGCAGCGGCGAACTTTCCGCATCCACAGAATTTGTCTCCGCAGGCGGCAGTCTCAAAATTTTATCGCTAGCAGGAATTATCCCCAACAAAGGCAGGCGAATCGAATGTTTGACATCCTCCGGAGTCTCAAACACCGTTTTATGATTAAACCGTTCCGCCAACTGCGCCACCAGCATACCAAAAACCAAACCAGCCAATCCCCCCAAAGCCAAATTCAAAGGCATAATCGGAGCAACAGCCATCAACTCGCCATTTCTATAGCGCGGAATTTCCGGCTTCGCAATCACCTCCCAAGCCACCTCTTTTTGACCCACAGCTTCTAGCTGCAAAGCTTGCTGTTTCGCCAGCAAACTCTTGAGCGTATTATTAGTCAACTCCGCCTCCCGCTGCAAATCCGAATAGCGGCGCAAAATCACCGGAAATCCTTGAGAATATTGATTCAACTCCTTAGCAGCTTGTTCCAAAACCACATTTCGCACACCCAGCACCTGAATCAAATTAGCAGTACCGATAAACTGCTCGATCAACTTAATCCGCACCGGATCTTGAAAAGCCAGCACTTGCGAATTCACCTTAGCCAAATCAGTTCCCAGAACTTGTTGGGCTTCTCTCTTCAACAAAGGAATCAGATTCTTGTGCTGTTCTCGCAACAATTGCATTTGCGGATTTTCGTCTGTATATGTAGCCGAGTTAATCGCAATTTGCCCTTCCAATTGCTGCAATTGAGTCAGCATTCCTTGATAGCGAGGAGCTTGACTCAAAGCCGAAGCCATCAGCGCTTGTCTCTGGTTCAATCCGAGCTGATTTTGCAAATTGGCATAGAGCAATCTCTGCTGGTTGAGCTGCGTTTGGGCATCCAATCGTTGCGCTTGAATTTGACTGATTTGTTGCGCGAGTTGCTGGCTTTGAATTTGCGGATCGATGAAATTGTACTGCTGTCGCAACTTTTGAATTTCGGTTTGCAGAACTTGTTGGCGCTTTTTCTGGTTGGGAATTTGCGATTTCACAAAATCCAGACTCTGGTTAATTTGTGTTCTGGTATCTTGCACGCTGTAGTTGCGGAAACCAACGGCCACTTTTTCCAAAACAAAATTAATTTTTTTCGGGTCATAATCCCGATATCTAACTTCGATAATTTTGGTATTTTTGAACCGATTGATTGACAGCCTGGTTTCCCGATCGAACGGCAAATTATTTACTTTTTGGTTGAAAAGGTAGTTGTAATTGATTTCGGGATATTTAGCCTGCAATTGTTTGATAATCGGCGACATGACTTGCGGGCTTTGCAAAACTTGAATTTGCGACTCGTAGTCAAAAACCGGATTTTCTGGCGTTCCGGGAGTCGCCGGTTGCAGTTTCAGCTCGCCGGAGTATACTTTTGCTAAGGTGTTTTGCGTGACAGCGGGTTCTACTAATAATTGAAATCGCCCTTCGTACTCGCTTTTTTGATTCAGTGTCCAGGCAAAAACCCCGGTTGTCACTGCCACTGCTACGCCGATGACTAAAAGCGATCGGCTGCGGCAAACTTCCCAAAAGCTTAACTCTTCTTCCTCTATGTTTTCCCTGTCTAAAAATTGATTTTCTTGATAAACCGCTGTTGATATTTTTTCCCGATCCAACAAGTTTCTATTGTTATTAAACTGTGCTATTTGAGATTTTTTCCCTGGTTTCATTTGAGTTCTACAACTTATTAGTTTAAACATCTGTAAGGCTGGGGCATTTTCATTAACCCGGTTTCTGACTAGATATCTAGTTACCAAACCTAAAATTTTTCTAGAAACCTGGTTTTTAAAGCCCTAGCGCTAGTCTATTCAAATCACCGAAAAATATTGAACAACCGAAATATTCCCAACAGCGGGCTAAAAGGAGCGAGAGTCCCGCCTACATTATCCGAGAACGTAGCGCGGCCCGATCGCCTTACCATAATTACATCATTATTTTGCAGTTTGGGATTAGTTTCCTCATTGGCTGTGGCGGAAAAATTCACCTTAACACTCAGCCGGGAAACAGTACCGTTAGGATTGAGGCGAATTAAATCAACCGAATCCATTTCGGCGCGCGATTTATTAAAACCTCCCGCTGCTACCAGCGCTTGATTCAAAGAAGTGTTGGGCACCATCGCAAACGATCCGGGTTTCACGACTTCTCCCACAATGCTCACCTTAATCGTATCCGGTGAAAAAGTAGAATTAGCAACTTGTGCGCCTTCGACTGCATCAAGATTTTCGGCTTTGGGAACTATTACCGTATCTCCCTGTTGCAGCGCTAAATCTTGGGATACATCTCCCCCTTCCAAAAGTTGCCACAAATTCACATTGATAATTTGTTCTGTACCCGCCCGCGTCAGGCGGCGAACTTGTATTTGTCTGATATCGGCTACGGGAGTAATGCCGCCCGCCATTTTAATCGCCTTAGTTACTGTTTGCTGCAAAGCAGTTTCCCCGCCGGCAGTTTCGCTGGTAGCAAACAAACCAGAATTTGCACCAATTTCATTTTCTTGCGTTCTACTTTGAACATCTTTTGCCAAAGTATAAGTACCGGGGCGAGTTACTTCGCCCACCACAGCAATATTAATTGGTTGAGTGCTTTGTCCGGTAATGTTAGCTACTGCTAAAGTCGGTGCTTCTTGGCGGTTGAGGCTAGTGACTGTGGGAATAAAGATAGTATCGCCGTCGCGCAAAGTCAGATCCGCGCGCAAATCGCCGTTTTGCAATAATTCCCACAAATCCACACTAATAATTTGTTCCGGTGCGTTGCGCTGGGGGCGGCGGATTTTGATTTGCCGCACGTCTGCTGATTGGGTAATTCCTCCGGCCATTCGCAGAGCCCGCGATATTGTGGGCATTTGAGTTCCAATTTGCTCTGACGTGCCTCCAGGGCTGGCTGCTGCCGATATTGTATAGGCTCCGGGGCGGTTGATTTCGCCCGCGATCGCAATTTGCAAAGGACGCGCCGCCAGCAGTTTCAGCGTCACCCAAGGACGTTTGAGATATTTGCCGTATCGTTCCTTGACAGCATTAGAAGCTTGTTCTAAGGTCATTCCGGCCACGGAAAGGCTGCCAATTAAGGGCAAACTCAGGGAACCGTCGGCCTGTATTTGGTGTTGACCGTTGGGGCCGCTGTATTCCGGGACGTTGAAGATGTCGATTTGAATGCGATCGCCCGCGCCCAAAGTGTAAACTTCCGATCGAACACTTGCAGGCACACTTGGCGGAAATCTCGGAAATCCCGGCGCTTCGGGTACGGGCTCGCCAGAAGCCGGAGGAGGAGGAGGAGGCAAAAACTGAGCCGCCGCCGGAGACGAACCCACAGCCGCGATCGCTGACACTATTAAACTTTGGACAATCAAATTTTTGACAGTATTGAGTTGTAAATAGTTTTTCACCACCATCGCTTTTTGCCCCTATCCTCTTCCTACCCCGCCAACATCAAATGTAACCTAACTGTTCTAACTTGCTCAGAACTTTTTTAACGCTCTCTTCTACACTTTCTTGCTCTGTGTAGCAAATAATCTCAGGATTGAGCGGTGCTTCATAGGGATCGTCAATTCCGGTAAAACCCTTAATTTCTCCGGCTCTCGCCTTAGCGTACAGCCCCTTGACATCGCGATTTTCGCACACTTCTAAAGGCGCTGTGACATACACTTCAACAAAATTTGGCTCGATCGCTCTAATTTCGTCGCGAATTGCTCTGTAGGGGCTAATAGCTGCGGTCATTGCGGCAACTCCATTGCGGCTCAGCAGGTGAGCGACAAATCCAATCCGCCGAATATTAGTATCCCGGTCTTCTTGGCTAAATCCCAAACCTTTTGACAAGTTGGTACGCACGACATCTCCATCCAAGATTTCAACTTTGCAGCCTTTGGCTTTCAATTCTGGTTCGAGTGCTTGGCTGATAGTTGTTTTACCGGAACCGCTCAGGCCGGTGAACCACAAAATAAAACCTTTTTCCATTTTTAATTGCTTGGTTAGTAGTGAATAGTGGGGAAATTGTGCGATTTATTATTTTAATCTCTCGGTTCCCCATTTTCTGATTGTTTTTGATTTGAGATGGGCTCTGATTTTCAGATTTTTATTAACCGCAGAGGACGCTCTTGACGCAGAGGAGGAGGTTCGAGGGGAAATAAATAGGTAATCTTAAAATCCGTAGGGTGCTGATAGTTGCGCCTTAAATTATGACTGAGCCTTTCGCCATCTAAAATCTCAAATGGTATTGTCTATGTCTTCTCTCTTAAAAGCAGATGTTTTGGTAGTCGGCGGCGGCACCGGCGGCACGGCTGCGGCAGTGCAAGCAGCGCGCCGCGGTGCCAAAACTATTTTAGTTAGCGAATTCCCTTGGCTGGGAGGAATGCTGACTTCGGCGGGCGTTTGTGCCCCGGATGGCAATGAATTGGCAGCTTTTCAAACGGGTTTGTGGGGTGCGTTTCTCCGGGAACTCGAACAGCGTCAGCCGGGAGGTTTGGATTGGGGTTGGGTCAGTTTTTTTACTTACGATCCCCGCGTCGGTGCGGAAATTTTTGCTGATTGGGTTAAGTGTTTGCCGAACTTGCAGTGGATTTCTGGACAAATAGCTCGCGATGTGTTGTGGGAAGGCAACAGAATTTCTGGCGTTCGGTTTGCAGATGTTTCTGTTTTGGCCAAAGTTACTTTGGATGCAACGGAATTGGGAGATTTATTGGCTTTAGCGGAAGTCGGGCACCGCTGGGGTTGGGAATTTCAAGCTGAGTGGGGAGAAGTCAGCGCGCCGATCGCCCCTAACGATCTCACACAACGGTATTCGGTGCAAGCTCCGACTCGGGTGGTTGTCATGCAGGATTTTGGGGAAGGCGCTGCGGCACCAGAAATTCCCGCGCCTCCGGTGGACAATCCCGATCGATTTATCGGTGCTTGGAAAGATTGCACTCCCGAACAATTTCTCAACTACGGCAGGCTGCCGGGGGGATTGTTGATGATTAATTGGCCGATTCGCGGTAATGATTATGGTGAAGGGGTCGATCGACTAATTGAATCAACAGCATCTCGACAAGAATTCCTCCAAGAAAGTTTTTGGCACAGTCAAAGTTTCGCGCGCTTCATTCAAACTCAACTCGGCCGCCGCTACGGGTTAGCACAGAATATTTTCCCGATTTCAACGATCGAAAATCAACAAAATTCCTCGCTTCTTGGTTCTTTCGCGCTGCATCCTTACTACCGAGAAAGCCGCCGTTTGCGGGGACTCAGTACAGTCACAGAACAAGATATTTTGCCTGTTGTCGGTGGCAGAGTCGCGAAATTGCCGATAAATTCTCAGGGAATTTGTGAAACAATTGCGATCGGCAACTACGCTAACGATCACCACTATCCCTGCGGCGACATTCCCTTGCAACCCAAATCTATCCGCTGGGGCGGCCGCTGGACTGGCACAACTTTTACAATTCCTTACAGTGCCCTAATTCCTGCGAGTGCAGACGGATTGCTGGTTTGCGAAAAAAATATTTCTGTCTCTCACATCGCCAACGGTGCAACTCGCTTGCAGCCGGTGGTGATGAATATCGGACAGGCGGCGGGGATGGCGGCGGCTTTGTGCGTGGAAGCTGGATGTGGGCCGCGCGATTTGTCGGTGAGGGTTTTGCAGGAAGCTTTGCTGCAAGATTCCGAGGCGAGGGCGGCGGTTGTTCCTTTATTTAATTTGACACCGGATCGATCGGATTGGCTCGATCGCCAGCGCTATTATCTCGATCGACCTCAAGCATATCCCGCCAGCGGCGAATGTCCTTTTTCAGTCAACAGCGACAGACAAACCCGGTTTCTCAAACAAAGTTCTGTATCTGAATCTAGAACCTTGACATCTGAACCCGGTTTCTGTGCCAGTCGCAGCACGAAAACAGCAAATACCCACAGCGAATTTTCGGGCATTTTCCGCCGAAAAGGCGCACAAGACTGGACGCTAACCCTAACCAGTCCCGCATCCTTAGCCGGTCAAACTTGGCAACTCGTGACTTTGGACTGGGAAACTGACAGCTTTTTAGACAATTGCGAAACCGAAAAGCTTATAACAGTGTGGGGTATTCCCAATGAAGCCGGTGCTTGGCTGCGATCGGTATCTGTAGCATTCAAAAAGTAAAGTTTTTTGCAAAGTTCCGAAATTGCCAGAAATCTATCCTGATCGATCGGGGCAAGTCCGTATCAGGTAATAGACACTGACACGGATACTACCGATGAAAACCTACACCGCAATTGCCTTACTTAGCCTGTTGGGCATTACCTTGAGTGCCAGCGCCGCTAAAGCTTTTGAATCTCCAGTCCCAATGCTCGAAACTGCTACCGCCGAATATATGTTGTCAGCGCAAACTCAACAAAAGGGCGAGCGCGGTCCAGAGAGGGGCAGCGGACGCAGAAGGTTTATCGAGCCTAATGTTACTCATGCACTATAAGATTTCTAATCGCACTGTACCTCAGCGAAGGCCGCAACTGAGTGGGTTCGCGCAGTTGGTTCGATCTGATTTTCCCAGATTCTAGTTTTTCAGGTTAAACGGTAACTGCATTTTTTGTTGACAGTCTTTAGGAGCTTCTTTTTGTGTGAGAAATGCTAGCATATAAATCTTGAACCGCCATCTAGCTAGAGATAGACTCTAAATATATGGCGGTTTTGTCTGGAAAATGCCTCCCTTTGCGATTCGCCCCTCTCCTCCTTTGCCATTTGCGGAGCCGCCTCAAATTCCTCCCAGCGCAATACTTATTTACGTTCTCCGCTCGCAGATGCGGTTTAATTTGCCACGGCTGCACTATAATTGACGTGCGATGTGAACTAACTTATCAGAAAAATGGGTTGAAAACCCCGTCGTTTTAGGACGGCTTTAATTTTTTTAATCCATTCCTCAAAACTCGGACTTTGCTTGTATTTGTGCTACAAGATAAAAGTCAAGGTTAAATTCGCAGCGCCCTCGTGAAACAGTTACTCAGACACACTTTTAGGCGTAAATAGGGGATAAAAAGCAGCGAAAAATTGCCATACAGCGTGAGGCTTAACACAGTCTCAAAACCAGAAAAACCAACAATTTGCTTTTGTTAGGTAGGGTAGGGCATACCCGAACTCTAGATAAATATCCTAGTACCATGAGTGGAGATCGACCCTCTGGGGTGATTGCGAATCAAGCTCGTTAATTGGTAGAATTCCTACGGTTAAAAGGTTTGAGTATTGCCGAAAGGACGCATCATTTAAAGGTCAGTCGCTGAATTAAGAATCCCCCCACCTTCAGGTGGGGGAGTGTCAAATATAGGTAAACCTTGAGTGCAAAGGGTGCAACAACCTACTTAAATCCGCCAATAAGAATCACTTATTTGGTGTCGATCGCCTTTAAGCCAATGCCCCAGCGATCTCAGGGAAATCAACAGGCCTGAATATTAGGATAGCTGCCAAGCTTTCCGGCGACTGTCGGCTATGCTGGATTCGGCGCTCTCGCAATAATTTAGTGGAGGATTACAAGATGCCTCCTAGTTTTGCTATTTCGGGGATTGTGATGAAAAATGACTCTTTAGATCTGGTCAAAAGCCTCAGCCCTAGTGCAATGGATCAGATCATGCTATATCTGGCGTTCAGCGCCATGAGAACCAGCGGGCACAGGCATGGGGCGTTTCTAGACGCGGCCGCAACGGCGGCTAAATGTGCCATTTATATGACTTATATGGAGCAGGACAACAACCTGCGGATGACCGGACACTTGCATCACATTGAGCCTAAACGGGTGAAGGTGATTGTTGAGGAAGTCCGGGAAGCTCTGACTAAGGGAAAATTGCTGAAAATGTTGGGTTCCCAAGAACCTAGATATTTGATTCAGTTTCCCTATGTCTGGCTGGAACAGTATGCTTGGTTGCCGGGCCGCCCTCGCATTCCGGGAAACAGCTTGACTTCGGATGAAAAAAAATATCTCGAAGGCAAAATTCCTCCTAATCCGCCTGACGCTCAACTGATCAATTCTTTTCAGTTTATGGAGTTGATCGAGTTTCTGCACAGGCGATCGCAAGAAGATATGCACCCAGAAAGGCGAATGGCTTTGAGCGAAGCTCTAGCAGAACACATCAAGCGCCGCTTGATCTATTCCGGAACAGTTACTCGCATAGATTCTCCCTGGGGAATGCCGTTTTATGCCCTCACCCGCGCTACCTACTCTCCGGCAGAGCAAGAAGAGCGCACGTTTACGATGGTGGAGGATACGGCTAGATATTTCCGGCTGATGAAGGATTGGGCGGAAAAACAACCGAAGGTGATGCGAGTTATGGAGACTTTGGATATCCCGCCGGAACAGCTCGATCGAGCTGTTGAAGAATTAGATGAGATTATTCGCAATTGGGCCGATCGCTATCACAAGCGAGGCGAACCAACTATGATTTTACAAATGGTTTTTGGGCCAAAAGATGATGATTAATGTCATTGGTCATTAGTCATTAGTCATTAGTCATTAGTCAGTTGGCAGTTGGCAGTTGGCAGTTGGTAGGAAAGCAGTGGGTAGGAAAGCAGTAGTCAACAGTCAACAGTTAACAGTCAACAGTCAACAGTCAACAGTCAACAGTCAACAGTCAACAGTCAACAGTCAACAGTCAACAGTCAACAGTCAACAATTTAGTCATTAGTCGAAACTAATGATTAATGATTAATAACTAATAGTGGAGGCAGAAACCGGTTTTTTTTCCGCAAATACTGCGTTAATGCCTTGAATGCTTGTAAAAAACCCGGTTTCTTGAGTCGGCGACCTCCAAAAATCACTAAACTAAAAAAGCTTTCCAAACATAGGCCAAGACGATCGCACAAATCGCACCGATGAGCGTATTAAAAAAATTTACTACCTCATTCGTCAGCCATTCAAACTTCGATTGCACCGTCGCGCCAATCACGCTCTCAATGTTAGTAGCAATAAAAGCTGCAATAACACAAAAAACAATTCCTGTCAAGTCAATTAAACCCGCAGCCCAACTCAACAGCGCAATCAGGATCGAACCGACAATGCCCGCGATCGTTCCTTCCAGACTTACTGCCCCTTCGGTACCCCTAGGTACAGGCTGCAAAGTAGTAATCAAAAACGTATGCTTGCCGTAAGCTTTACCAATTTCGCTAGCGCAGGTATCGGAAAGTTTGGTGCAAAAACTCGCCGCATAACCCAGCAGCAACAGGGAAATAACATATTGTGGCACGGGCATCTTGCCCGTATCTCCGAAAACATTGCCCGTGTCTCCCAAAATAGAGATTGCCAAAACTCCCACAGCACAAAAAGTAGCGGTTAAAGCCGAACCCCAGACATTTTCCGGGCCTCGCGCGCCCGATCGCTTTTCAGCAATCCCTTCTGCTTCTTTCTGGGCTTTACCGATGCGGGTAACTCCCGATCCGACAAGAAAGTAAAACATCACCACCGCATAGCCCCGCCATCCCAAACTCGCCCAGATAATCACACCTAGCAACCAGCCGTGAAATTGTCCGGCGGGTGTGAGCAATTTTTTCGGAGAAACGGAGGCGATCGCGAGTAAAAATGTATTAAGGGCGATCGCCACCAACCAAGGATTAGAAAAAGATAAATAATTAAAGAACAATTCTGAATTCTGCATTTAGTACCTCCATGAGCCAAATCTTATTTCATCTTGCCTTCCCCGTCACCGATATTGCCGAAACAAAAGCCTTCTACGTAGACGGGCTCGGCTGCACATTAGGTCGCGAATCCCCCAATTCTGCGATTTTGGGGCTGTGCGGCCATCAAATTGTCGCCCACCTCAGCCGCGAACCTTTGACACCTCAACGAGGAATCTATCCCCGGCATTTTGGATTAATTTTCACTTCCGAAGCCGACTGGGAAGGATTGTTAGAAAAAGCACAGCAAAACAACTTGAATTTCTATCAAGAAGCGAGAAGGCGATTTGTCGGTTTGCCTACGGAGCACCGCACCTTCTTCTTGGAAGATCCTTTCCACAATATACTGGAATTCAAGTATTACTGCGAAGCCGAGGCAATTTTTGGGCGCAGCGAATACGCAGAAGTCGGCGATGCAGTTTAGTTTTAGCTACGCACCCTACAAGTTATATCGAATCTGTTAGCATCGGAATAATTCAGATATCTCTTCTGGGCATCTGCGCGAATCAGCGTCTATCCCTTGTCATCTGCGGTTAGCAATTTTCTTTTTTTACCGCAGATGAGGGCAGATGAACACAGATTAACGCAGATGAACGATCTCGATTTTGGTGGCAGCGTTCGTGATTGTTGGGTGTTGGCTGTTGACTGTTGACTGTTGACAGGAAAGCTGTTGACTGTTGACTGTTGACAGGAAAGCTGTTGACAGGAAAGCTGTATGTCAAAAAATAATAAAACTCTTGTGGGTTGGGCATCCTGCCGCCCCAAATATGCAATTTTTATTTGCGCGACAGCTTAGCAGGACACAATACTAATGATAATTTTTCAAGGGTTCTGATAGTGCCTCGGCGACAGATTTTAAACTGCTGGAATGCCTCACCATCATCGCATGGGTGAAAACTGATAATTTTACTTCTTTTGCTGCCGACATTTGGGAACTAGCAGCGGGGAGGATGACGAAATCCCAATCTGTCCAAATTGAAGTAAAATTCAGCTTTTCTAGTAAGGCAGCATCTCGATTTAAATCTTTGAGAAAAGCACTGCCGGGACGCATTTGAACGCAGCCTTTTCCGCCGTTAGTGTAGGCCGCCCAAGTGCCGTTGTGAGGGGAAGATATCGCAATAAAGCGCTGGACTCGGTTGATGCCTCCGAGTCGCTGGATGTAGTAGCGGCTGACGATGCCGCCCATGCTAAATCCTACTATGTCGATCGGCTGTTCTGGAGCGAAGGTTGCACAAACGTAGCCTGCAACTTGCTGCGCGAGTAATTCGAGACCCAGGCTGCCGTCGCTGGGGGTGAGATTGAGGCTGTGGACGCACCACCCGAGTTCGGTGAGGCGGGCGGACATTGTACTGAAAATAAGCTTTGTATCCCGCATCCCGTGAACCAGCAAGACTGGGTTGCGACTGAAATTGCTATTCATTTTTAATTGGGAATTTTATTTTTTATCGGTGCTTTTAGTTCTTCAATTAATGCGTTAATACTTTGGGTATCTGTCACCATTTGGCGGTGCAGCATTACGTTTATTTTAACTTCTTTACCTACTGGCATTTGAGAGCTGTTTGACGGTACAATCATGATGTCGAATGGTGTCCACATTGATGTAAAGTTTATGTGTTTGAACTGCGTCACATCTTGATTCAAATCGCGCAGCAAGCTACTATTGAGCCGCATATCCAGGTATCCTGGTAGGGACAGGCAATAGGCGGTGAGGGTGCCGCTGTGAGGGGCAGATATGGTGATGAAACGCTGTACTCGGTTAATTCCTCCGAGTCGCTGCACGTAGTAGCGGCTGACGATGCCTCCCATGCTGTAGCCTACTATGTCTAATGGCTGTTCTGGCTCGAAGGTTTCACGGATGTAGTCTGCGAGTTGTTGTGCCAGTAAGTCGAGGCCGACGCTGCCGTCGTTGGGCGTGAGGTTGAGGCTGTGGACGCACCATCCGAGTTCCGTGAGGCGGGCGGACATTTTGCTGAAAATAGCCTTTGTGTCCCAGATGCCGTGTATTAGGATGACGGGATTGCGATCGAGCGTACTGTTCATTTTGCTGGAAAATTGCTTGCTGATTAAAGCATAAATCAATCGCCTAGGTAGTTTCACCCCTAATAGGACAGCTAGCGAATCGGATCGATACTATCGCGGGCAAATAGGAAATATGTCATATATTCTGAGATAATCGTAAACAAGTGCAAAGTGAAATTTGGGATTACTGAGTAAAAATTACTAAAATATCTGTGGTTTTAATCGAAAATTGTTAATTTTGATTAAGAAATATAGACAAAGGTTGCCTAACCTCGTAGGCTAACCTTGTGGATAAGCTTGTACAAATTTCTCTAAAAAAACAAAAGGAGTAAGTCTAATGTTTGGTTTTATCAAAAATTTCTTCGGCGGTATTTTCGGCTTTTTTGGCAGACTGTTGGGCTTGAAAAAGTCTGAATATTTCATGGATTTAGGCGAATCTTCGGCGAAGGAACCCGCTAAGGTTGCACCTGCGAAGGAACCTGCGAAGGTAGAAGCTGCACCTGCCAAGGTAGAGGATGCTGTTGCCAAGGTAGAGGATGCTGTTGCGGCCGCACCTGCAAAAGTTGAGGCTGCTATGTCAGGCAAGCCTGAACCGGCTAAGAAGGCTAAGGTAGAGAAAAAGTCTAAGAAGAAAGACAAGGAACCAGTCGCTAGCGTTCCTGCTAAGACTTCGGAACCCGCGAAGGTTCCTGCTGCTGCAACTAACGGGAAAGTGCCGAGTCAAGCTGAACCAAATCGCACTTTTGCTCCTAATAACTTAATGCCGATACCAACTACCACTCGTCGCAGCCCGGGCCCTAGCATGAACAATTTCCGGGAAATGGCTCGTCAGGTGAAAATGAAGTAGAAAATTGAGAGTTGGTAATCAGGAATTGGGCATTTGACAATTGCAAATGCTGGGGTTAAAAGTTAAAAAATGAGATTCCTCATTTTTTATTTTTAACTCTTTTTTCATGCCTTCTTTCCTTGGTTTCTGAGAAAGGCTAATCCGCTGTATAGCTGGAAAGCTGAGTCCCAAGGAGTTTCGGATTTGCGATCGACTTCTACATGAGATTTGATTTTGCTCAACATATGGGTGTAATCGATGGCTGTATCCGCAAACAGCGTAAACTCCGACCACACTGTAACGTCAAGCTGGCGATCGAATATTTCCAGCAAGTGATTCCAGTTAATTCTGGTGGTACTTTGAGCTATTTGTGGGGATTTTTTGACTCTGGATGTTTGGTTTTTCTGGTGAGGTGAAGCTGGGATAGCTGCTGAAATTTTGGTGAAGTCAACACCTTGTTTAAATTCGTAACTTTGGTCGCAAATTCGCAGAATGCTGTTGCGGCTGGGAAGGTGCAAGTCGCAGATTTGAGCGTAATCTTGGGTGATTTCTTTGTGGCGAAATTGGTCTGTTCTGCGGTTGGGCGAGTAGTCCATGATTTCGATGAACATTGGTAACAAACCTTCTACTCTTTGGGTAATTTCTGACCAGTTAAATTCTATAGAACCGAGTCGATTTAGACTATCTTTGCAAACAACGGTTGGGGAAGAGAGAGATTGGAAGTGTTGCACTCGGAAGATTTGGATTTTTTGAATGTCGGCTAGGGTTGTCCAAAATACTGGAATTCCTGCTTTGAGGAGTTCTTTGCCGTATATTCGGAGTTGGCCGATGGGCCCGGTTTTGTACAGTCTCCAGCCGCGGCTTTGGAGTTGCATCCTAGTTGTGTAGGCGTCGATTTTGAAGATTCTGCTGATATTTTGTACGGCTGCGGGTTTGTCTTCGGGACTCACGGGTTCGAGGATCAGGAGTCCGGGTTCGAGGCTGCTGGGGTCGTTTTTGGCGGTTTCGATGGCTTGTTGGCGGAGGTTGTGTTGTGCGGTTTCAATGCGTTGAATGCCTTGGCGGGCTTGGGAGACAATTTTGGGGTTGGTGATGTCGCGGAGTATTTGTTTGTAGGTTGTTTGGGCTTTTTCGGGGTTGTTGGTGAGTTCGTAGTAGCGGCCGATGTAGTATTGTACCCAGGGATTTTCGGGGGATTTTTTTTGCAGTTGTTTGATGAGTTGGGCGGCTTGTTTGTAGTCTTGGCTTTCTAGGGAGGTGGCTATTTGGTGGATGTCTGTCATGGCGGTTGGGGAAATGGTGTCTTTTATATCTTGGCTGATGTTTGGTTGCTTTGGCCACTGGTCAACTACTTTTAATGAGAATTAATATTTATGGAAAGAGAGGTGATTTTTGGGCGATCGGGATTGCTTAAATCTAAGACATAATTTGTCGTTTTTGCACCTGGGCCGTTTCCTTCTCTGACTGCGATGAGAAAGGCAGTTTGGTTCTTGGGATCTCGGACTACTTTATCAATAAATTGTCTTTGTATTTTTTCTGCTTTTAAAACTTTTGGTTGGCTAAAATTTGGTTTTGAAATACAGAAAAGAACTCCCCCATCTTGATAGCGTCCTGCATAAAACCAGTATTTTTGACCGTTAGCTGTAAACTCATTTTGATTGAATACAGTGAATTTTTCAAATTGTAGTTGCTGGTTTTGACGGCAATCTTTATCAATGTAGATTTCGTTGGCTGATGGCTGTCGCTGAGCGAAAACTGCTGGGATGCTGGCGGCGGCTAGGATTGCTGAGATGATGGTGATGATTGTGGTCGATCGCATTTTCATGAGTTTTCTTTATTTTTGGTAGGGATTTTTGCCAGATTACGAACAGCCTTCTATATACTCAACTTCAGGAAGTTTCCCTGAACGAAAGCGAGTTACACGATTTTTGCTAGTCTCAAAAATAATCCGGTAGTTTTTGTCAGCCGCATCTTTAGGTACAAAAGTTAAATATTTGCCATTTAGAGGTGGCCTGCCAACATAAGGATGTGGAGTTATTTTTATTTTTCCGGGATACAAATTAATAATTTGCTGTTGGGTATTCCCAATTTTAGCTCCTGCGATCGTGGTCGTGCGATCGTTGTCAATATCTACTCTGGCAATACGACCCTTTGCTACCATAAAGCTAATTCCTTTTGGCCCCCCTTTTACTTGAGGATAGGAACACAAGTCCTCGTTAAAACTACCGCTACCCCTGGCATTTTTGATTAATTGAATTCCAGCAGAGCGTGAGGCTTCGTCAACGGTCATTCCCACTCGGATCGGCCCAATCCCATTAATTGCTAGTTTCGATCGCTCTGTGAGTTGCGGTTGAGCAGTGACTGATGTTACCCAAGTCAAAATAAGGGCTATCGTGCCAATTAGTAATGTGATAAATTTGGTGAGATTGTTTAACTTTAGCATCGATTGCTACTCCTCCTTTATCTCTGTAAATATTTTTCTAACTCCGCAGTGCGCTGTTTGGTAATTCGCTCCAAACATTCATTCAAAAAACCTCGATAACCCGTACCGCCGCGATTTGGATACACCTCAAATTCGCAGGTATTATCTCGCACTTTAATCCATCCTAATTGTGCTTCCGCAAGTAGCGCTTTCTCTTCCTTGCTCAACTTAGCAATCAATTGTTTGTAAACATCATTGAGTCGCTCGTCTGCGAGTTCATACCTCAAGCGAATGCAAGCTCTGACTTGCACGTCTCCTTGAGGCCGATCGCAATTAAGCTGTTGAGCCATGACAGAGCGCCCAGATTGTGCGGAAACTGATGTCCCTAAAACTGCCAAAAGTGCGATCGACCAAAAGTGCGATCGATTTTTCTTCAATTCTATTTTCATTGCCCTCGACCCACTCATCTTACGAAATGTGCTAACACAACGCAGATTTGATGCAATTAATTTAAAGATTGTTTTTAGATTTGGCGACAATTCACCCTGTTTATCGGATTGCCAAAGTGTGCTTGAGTGCTGCATCTACTGCCGTCATATTTGACAAAATACCAATTTTGCGATCGATTTCAACCTCTAGAATCGTCACAAGATTGTCTGTCATAATTACCGAGTCAGATTAAATCCCGTAGCATCCCAATTGTAAAATCTAGTCAACAGTCAACTGTGGACGCTGCTACCAAAATCGATCTAATCCATCTGCGTTAATCTGTGTTTATCTGCGGTTAAACCCAGAGATTTTTTCACCGCAGATGACAATTGATTGACGCAGATTAACGCCGATGCAGATAAGAAATATATGAATAATTTCGATGTTAACAGATTTTAGATCGGCTAATAATCCGGCACGAGCTAAGTTGCTAGTAATCATTGCCGTAATAGTTTGCCGTAAACCAGTCCCCAGATTATTAGCTTGAACTATTAAAACTGGACGGCGCTTCGCAGTACGCAAATCAGCATTAGGAAACAAAACCAGCACGACATCACCGCGATTGTAAGACATCGTAAATATCCATTTCCGGTCGTTCCCAATCCTCTGCAAATCTGCTCAACCTTACCCGTAAATCTGCGGCCTGTTGCCGCTATATACCGCGAGATTGCAGCTCTACCAACCCTGATTCTGACAAAAAAGTAACAATAACTTTCCCTTCTGTTAATTTGTCCGGAGTTTCTAATAACTCAACTTTGCCATTTCGATATATACCCTTTACTGATTTTAACATTTTACTTTTTTTCTCATAACTAACTCACATTTTAGCTTTTCTTACCGTCTCTAACAACTTTCAGAAGTATTTTTGGAGAATTGGTACTTCTCAAAAGCCGCGCCAACTAAAGACAAAGCCACAATCGGTGCTGTCACCGCTCTCAGAATTCTACTACCCAAAGAAACAGCTTCAAAACCAAATTCGATCGCCCTTTCCACCTCACTCTCCGTCCACCCACCCTCCGGGCCAACCGCAATCGCGATCGATAATTCCTCCGGCTCTTGCTCCCCCCTTAGCAAGGGGGGCTGGGGGGGTTCTAGGCCTTAATCACCAGATAGCTA
>NZ_JADEXD010000298.1 GCF_015207285.1 Tychonema sp. LEGE 07203 | reverse complement strand
CAATATTCTGACGAGGTAGAACAGTAAACGCAAGTTAACTCCCAATAAACGCCGCTTTTATCAACAAGGTATGCGGGCCGCAACCCTTATACAGTCTATCTCGTAGACCTCTTTGTCACCCCCCCAGAGAAAACCATATTGGTGCTATTTGGTATTTTATCCATCATTACAACTATGTTTTGAGCCAATAAATATCTAATCACTACATATTTATTACTACCGAGTAACTGTTTGTCCGAGAGTTAAAGGTACTGTTTTTAACTCAGGCATCACCACTGTTAATCCGTAATTATTAGGTCTATCCTGACCGGATAGAACTAATGCGTACTCGCCCGTTAACGGCAAAGCCAGTTCGTAATCAGTACCCAATCCTTGATAGGTCAGGCGTTTGCCGTAGGGGTCGTAAAGATAATAGTAATTGTAGGGATCTCCGGCTGTCAAATCGAAGTACAAATAGCTGCCTTCTGCACCTTGAAACTTGTAGACTTTAGCTTCGCGCTTGCTGCTGCCGAAATCGCCCGAAATAGGACTGTCTAAAGTCAATTGTTCGCCAGCCGCCAAATCGAGCAAGCGGAAACTGTAGGTGTCTCCCGCACTGTCAGCAGAGCCATCTACAATCAGCTTGTAATTGCCTTCTTTGGTAAGGATTACAGGTTCTCGATCGTATGAGGCATATTGACCGTTATACCACTCGCCGAAAACTGTTACTCCATCCGGATCTACCAACTTTAATGTCAGGTTTGCTGGGGAATTTTCCAAGCTGTCAAACCACAGTTTTTGACCGATCGTTCCTGGGAAAGTGTAGGTATCCTGTTCTCCAGCTTCGCTAATTGTACCGCTGGCAGTATCGCCGATTTGGTAAGGAGTAGTAATCAGGTCGGGCGTGACTATTTTGAGAGAATAATTATTGTTCGGTCTGTCATTTCCTGCAAAAATTAGAGTGTATTCACCCTCGTTAGGCAAAGCAGACAATTCATAGTCATAAGATAAACTTTGACCCAAAACTCTCTTGCCGTAAGAGTCGTAGAGGTAATAAGAATTATAATAATCGTTGTAGTCAGTGCGGTCACTGCGGTCAAAATAGAGAGGTTGACCTTTATTGCCAGTGAATTTGTAGGCATTGGCAGATTGTTTGCCAGTACCAAAATTACCCTCAATCGGTGAGTCTAATAAAGTAGTGTTTGCTTGAATTGAGTCGAGGAAGCGGAATTCATAAGCGCCTGTGCTGTCTCCAGAAGCGTCTACTTTTAGAGTGTAAGTTCCAGCTTCATCTAAAGTTAATAAATCTGTTAATTGGTGGTCGTAACCAGCATTTTGACTCCAAATATCTTTTTTGGTTGGGGAAGACAAGTAAGCAGTGATGTTGCTGGAAGCGAACAAACTGTCAAACCACAATTTTTGACCGGGACTCCCGGTGAAAGTATAGGTATCGTATTCTCCGGCTTCGCTTATTTCTCCCTTAATCGAATTGCCAATTGTGTGAGGAGGTTGAGTAACGATATCTGGCGTTACCACCCGCAGCTTGTAATTGTTGTCTGGTTGCTCGTTGCCACTGAAAACTAAAGTGTATTCGCCCGAACTTGGGAGTTTTACTAAATCAGAATCGCTGTAAATATATTGGAACAATAAGCGCTGACCGTCGGGAGCGTATAGGTAGTATGAGTTGTAAGAATTGCCCTCTGTGCGGTCAAAATAGACTGACTGACCCTCTGCTCCTGCGAATTTATACACGTGCGCTTCGCGCTTAGAAGTCCCGAAATTACCTTCAATATTCGCGTCTAAAGTTGTGGGATTTGCCGCAGCTAAGTCGAGAAAGCGGAAGCTGTAAGTTCCCGTGGCATCTGCATTACCATCTACTACAAAGCGGTAAGCACCGGTTTCATTCAAGACAGTCGGTTCGCGATCTGCCCCAACGCCTTGACTCCACAATTGTACTCCTGTGGGGCTATACAATGTACCGGTAATATTGCCCGCAGCAGCTAGGCTATCGAACCACAAATGCTGACCTTCGGTACCCGTAAAAGTATAAGTATTTTGCTGGCCGGCTTTGGTAATTTCCCCAGACTCCGTATTACCGATTGGCAAAGGCAATGTAACATCTGTTGGAGTAATTATCCGCAAACCGTAATTGTTATTAGTTTGGTTGTTACCAGTAAAAGCTAACAGGTACTCGCCGGAATTGGGTAGTTTTAGTTCGTAATCCCAGCCTCCGTATTGAGAAAAAAGCTGCTTGCCGTCGGGACTGTAGAGCTGGTAGTAATTGTACCAATCCCCGTCAGTGATGTCAAAATATAGGCGCTGGTTTTCTGAGCCTTGAAACTTGTATAGTACAGTTTCTAGTTTGCTCGTACCGAAATTGCCGAATATATTACTGTTATCTAAGTTCGGTAAAAATGTTGCGCCTGCGCTGTTGTCTAGCAGGCGGAAGCTGGCTGTAGTTGCTGAGGTATTATTTGATTGCAGCACCAAATAGTATTCGCCGTTAGCTTCTAAAGTCTGCAATGTAGTATCGCCTTGCAAATTAGTATTAGAAGCAATTTCCCGCCCGCTCGAATTTAACAGCCTTGCCGTGACGTTGGGATTGCTAGTATTTAAACCATCGAGCCAAACTTTTTGACCGGCTGCCCCTGTGAATTTGTATGCTTTAGTTTCGCGAGGATTTAAGGGGACATCGAGCGGGGCATTTAAGCCGAGTGTTGGCGATGCTTTGAGGTCAACCAATTGGAAGCTGTAATTGCCCGTGGTGGTGTCGCTGTAATAACCGTAGGCTTGTAGCTTGTAGGAACCTGTTTGCGTTAGTTGATAAGCACCGTAGTCGCTCTGGTTGTCTAGGTTGGTAAAAAACTCTGTGCCGTCTGGATTCTAAAGTCTAACTCGCTTTGTCCAGTCATTGCCCTGGCCGTCAAAATAAATTAGCGTTCCAGATGCGGCTGTGAAGGAGTAGTCATCCACTTCGCCCGGTACCGATAACGTACCGTCGTGCAACACTCCCAGTCCGCTATTGGGTGTTGACGGTGGTAGGGTGCTGTTGACAAGAACGTTATAGGGGACTGGGTTTACTGATGTATTCCGCAGGGCCAAGATGTAAGTGCCGTCAGTTGGCAAC
>NZ_JADEXD010000297.1 GCF_015207285.1 Tychonema sp. LEGE 07203 | reverse complement strand
TGAGTTTTACCGCTTGATGACTTAGCTTTTCAGGCATTATAGAATTGCTAATACGTAAATGCCACGTTTTCTATAGTTGTCTTTTTGTCAAGTACAATTTATACCAAATTAGATGAGCTTACCCTGATAGGTTTCACCATATCTCCAACTTCAGCGTCTTCAAAAGGTACTAACTCATCCAAGGTTTCCATCACTTCTTCACCAGAACCGTATATACCTGTTCGTTTAGTAGCCATCCGCCGAAACTGCTTTTGATCCGATTCAATAGTACACATTTTTTCTTGGACATGAATAACCCGTCCTTTACCTTTAACGATTTCTAAATATCCTAAAGATTCCCCAGTATTTGGATCTCGGAGCTCTTCTTCACTCAATCGATATACCAGCACCCTTTGACCTTCTTTTAAACCATGTATCGTTCCTCTATTAATAGCTAGCTTGTAGCTGTTAATAATTGAAATAACCGTTGCAGGGAAGGTTATTTCCTTGACATCTTGGATGGCTTGGGTACTCTCCATATTTTTTTCCTGAAGCTTTTATTAAGGGGTATAAATATTTTGCATCATATCCCTAGTGATACTAGGCTTGACTACAGTCCTGTCCAATATTTTAGCATCATTTCTGGCTAACTTTTCCAAAATGTCTTGATAAGCACTAACAGGCTTATCCATTAAATCCTGAATTTTCCCATTCGCTTGTACCGCGATCGCGACACCTGTTCCGATTAACCTTTCAAATTCGTCCTCACCTGTATAGTAGAAAGAAAGAAAAGTATTATTAGAAAGCAATTCAGAATTTTCTAGTAAACATTCTATCTCTAGACCCGTTTTTCCTTGAGGCTGTCTTGCAAATAAAATTTTAGGAAGTAAACGCCTATTTACTTTTGCTTCTAGTTCAACATTTCTAATTATCAACTTCTCAAACTCGGCTTTGGCTTTTTTATATTCACTGAAGCTTTTAGATGCTGCATTAAAGAGAGTGGCTATTAACAATAAAATAAAAAATATAATAACAATCGCTAAGTCTAGAGGGATGTTTGTCTTTACCGGAAACCGTGTTAATAAAATTGTAATTCCCACCCCCATGAATCCAATCAAAATCCCTTGGATATCCAAAAAACTAGACCAGATTAAACCCCAAAAATTATCTTTCATTTCTTGATTTAGGAGATGAACATAGATTAGTTACCTGAATTTTAGGAAATATTTATTCTAGTCAAGAGGCAGGCCCAAAAGCCTGCCCCAAAACTATCCTATTCTACCCCTTCAATCCGGTCTTCCACTTCCTGATAAAGTTCGCGCAAGCGATCCAAATTACTCTCCGAAGTCTCCCAATAACCCCGGCCATTCACCTCAAGCAAAGTGCTGACAATCTTGCGGAAAGAATGAGGATTCAGATTCAGCAAACGCTTCTGCATCTCCTCATCTTGGATAAACGTACCGTTCACATCCTCATACACCCAATTATCCACCGCACCCGCAGTCGCACTCCATCCAGTCGTATTCACCAGACGCTTAGAAATCTCCCGCACGCCCTCATAACCGTGCGACAACATCCCCTCGTACCACTTCGGATTCAGCAGCTTAGTCCGCGAATCTAAACGCACGGTTTCTGATAGCGTCCGCACCTGCGCGTTGGCTGTCGTCGTATCAGCAACAAAGGATGTTGGTTTCTTCCCGTCAGCGCGCAAACTGCCGATCAATTTAGTCGGATCCGAGTCGAAATAGTGCGACACGTCGGTTAGCGAAATCTCCGCAGAATCTAAGTTTTGGAAAGTGACATCAGCAGTTTTTAAGGATGACTCAAAAATCTGCCTGTCTTGTTCCATTGTTCCTGGATTGTCGGAAGAAAAGGCGAAGGATTTGCGGGTTAAATACATTTCCTGCAACTCGGCTTCGCTTTCCCAAGTGCTGTTTTCCACCGCCAAGTTGACGTTAGATGAGTAGGAACCGGAAGCGTTGGAAAACACGCGGGTTGCTGCTTGCCGCAGGTTGATTCCCATTTCTTCTGCTTGCTTCAAGGCGTGTTTGCGGACGAAGTTCATTTCTAAAGGTTCGTCGGCTTCCGCTGCCATTTTCACGGCTTTATCTAACAAATTCATTTGGTTGATGAACAAGTCGCGGAATACGCCGGAACAGTTAATTACTACGTCGATGCGAGGCCGTCCCAACTCTTCTAAAGACAGCAATTCCAGTTTGTTTACCCGGCCCAAAGCATCGGGTACTGGCTTAACTCCCACCATCCACATTACTTGGGCGAGGGATTCGCCATAAGTCTTGATGTTGTCGGTTCCCCAGAGCACAACGGCGATGGTTTCGGGATAGTTGCCGCCGTTATCGGTGCGCTGTCTTTCTAATAGTCGGTCAACGACAACTTTAGCAGACTTCACCGCACCCGTCGTCGGGATTGACTGCGGATCTAAAGCGTGCATATTCTTGCCAGTCGGCAAAACATCCGGGTTGCGAATCGGATCGCCGCCGGGCCCGGGGATAATGTATTCGCCTTCTAACGCGCGCAACAAAGCGCCTAATTCGTTGTCGGCACAAACTTGCTGCAAGCAGAATTCCAGATACTCAAACAGCGGTTTAATCGGTTCTGGATCGACTTTTTTGTAACCGGCGGCGTGCAAGGCATCAATCCAAGGTGTTTTCTTGCCCATGTTGAAGAAATTCAACTTGGAAACCAGGGAAACTCGGCCTTCAGCGTCGGTTTGTTCCTTCACCAAAGCGCCCACGGCTTCCCGACAGGCTAGGGTAATGTTTTGCAGCAATTCGACATCAACTAAAATGCCTTTGTCGCTGTTGGTGTAAACTTCTTCGATATCGCGTCCCAGACTGTTGGCGATAATTCGCGGCAAGCCGATCAAGTTGTCTTCTTCGCGGTCTAAATTGGCGATATTTACTAAAGTTGCGATCGCCTCTTCGGCAGTTGGCGGCTTACCGATAATATGCAAACCGCAAGGTAACAACCGCGATTCAATCTCCATCAACTTGCGGTAAACCAAGCCAACTAAATTGTCCCGTTCCTCGGCAGTCATTTGGGCCGCTACCCCCCCTGACCCCCCCTTAGTAAGGGGGGGTTCGGAAGATGTGGTTAGCTTAGTAAGGGG
>NZ_JADEXD010000094.1 GCF_015207285.1 Tychonema sp. LEGE 07203 | reverse complement strand
GTAGCTGAAAGTTGCTCCGGTAAAGTCGCCGGTGGATTGGAAAAATAGTTGTCCTATTTGTTCCGGTGTCAATGGTTGACCCGGTGTCACGGCGACTCCGCCGTTGGCTGGATCTCCTAAAAACAGGATTCCTTGGGCCGCTGGGGGCAGGGTGTTGATGGTGTAGGAGGCGATCGACCCATCGGGGTCATTTCCTCCCAATCCCGTCACCGGGGCGCTGCTGTTTGGGCCTACCGTGAGGCTAGTAGGTGTCGCTTCTGGTGCTTGGTTGGGTGGCGCTCCTGTTAAACCGAGATTAGCGTTAGCTGGGGAGCTAACTGAGCCGAGGTTGTCTGTGGCGGTGTAGCTGAAAGTTGCTCCGGTAAAGTCGCCGGTGGATTGGAAAAATAGTTGTCCTATTTGTTCCGGTGTCAATGGTTGACCCGGTGTCACGGCGACTCCGCCGTTGGCTGGATCTCCTAAAAACAGGATTCCTTGGGCCGCTGGGGGCAGGGTGTTGATGGTGTAGGAGGCGATCGACCCATCGGGGTCATTTCCTCCCAATCCCGCCACCGGGACGCTGCTGTTTGCCCCTAGGGTGAGGTTAGTCGGTGTCGCCACTGGCGGTTGGTTGGGTGTCAGAATCGTGATGACGCTCGCACCGGGTGCAGTACCGTCATTGTTGCCGGGAGTCGGGTCAGGGGTAGAGGAGTTACTCCTGGCGGTGTTGCTGACGCTGCCGGATGCCGGTGCGATGAAGCTGATCCTGCGGGTGATGCTCTGTGTGTTGGTTAAGGTGACAAGGGGGAAGGTGACGACACCTGAAATGCTATCGTAGGTACCGCCGTCGGAGATGCTGATTCCTGTTAAGCCGGGAACGATGCTGTCGGTAATTGTGACGTTATCTGCTGTGCTCGGCCCGTTGTTTTGGGTCACGATCTCATAACTCACTGTCCCGCCCGCTGCACTGTTGAGAGTACCGCTTTTGGTGGTAACGACATCGGCAAGATTGTTAATAATTGTAGTTGGGACTTGAGAGGTGGGTTGGGAACTATTGTTGTTAGCTGGAACGGGGTCGAAAGTGCTGGAGTCGCTATAGGCGGTGTTGGTTAAAACAGTGCCTGGTGTGGCGGGAACTATGGCGGTGATGGTGCGGATAACGCTAGTACCGTTAGCCAGAGTTGGAATCACCGGCCAGATGACATTCCTGGTAACAGGGTTGTATGTAGCGCCGTCGGAGGCGCTGACGAAAGTTAAGTCTGCAGGCAGCGGATCTTGAATCAGGACGCTTTCGGCGCTGTTTGGCCCGTTATTTGTGGAGGTAATAGTGTAAGTAATGGTGCTGCTGGGTATGGCGTACAGCGGGCCTTTTTTTACAATAGAAACGTCGGCTTGGAGTGTAGGCTCATCTATACTTTCGACGAGGACATTGTTGATTTCGTGAATGTTTGTATTGGGGCCTGTGGAAGCAGCAAAGCCAAATTTAAAAGTAGATGGCACTATTCCGTTGAACGTCGATAAATCTAGTATGGTGATCAGTGTTTCGCCCGCGTCAAATGTACCGTTCTCGTTCAAGTCTAAGGCAACTGTCAGACGGTTAGGTGCTATTGTCGAAGTCGGTGGCAATAGGGTAATTTGGACGCTTCTTTTGGTATTAGGATCGGTGCGATTCGTGGCAAGTGCATTATCTATGCCAATGGGAACAGCAGCGTTAGTTATAAACGCATAAGATGTGCTTTGGCTGCCTCTAATTCCTATTGAATCCTGCAGCCCGGCCGCCGATCCGCCCACGCGCCCTGCGCCGTTATTGGAAAAATTGCCAAACTCGTCTAATCCGACACCTAAATAACCTCCTACAATCCCGGTTGATGCAGGGAGCAAATTGTTATTCTGAGCATAGCCGAGAGATCCGCCGAAGCCTCCGGCTGCAGTTGGCGTTGCTGTTCCGTCAATCAGGAAAAAACTCAGGCCGTCGGCACCAAGCAGTTGGCCGAGGGGATCGGTAACATTACCTCTGTTATACGCAAAGAAATCAAAGGTAACTCTCAAACCCCCTGTGGCAGAGATGGGGTTGTCGTAGAGGACAAAGGCTGCTTGGTTTTGTGCGTTTGATGTTAATCTCAAAGCGCCGCTGTCGGCAGCATCGCCAATCCCGATATTGGGAATAACGCCGTTGGGGTTGAAGGTACCTGCGGTTAAACCTGGGTTGGCAGATGCGCCACCAACTCCATATTTCCAAGGCCCGATTACTGTTGCGTTTTTAAAGTTTTCAGATACTAAGGTAGCCAAAACTGAGGTGTAGTTTTCTAGGACTTCTGTTTCAAAGGCTAGTTCGCTATTGATTTGTCCTGTGGTAATTTCTAATTCCCAGTCGCCTCCTAGTGCTGCGCTTCCTGTGAGGTTTTGGGATGCTGCAATATTTGCTCCGGTTAATTCGTTGATTTTTTGTATAAATTTAAGGCCGGATTTGCCGGAGGCTATGTTGCAGCCGTAAAGTAGAATGCTGGCGGATTGGCTGAGGGATTTTCTCCACTGCTGCAATTGGTTGCTGTGGGTTTCTAGGTTGTCAAGATTTAGTTCTGCAGGGCCGATCGCGATTGCTGCTTCTCGGCCGTGAGATACTACGTGCAGGCTGTTGATGTTTTGGCGCTGACGCAAAATTTCGGTGATTTGGTCGATCGCCCCCCCGGTTTCACTGAGTATAAATACTTCCGTTCCTGCTTTGACCCCACCGATCAATTGCTCGTAATTTTCTACTTTGGAGTCAACCACCACTAGAGATTTTTTGGCTTCAGGCTGTGCTTGAGAGCTGGCTCCTGCAAAAAAAAAGTTGTTTTTAGCGGCCATATTTTTAGATTTCAGTATTTTTACTGCTGACAAATGCGACGTTTTAGGGATCATTTTCATTATTCGTTGATTTACTTATCCGTTCTAACCTACCCCTTTAAAAAAAATCGATCAACAACAAAATATAAATTTTTAATAAGTTTTCTTAAACAAAAAAATTAATACTTACGTGTTTTTTTTTGAGTTGAAATTTTTAGACAACATTGGAGGGGGAATCCTGGGGCGCATCTGCTGCTGCCTAATGATTGCTCAGCACAAAGCTTTGATATGCAAAGGTTTTCATGATTTTAGTGCTACAGTTAAGTCTTGTTTTTTTGAGAATAGACTGTGCCAGAAAATTGAAAGCGCGATCGCCAGGAATACAAAATCCGGCTTGAATACCCCTTTTATTTTTTAGTCTCTCTGGACTAGAACGCCAGTTTCTGCAAGATCGGTTTCAAGCGTTAAGCTTTATAAAGAGGGGTTCTTAACCCGGATTGAAAATTACCTACGCATGGCTGAAAAAAGGCAGTAATTTAGGTAACGCGGCGGTATTCAGTACGGTGGTAAGTGTTACTTGTGACTGAGGCTGTACCGTAAATCCACTGAAAAATCTGTTTGTGAGAATTGGAAAGTTTTTAATTTGAGATTTGATTTACTTTTATTGCCGGCTTGATATTGCCGCTAAACTCACTGAAAAAAGCGATCTCAAAAAAATGTCAAAATGACCATTAAAACATACAAAAATTAATAGTAATAACAATTATTAGTT
Organism: Tychonema sp. LEGE 07203; assembly: GCF_015207285.1. Taxonomy (GTDB): domain Bacteria; phylum Cyanobacteriota; class Cyanobacteriia; order Cyanobacteriales; family Microcoleaceae; genus Microcoleus. The sequence continues at coordinate 21,697 of NZ_JADEXD010000094.1, read as the reverse complement.
ATGGGATTGACAAGTTTCAGTAATCTATGTTATGTGATAGCTGGTGTCTGCTGCGAACAGCGGTGAAACATCGCAGGATTGGGGGAAAAATGAGACGACTAATTGCATAAATCTTTGATGAATGCTTAAACCGCACATTTAAGGCAGATCGACGCAGATGCAGCGCAGATACATTCACCCCCAATCGAGCTATTGTTAAACCTTAATATCGAGCTCGCGCACCAAAAAAGCCCATTCATCTGCTAATTCTTCAATGACTTTAGCAGTAGGTTTGCCGCCGCCGTGACCCGCTTTGGTTTCGATCCGAATTAACACCGGCTTTTCTCCCCCTTGGGTTTCTTGCAAAGCCGAAGCAAACTTGAAACTGTGGGCGGGAACTACTCTGTCGTCGCGATCGGCAGTTGTAATCATTGTCGCCGGATAAGCCGTTCCCGGTTTGAGATTGTGCAGGGGAGAATAGCCGTAAATTGTCGGAAATTCTTCGGCATTTTCCGGGGAACCATACTCAGAAGTCCAGGCCCAACCAATGGTAAATTTGTGGAAGCGCAACATATCCATAACGCCAACTGCTGGCAATGCTGCACCGAACAATTCCGGCCGCTGAGTCATGCAAGCCCCTACTAATAATCCGCCGTTGCTACCGCCTGCGATCGCCAATTTAGCCGGTTTAGTGTAGTTGTTTTCGATCAACCATTCAGCGCCAGCGATAAAGTCGTCAAACACGTTTTGCTTGTTCAACTTTGTCCCTGCTTGGTGCCATGCTTCGCCGTACTCGCCGCCTCCCCGCAAACAGGCTGTGGCGTAAACTCCGCCCATCTCCAACCACACAATCCTGCTAACAGAAAAACTCGGAGTCAGCGAGACGCTAAAACCGCCATAACCGTACAGGTATGTCGGGTTATTTCCATCTAACTGCAAACCTTTCTTGTGGGTGATAAACATCGGTACGCGGGTACCGTCCTTGCTAGGGTAAAATACTTGTTTCGTCTCGTAATCTTCGGGATTGAAATCAACTTTTGGCTGCCGATAAATCGTGCTTTCATCTGTCACCATATTGTAGCGGTAAATCGTGTTTGGTGCAGTGAAACTGGTGTAAGCATAAAAGGTTTCGGTGTCGTGCCGCTTGCCGCTAAATCCTCCCGCCGAACCGATTCCCGGTAAGGCGATTTCTCGCACAAAAGAGCCTTCTAAGGTGAAGATTTTAATTTGGGTGTAGGCGTCTTTTAGGTAGGAAGCGACAAATTGATTGTTGAGGATGCCAATGCCTCCGAGGGTTTCGGCTGCTTCGGGGATGATTTCTGTGAACCCCCCCTGAATCCCCCCCTTACCAAGGGGGGGCGACGGGGGGGTTTCACCGCCCGCGAGAGATGATGGCGGTGGGTTGTTGGTGTCGATCGCAATTACCCGGCCGCAGGGTGCATTTAAGTCAGTTTGAAACCAGAAAAGAGAGCCGTCATTGTCGATGAAGCTGTACTCGGCCTCGAATTTGTTAATCAGTTCTACAACACTGGATTCTGGTGCAGTTAAGTCTTTGTAGAAAATCAAGTTTTTGGTTTCAGTTCCCTGCCAAACTGATACAATTAGATATTTGCCATCTTCTGTGACACCGCCGCTAAATCCCCACTCTTTTTGGTCTTGTCTTTCGTAGATTAATATGTCTTCAGATTGGGAAGTGCCGAGCCTGTGATAAAACAATTTTTGGTAATAGTTAACTTCTTCGTATTTGGTTTTTTCGTTGGGTTCGTCGTAGCGGCTGTAAAAAAAGCCTTTACTGTCGTGAGTCCAGGATGCTCCTGAGAATTTCACCCACTTTAAATGATCTGATAAATCTTCGCCTGTTTCCACATCGCGGACTTTCCATTCTTGCCAATCGGAGCCGGAAGTTGACAAACCGTAGGCCATTAGTTTGCCGTCTTCGCTGATAGCTATGCCGCCGAGAGCAACGGTTCCGTCTTCTGAGAGTGTGTTGGGGTCAATTAATACTTTGGGTTCGCCGTCGAGGGATGGTAAAGTATAAAGTACGGATTGATTTTGCAGGCCGTCATTTTTGTAGTAGAAATAGCGATCGCCTTCTTTGAAAGGTATGCCGTATTTCTCGTAATCCCAAAGTTGAGTCAGCCGCTGTTTGATTTTTTCCCGCGCCGGGATTTGGCTGAGGTAGCCGAAGGTGACTGCGTTTTGGGCTTCCACCCAAGCTTGGGTTTCCTCTGAGTCGGGATTTTCCAGCCACCTGTAGGGATCGGGTACTTTGACACCGTGGTAGTCGTCTGTTTGGTCGATTTTGCGGGTTGTGGGGTAGCTTAAAGGTCGATCGAATTTAGCCATGATTTTTCACTCTCAGTAACTGTGCTTAGTTTAACCTTTTATTTGTTGTTAGTCCGCGCAGGCAGACTTTTGTTTGGCAAGGCCTGGTTTCAACCGCCGAATCATAAAATTGAAGAAACTAATCCAACTCCCTCCTTCCTTCCAAAGCGCGAGCCAAAGTTACTTCATCGGCATATTCCAAATCTCCCCCCATCGGCAAACCAAAAGCTATGCGAGTTACGCGGGTAAAAGGTTTTAATAAGTGACCGATATAAAGAGTAGTAGTTTCGCCTTCCACGCTGGGACTAATTGCAATAATTACTTCACTAATCTTTTGCTGGCTGACGCGGCGCACTAACGGTTGAATGTTCAATTGTTCCGGCCCAATCCCATCCATCGGCGAGATAACGCCGCCGACAACGTGATATTTACCGATGTATTCCCGCGTTTTTTCTAGGGCGATTACGTCGCGGGATTCTGATACTACACAAATGGTAGAACTGTCGCGGTTTGTGTTGCGACAAATTTCGCAAACAGGTTCAGCGGATAAGTGAAAGCATACTTTACAGAAACCGACTTGTTTTTTGGCATCAATCAAAGATTGAGCTAGGGCTCGCACGTCTTCTTCGGGTCGTTTTAAAATATGCAAAGCGAGTCGCTGTGCTGTTTTTGGCCCGACTCCTGGTAAGCGCTGCAATTGTTCGATTAAACGGGCTAATGGTCTAGTATACATAAATGATGGAAGAAGGAAGAAGGAAGAGGGAAGAAGGAAGAGGGAAGAAGGAAGAGGGAAGAAGTTGTTTGTTCGTAGTACGGACTTCAGTTTGTTCTTGGTTACTTTTTAAATTGAAAAAACTAAAGTCCTTACTACGAATCTGGAAAAAACTAAAGTCCTTACTGCGAATCTGGAAAAAACTAAAATCCTTACTGCGAACTTTGTTTTGAAGTTAAATTAGCCACCGCTGATTTTTGCTTTGTAGCCCATTTTTTTGAGAATTTCGGCTAACTTTTGCTTGTGTTCGCCTTGAATTTCGATTTCGTTGTCTTTGACTGTGCCGCCGGTGCCGCATTGGGCTTTTAGCTGCTTGGCTAAATCTGCTAATGTTTCGGGTTTTTCCTGAAAGCCACTGATGACTGTAACTGTTTTGCCGCCTCGTCCTTTTCGGGATGCTTCTATTTTGAGATTTTGTTGATTTGGGGCAACTTCTGGGGTTCCGCGTTGGAGGGCGGCTGAGTTGTCGGTGTTGCCAAATTCGGAGTAAACTATTCGTTTGCCGTCGGTTGTTTTGTTGTCAGAATCTTTGCGTTTGGATGCTGCCATGTGTTAATATGCCTGAACTTCTTTTACTGGTATTTCTAGTTTTAACGGGTTCGGTAAAGTTGCGATCGCTCGGAATGCGCTCTATCTTCTATTTATTGTATTAGTCTGTTCAGGGTTGAAGGAATTATAATGAAATTTGTTCGATCGGCTCAAGTCTCCAAGGGATTTGGTACGATCGACTAAGCGCGCGATCGACTGCGCCGCCTTCTAGCTTACCCGCGAATCGAACAATCTAAAATCTAAAATCTAAAATCCAATGACTGTCACCCCCCTGCGTCTCACTTCCGAAACCGCCGAAACCTCCCAACGCCCAGACTCCCTGGGCAGATTTGGCCAATTCGGCGGCAAATACGTGCCCGAAACCCTGATGCCGGCTTTGTTTGAGTTAGAAGCAGCTTTTCACAAATACCGCAGCGAAGCGGAATTTCAACAGCAACTTCAACAATTGCTCAAAGATTATGTCGGCCGCCCCAGTCCTTTGTATTTTGCCGAACGCCTCACAGAGCATTATGCTAAAGCAGACGGTACCGGCCCGCAAATTTACCTCAAACGCGAAGATTTAAATCATACTGGAGCTCACAAAATTAACAACGCTTTAGCTCAAGCACTGCTCGCAAAACGCATGGGTAAAAAACGGGTAATTGCTGAAACTGGTGCGGGCCAACACGGCGTTGCTACCGCCACAGTTTGCGCTCGTTTCGGTTTGGAATGCGTTGTCTACATGGGCGTTCAGGACATGGAAAGACAGGCTTTAAATGTGTTCAGAATGCGGCTGATGGGAGCCGAAGTGCGGCCGGTGGCGGCGGGTACGGGAACGCTGAAAGATGCGACTTCCGAAGCGATTCGCGATTGGGTGACAAATGTTGAAACAACTCATTACATTCTCGGTTCCGTGGCGGGCCCGCATCCTTACCCGATGATGGTGCGCGATTTCCATGCGATTATCGGTGCAGAAACCCGCGCTCAGTGTCAGGAAAAGTGGGGTGGTTTGCCGGATATTTTATTAGCTTGCGTGGGCGGCGGTTCTAATGCAATGGGTCTTTTTCACGAGTTTGTCGGGGAAGAAACTGTTAGATTGATCGGTGTTGAAGCGGCGGGTGAGGGTGTGGATACTGACAAACACGCGGCTACTTTGACTAAGGGAACTGTGGGTGTTTTGCACGGCGCAATGAGTTATTTGCTGCAAGATAATGAAGGTCAAGTGATTGAGCCGCATTCGATTAGTGCGGGTTTGGATTATCCGGGTGTGGGGCCGGAACACAGTTATTTGAAGGATGCGGGCAGGGCTGAATATTATAGCGTAACTGATGCGGATGCGCTGGCGGCTTTTCAGCGCCTTTCGCAGTTGGAGGGGATTATTCCGGCTTTGGAAACTGCTCACGCGATCGCCTATTTGGAGGTTTTGTGCCCGCAGCTAACAGGCAGCCCGCGCATTGTCCTCAACTGTTCGGGACGCGGTGACAAAGATGTGAACACTGTTGCTAAAGTTATGAATATGGTTTAGCGGAATTTTGGGCGATCGTTCTGTAGAAATGAGTAAGATTATGTGCGCTTATACAAGCAGTCCTGGACTCCGACAAAGAAACCGGGTTTTTTACTTTAGCTGCGGGCTTTAACGAAGCATTCTCGTAAAAAAACCCGGTTTCTGACCACCCGTGCGTCCAGGACTAATAATCTAACAATTAAGTTTATTTCTTGTTCTAAGTAATGTACAAATCTTTGCTTTTAATGTCCCTGGGATTGATTGCATTCCTACCTAATTGTTCCCAACTCATTTCTACACAATCGCCCGCACCAAATTTGATGAATACTAACCTTGCTTCTAGTTCGCTGGCTGACTTAGAAAAAACTGTTAACCAACAGATAAATCAATACCGAGCATCAAAAAATTTGCCGCCGCTTACAGTCGATCCGCGAATTACTAAGCAAGCGAGAATTCACAGCGAAAATATGGCGAGTGGGAAAGTTAAGTTTAGCCATGATGGATTTGAGGGGCGGGTGAAAGCAATTTCTATTCCCTATCAAAATGTGGCTGAAAATGTTGCTTACAATATGGGTTACAGCGATCCGGCACGCAATGCTGTTGATGGTTGGATTAAAAGTGACGGTCATCGCAAGAATATCGAGGGTCAGTTTAATTTGACTGGTATTGGGATTGCCAAAAATGCCAAAGGGGAGTATTATTTTACTCAGATTTTTGTCCGCAGTCGATAATTTGAAGTCATTAGTCATTAGTTGTTAGTTGTTAGTTGTTAGTTGTTAGTTATTTGTTACCTGTCGTCAGTTAGGAGTTATTAGTTATCAGTTAGTGGTTGTTGGATATTGGTTATTAGTTATTGGTTGCTGCTAACAAACAACCAACAACAAACAACAAACAACCAAAAACAAACAACCAAAAACCAACAACCAAAAACCAACAACAAATAACCAATAACAAACAACAAATAACCAACAACAAATAACAACAGTCCACAGTCCACAGTCCACAATTACTAATAATGGAATTTCCAGATTTTCAAGTGTGCGATGGCGATATTTCCGATGCTCTGTTATCTTATTATTTGACGGCTCCGGCGATCGCCGTTGATACGGAAACAATGGGTTTGCTACCGCGGCGCGATCGCTTGTGTTTGGTGCAGTTGTGCGACGCGCGAGGTAAAGTTGCGGCGGTGCGGATTGCTAAGGGCCAGACGGCGGCTCCGAATTTAAAAAAGTTAATGGAAGTCCCGAATATTGAGAAAGTGTTTCACTTTGCACGCTTCGATTTGGCAACAATGCGCTACAATTTAAGTATTGACATTGCACCTGTTTTCTGCACAAAAATAGCGAGCAAGTTAGCGAGAACTTATACCAACAGACACGGACTTAAAGAGTTAATTCAAGAATTAGAAAAAGTAGAACTCAATAAAACTTCTCAAAGTTCGGATTGGGGAAATTTCGACAATCTTTCAGACGAGCAACTGCGCTACGCTGCGAATGATGTCCGCTATTTGCTGAGCGCGAAACAAAAGTTGACGGCGATGTTGCAGCGAGAGGATCGCTGGGAAATTGCCAGACAATGTTTTGAGTGTTTGCCGGTTTTTGTAACTTTGGATTTGTTGCAGTACAAGGATATTTTTGAACACGGATAATATTGTGCGCGATCGCACAATTTGGTTCGATCGAGAGGAATTCAAGTTTTCTCCCCCGGATGGCTAAAGTTCGATCGACCGAACCTTATCATTTTTTTACCGGATTAATGTGAGTTAAGGAAAGTTTAAAACTTAAAAGTCAATGTAATTAGGGTTCCTGGGAATTTTGTTCGTGGAGCAAAGCTTCAAGTTGACCGTCTACATTTTTAATCACCTTTTCCAAAGCGGGCAAGCCGTCTAAAGGCGCAGGAGAAAGCCGAGTGCGATCGCGCATTAGATTCACTTTCCGCTGCAATTCTTCGGCCAACCGCAGGGCATCCCGGCTCAAACTAGACAACTGCTGCTGCTGGTAAAACCTCAAAGCTGCCCCGCGCAGCACTTGCAGGGTGGCTTCTTCCTTGCCGCCCACTGCCATTACCCGCAAGCGCAACAGCAAATGAGTGTTTTGATATATGCGTTCAACTTCGACTTGTTTGGGATGTTCTATGGGGGAAACAGGCATATCCGTCAGCCGCTTCAACTCGTCGATGACTTCTTCAAACAGCACCGGATCGATACCTTCGACGATCGATTTCAAAACGCCGTCTTGACTCCAAAGAATCCGGCCCTGCGACTGGGGGCGCTCAAAAAACAGGCGGCCGATACCGTCTAGCAGCACTCTACCGAGCAATTCTTGCAGCAGTTGGGGCGCGGGCAAAGTTGCCAAAACTTCGACAGGGCTTGACAAGTGCAAGGCTTCGACATCCAAAACCGGCATTTCAGCAGGCGTCGGGTAAACTTCAGCGCTTGCTGGTTTGGTTGCTGCCGAGGCTGCTTGATACTCCTCGCGAGGGGAAATGGAGGGTTTTGGCACTGACAGCAGGGTTTCTGATTCGGAGTGTGAAGTTGCTGGTGCGGGGTTTTTGGGTGTTGGGATTGCTGCGCTTTCTGTCGGGCCCGGTTCTGTGACTTTGCTCCCGTGGAGCAAGTAAGCTGAGAGCATTGAGCGCTGAGTTTCCGAGGGAATTAGCTCGGTTGTGACTGAGCAATTCATGTAAGCTAAAATCCGCTGCACGTAGTCCAAGGCGGAGTCATCTTGCCTGTCTACTACGCCCAATGTAAATATATTGCCTTCTAGAGATAAAGGCAAAACTTGATAGTAAAGGCAAGCTTCAAAGGGGACAACTGTGTCGATCAGTTGAAATATTCGATCGGAGTCCATTGTAGCCGCCGAGTCTGTAGAAGATGTATGTACCATTAGCTGTTCTGTAGTTGGAAGCGCGATCGAGCGCGCCACAACAAGCTGATTTATAGAATTAAACGCTGCAAATTCCCTGACGGAGATATTCCCCTGAAAACCGGAAGCTTTTATCAAAAAAAAATCTTTAGTCCGAGAATTTTTTTCTTTCTGTGCTGCCGTCTCAAAATCTACCGAAAGATTGACAATTAGTAGATGATGACTGGCGGGCTGATGGCGAACTATCATCGATCGCGCGAGGTTGAGCCGGTGGCTGGCAACTACAGAACGATCTGATTAACTTGCAAGTTTGACAGATGCACCGCAAGCGTTGATTGACGGGCAACGGCTAAATTGAGGATTGGTCAAAAAATCCTGACAAGTCGATCGCGCTGCTGATATTTTACCCCACAGAGTTAATAGCGATCGTAACGATCGGGATATCTTGACGTCAAGGCTGCGAGATCCGGAGCGATATTGCCCGATCCGATCGCCAGGGGCGACCAATTCTCCTGGGGAAAAATCCCAGGACTCTGTAGGTGTCCCGGCATCGATTAGTAGCACGCATTTTGCAAAATCCCACCGTCAATTAAGAATTAGGAATTGCCTGCAACCAATTGCAAATCTAATCGTTGCGGAGGGATTGAGCTGCTAAATAGAGTTTGCTCCACTCGCCGATGACTTGATTAGTTTTTAGCTTTAATTCAGAGGCAATTGTCTCGACACTTTTCCCTGCTTTAAGCGATTCTACCAACTGCCGCTGCACCGGCGTGAGGTTTTGTAAATATTGCTGCCACTGAGCCGGAGTCAAGCCCAAACTGTGTTCTTGGAGCGAAGTTTCCAGCCAGCTAGCGACTAATTCCGGTGCTTGTTTGACCGCAAAAACTCGAATCGCGTGGTAACTAACTTTTTCTCGCAAGCGGTAAATTTGTTTCACCGGAACTTTCAAAGCCTCAGCAATTGCCTCTTGGGAACGGCCTTGGAGGTAAAGCCGCAGCCACTGAGCAGCCAGCGGATCGACTTGATCCCTCAAGTAATTCTCAAATTCTTGCTGGACAATCTGCCGCCCCGCTTGTCGCTCTTCCCAAGCTTGATTTTCTCGGTAATCGGACATCGCCTGTGCGTCTAGCAGGCTGAGCGGTTCCTCTGTATCGTCTGGTAGAATTTGTTCCGACACCAGCCGCACCCAATCTCCCGCCGGGACTTGCGTCAACCCGCCCCGCTGGGAACGCCGCAGGTAGTTGACGAAGCGGTACACTAGCAGCGGCTGGTTGCGGATCGGCCGCAAGCAGTATTCTTCTGTACTCGCTAGCAGCAAAGCATTTCGCAGGCGTTTGTCTGTCGTGCATTCGGAAATCCAGGCGACTTGCTGCTGCAGGTAGCGATCGGAATTGAGCATTTCCTGAATCACTTCTTGCAGTACCTCCACCGCACTCCGCTGTCTGTCGCGGCTGAGGGAAACCCACGCTTGGATTTTTTGCCGGAGCACCACCAAACCGCCCAGCCGCCCGATCAAGTTGCGGTAAGCTTTTTCTGGCGGTACTCCCAGATACCGAGAAACCAAAATTCGATATAAAAATTCGATCGCCCCAGAGGCAACGCTCAATTGAGCCGCACCAAGAGTGTCCAATCTTTCTGGCCGCTCTCCCAACAGCCAGCGGACAACACTCTCGCGAGTGCTAGAACTCTCCTCCGGGCAATCTTGTTCGAGTCGCAACTTCCAGTCTTGTGCCAGTCTTTCCGCCAAGGTCATGTGCTGCTCTTGAATATCTTTCACCCCCGATTTTACGTGGTATGCTGATTTTTTGAGTCTTTTTTGGATTTAATTAGGACTTGTGCATCAGTAAAATAATTCTGTCATTGGACGATCGCCAGATCAATTGCAGGTTTTTTTTTTCACTGGCGATCCGTAAGTTTTTCACGATCGAACCGGTAGTTCACTTGCCCGTTGACCAAAACACCTAACGATGTGATATGCCTAACTTTTTATTAGAACTCGGTACCGAAGAATTGCCCGCATCTTTTGTCGCCAGCAGCGTCCTGCAGTGGGAACGGCTCGTGCCTGTAACTCTGGCAGAACAATCCTTGACAAATGAATCAATTAATGTATACGCTACTCCGAGGCGTTTGGCCGTTCTGATCGAAGGACTGCCAGTGAAGCAATCAGACAGAGAAGAAGAGGTAAAAGGGCCGCCGGCAAGTTCGGCTTTTAAAGATGGCAAACCGACAAAAGCAGCGGAAGGTTTTGCCAAAAAGCAGGGCGTAGAAATTGATGCTTTGTCGGTTCGGGCTACGGATAAAGGCGATTTTGTGTTTGCGCTCAAACAGATTCCGGGGCGGATGACGGAGGATATTTTGATTGAACTTGTGCCGCAGTGGATTAATAAGTTGGAAGGTAAAAGATTTATGCGGTGGGCTGACGGAGATTTGAAGTTTCCGCGCCCGATTCGATCGATCGTAGCGCTGTTAGATGATACTGTACTGCCGATCGCCTTGGTCAGCGGTTCGGATACGGTCAAGAGCGATCGAATTTCCCAAGGACACCGCGTGTTATACACCCCCCCTACACCCCCCCTTGGCAAGGGGGGGACATCGCTTCCTACACCCCCCCTTGGCAAGGGGGGGACGGGGGGGGTCTCGATTCCGCAAGCCCAAGATTATGTCGAGTGCCTGCGGGCTGCTTGCGTCGAGGTCGATCGGGCCGAGCGCAAAACTCAAATTCAAGCACAAGTAGAAGCCGCAGCCACAAAACAAGGCGGTTGCGCCGACATTACCGAAGACTTGTTAGAAGAAGTCACCGACTTAGTAGAATGGCCCAACGCAGTAGTCGGCAAATTTGACGAAGAATTTTTGATATTACCGCCGGAAGTAATCACCACAATTATTGTCACCAACCAGCGCTATTTTCCCATCCTCAAAAGCCCGGATTTTCCCGAACTTCTGCCCTATTTTATTACAATTTCCAACGGAGATCCGGCCGCATCGGCGATAATTGCCGCCGGTAACGAGCGAGTCGTGCGGGCGAGATTGGCCGACGGTGAGTTTTTCTACAAAGCAGACTTGGCAAAGCCGTTAGAGGATTATTTGCCGAAGTTGGAAACAGTCACTTTCCAGGAAGATTTAGGGACAGTACGCGCCAAGGTCGATCGGCTGTGCAAAATTGCCAGCCTCATCGCCAACCAACTGCAAATCACAGTCGCAGAAAAAGCTTATGTAGAAAGAGCAGCCTTACTTTGCAAAGCCGATCTCGTTACCCAAATGGTTTACGAACTTCCCGAAATGCAAGGAATCATGGGGCAGAAATACGCCTTAGCCTGCGGCGAACCGGAAGCAGTAGCCACAGCGATTTTCGAGCATTATTTGCCAAAAGGCGCGGGGGACAAATTACCCCAAACACTCACAGGTCAAATTGTCGGAATAGCCGACAAATTAGATACATTAGTCAGCATCTTCGGCTTGGGAATGTTGCCGACAGGTTCCTCCGATCCTTTTGCTTTGCGCCGCGCAGCCAATGCCATAATTAACATTATTTGGGCAGCTCAGTTGCCAATCAATTTGCACCAACTCATAGCAGAAGTTGTAGCCGAATTTATCGCATTGCGCCCCCAAACATCTGCGGATTTGCTGTCGCAATTATCCGAATTTTTCCTGCAAAGAATTAGGACTTTACTGCAAGAAGAAAAGCACGTAGATTATGATTTGGTGAATGCAGTTTTGGGAGAAAACGACCCCGAATATACCGAACGAGCATTGAGAGATTTGTTGGACGCACTGGAAAGAGCGCTGTTTCTGCAACAAATCCGCAATGACAAAACTTTGGATAGGATTTACGAAACAGTCAACCGTTCAACTCGTTTAGCGGCTCAAGGTGATTTGGATAAAGTACAATTGGAACCGAAAACTGCGGTAAAACCAGAGTTGTTTCAAAAATCGTCCGAACAAGCTTTCTATGATGCCGTGGTGCAATTAGTGCCGCAAACGCAGCTATCGAAACAAACTCGGAATTATCGGCAGTTGGTGGATAGCTTAACTGAAATTGCTCCGGCTGTCAGCAACTTTTTTGACGGCCCAGAAAGCGTTTTGGTGATGGATTCCGACCCAGAAATTAAGCGAAATCGGTTGAATTTACTGGGTTTGCTGCGGAATCACGCGCGGGTGTTGGCTGACTTTGGGGCGATCGTCAATCGATTTTAGATTTGAGATTGCCACCAAAAGTTTTGATGTAAAATCAAATCAATAAGTATCGGAATTATTAATTTCTATCATCTCTCTCCTCCCCCTCTGCGCCCTCTGCGCCCTCTGCGGTTAAATCATCCAAAAAAAACCCTAACCGACATAAAAGAAAAAACGCCAAAAGTGATGCCGATCGTCAATCGATTTTAGATTTGAGATTGCCGCCAAAAGTTTTGATATAAAATCAAATCAATTAGTATCGGAATTATTAATTTATATCATCTCTCTCCTCTGCGCCCTCTGCGCCCTCTGCGGTTAAATCATCCAAAAAAAACCCTAACCGACATAAAAGAAAAAACCAGAAAATTCGCTCCATCACACACACAAAACATATGTCGATCGCTCACATTATTGGACTAGGAAAATCGGGGAATGCCGCCGCCCGACTGCTAAAACGCGAAAGATGGGAAGTAACGCTGAGCGATCGCTCATCTTCCCCAAACTTGCTCCAACAGCAACAGGAACTCGCCAGCGAAGGAATTGCAGTTGAGTTAGGTAAAACTTTTGAACCAGTCGAATCGATAGAATTAATAGTAGTAAGCCCGGGCGTTCCCTGGGACACTCCAGCATTAGTACGCGCCAGAGAGTTAGGCATTGAAACAATCGGAGAAATGGCGCTGGCGTGGCGCTATCTCAAAGCTCCTTGGGTGGGAATTAGTGGCACTAACGGCAAAACTACGACTACTGCTTTAATTGCTGCTATTTTTGCAGAAGCAGGGCTTCACGCTCCCGCTTGCGGCAACATTGGCTATGCTGCGTGCGAATTAGCTTTAGCCGAAAAACCGCCGGATTGGGTAATCGCAGAAATCAGCAGCTATCAGATAGAATCCTCGCCGTCTGTAGCGCCGCGAATCGGAGTTTTAACGACTTTGACACCGGATCACCTCAGCCGCCACAAAACTTTAGAAAATTACTACAACATTAAAGCGCATTTGCTGAAAAAGTCTGAACTGCAAGTAATTAACGGCGACGATCCTTGTTTGCGACAGCAAGGAGTTGATATTTGGCCGGATGCGTGTTGGACGAGTGTCAAAGGTGAAAAAGAATTGTTGGGAAAACGCGCTTTTGGAGCGTACATTGAAGACGGTTGGGTAATTGCTCAAAGCGAGAAAATTTTGCCTGCTTCGTCTTTGCGGATGGTGGGAGAGCACAATTTGCAGAATTTGTTAATGGCGGTAGCGGCAGCTAATTTGGCGGGGATAGATAAAAGTGCGATCGCCCAAGCCATTGCTAAATTCCCCGGAGTGTCGCACCGTCTCGAACACATCCGCACTTGGGAAGGCATAGATTTCATCAACGACAGCAAAGCGACTAATTACGATGCGGCGCAAGTCGGGTTGGCTTCTGTCAGCGCACCGGCGATTTTGATTGCGGGCGGCGATCCCAAAGAAGGGGACGATCGCGCATGGATTGATACAATCAAGGCGAAAGCTGCTGGGGTACTGTTAATTGGGGATGCGGCAGGTATTTTTGCCGATCGGCTCGAACAAGCAAATTATAATGCTTGGGAAATCGTCGAAACAATGGAAAGAGCCATCCCGCGAGCAGCAGAATTAGCCAAACAAAACCATGCTAAAGTCGTCCTGCTTTCGCCAGCCTGCGCCAGCTTCGATCAATACCAAAACTTTGAGCAGCGGGGCGATCGTTTCCGCCAATTATGCCTCGAATCCCTTGCGAAAAAATCGGGCTAGATATAGATTATCACTCAAGAAAATCAGGCTTTTGTAGGGGTAGTGGATAGTGCGAGCCTACCCCCTCCACTTGTTAACCCAAGCTTATTCGGCTATAATAAAGGCAGCCTAATTAGCATGGCGAGATTTTCATGCAGTTTGAGTGGGATGAAGCGAAGAATCTAAATAATATTCGCAAACATGGCATTGATTTTGTAGATGTCCCTAAAATGTTTGATAGTCCAATGCTAGTTGAGCTAGACGATCGTTTTGATTGCGGCGAATACCGTTGGTTCGGTATCGGTTTCCTCGGTAACGGCATCGCGGTTGTTGTTTGGACAGAACGACAGAATGACGTGATTAGGATCATTTCAGCACGAAGGGCAAATCGATATGAGCGCCAAAAACTTGAGCAATACCTCTGGTACTAATTGGAAAGCATTAGAAGAAATGGAAGATGAAGGAATTGATTACTCTGACATTCCACCCTTGACGGCAGAGTTTTTTGAACGCGCTACTGTAAGAATTCCTGCATCTCAAGCACAGCAATTAGTTCAAATTGACCCAGATATTTTGAAGTGGTTCCAAGCTCGAACGGGAGAACATAAAGCTTTAATCAACTCGGTTTTGCGTCGCTACATAGAAGGCAGTAGTGAGAATTAATCGGTATAAAAAAATACGCTTTGGTTGACAAGGTAATTGCTCAGCGCGCATCTCACAAAGATTGAGAAGTAACCTAGTCTCTGCGATTACTCTCCCGTAGCGCAATGACAAATAGCATTAACCCAAGCGTATCTATCTATGACTATGTTTGACCTTAAGTTGATATCAATTCCGGTTGCACCGGAATTATGTTAACTGTTAACTGTTAACTGTTAACAGTCAACAGTGAATTTAGTATTCCGATGAAGAGACTATTTGATATAACTTCTGATATCAAATCCGGTAGCATTGGAATTATATAGTGCGAGCGGGGACGCTCGCACTATCAATGATTAAAATATATAATTCCGATGCTATCGGAAACGATATGACACCAATAGATAATGGCGTGTCCGGTGCAGCAACCTGCGACTTTATAGATGCGCCAGCCCTCAAATACTCTTCCAAATATCTTTAATTATAGCCTGCTGTTCCCATTCCAGCTCATAAAAAACTAGCATCATTTCCTCATGGGTGTAATCAATAATAATAGCAGCCAACTGACCCACAGTTTCCGCTGACAGCATCGCTAGTTTCAATTTTGTTTTTGATTCTCGATCCATTAATATCTTGTTAAATAAAATAATATTCCTCAGTTCGTAGTGAGGACTAAAATCCTCAAAATTTGTTAAGCAAATCAGGACTAAAGTCCTCACTACAAACAATTTTAAACTTTTATAAGTTAGTAGTTACAACTTCATTTCTTTTAAATTCTGCCAATCCAGACTAAATTCCTCACTACAAACCAGTTTTATTTTAGCCGTTAGATCTGACACAATATAACACTAAACTTTTGATTTACCCTTCAATTCGATTTGAACTTAGCCTGCAAATCTCTTTGAGTTTTGCATTAAAACTAGAAATATCAGGAACAGTGATTGTATCATAATCCTGCCAGGAAATTTGAAAATGTTCGCGACAAACCTGAGAGCGCAATTTTTCATCAATCTCCAGAATCTTGCCTTCGGAAGCGACATTATTTTTCAACAAAATAGCAATTTCCCTTTCCAGTTGGCGGTTGCCTTGCTCAAAGAAATCTTGAGAATTAGAACGAAACAAACCGCTATTAACTTGCTGAATTTGGCTTGGTGTCAGCGGTAGAGCTAAGACAGCACCCGGAAATGCCAAAGATGCTGCTAGGGACAAGCTAGGAATTATTTGTTTGAGAATTCTGTTCATAACTGTCGGGAGGACTTTTTACCTCAATTTGTTTATCGTCTTCTGACTCTGTTGCTAATTCATCTTCTAGTTGCAGTTTTTCTTGCCAATCGGTAAGCTGTTGAAAAAGTTGCTGGCTAATTTGAAATACGGGTTTGTTGGTTTCTGACATATTCACTCCAGAATGTGATTGAAAGAATTAGATTTACGGGGTAAGGTGCTTTTGGTGCACCCTACTAATATTAGTTATGACTGTGAAACTTTGAGCAGCGACATGATGATGCCAATTAAGGAGCCGCCCAGTAAAGTTAAAGTAGCTAATGTACTGATGCCAAATCCTGCTGCTCGTTTTTCGGCTGCTTGATAGTAACCCCAAGCAAACAAAATGCGTCCAACTATCCAAACTGCGCCGATACCTGCGGCCCAAACTGGGCTGATAAATTGCGAGAATATCCACAGCGAGGGCAAAAATAAAATCAGTTGCTCTAAGGTGTTTTGCTGAACTCGCACTACTCGCTCAAAGTCTGGGTTTCCTGTCATCTGCGGGGGAGAAACTTTGTGTTTGAATCTGGCTCTGCCGACGTTGAGGGTAAGAATGAAGTAGAGAATTAATGCTGAAATAGTAATGAGACTGGGCCCAAGTGTGACGTTTGCTTCTGCGAGCATGATTCGGTATGATTGTGCTGAGTAGATATTTTGATTGTAGCTCAATTTTGGTCGATCGCGTCATTGCATAGCTATCGAGTCATTCAAGGCCGTGTATTTTATTCAAATCCTCGGTATTAGCCGTCCTGCAGCAATTAGTTCTGGGTTCCATACCCTCCAAAAGTTGCGGGCTGGGATTGTGATTTTTTTGAGAACACCTACATACCTGCACCAGCCACAGACTTTAGGAGACTATTTTGTTAAAAAATATTAGAACCCGTTTTAAATCTTTGACCGGGAACAGGATAGAGCCACAGCGGTTAAATCAAATACTGCTTGAAGTGTTGGAAGAGTCAAGCCTAGATATTAACTATGTTGTCTTAATTTTGGGTTCCTGTGTAATCGCTACCTTGGGACTTATTTCTAATAGTGCAGCAGTGATTATCGGTGCTATGATTGTTGCGCCTCTGATGTTGCCAATCCGGGGGTTAGCATTTGCAGCGGTAGAAGGCGATTTGCTTTTGTTCCGCAAAAGTTTAAGTGCATTAGCAGTCGGGACGGTGCTAGCAATTTTCTTGGCTTGGTTGCTGGGTGTTTTGGTCAAAATTCCCGATTTTGGGAGCGAAGTTTTAGCTCGTTCTAAACCTACATTACTAGACTTGGGAATTGCGATCGCCGCTGGGGGAATTAGCGGTTATGCCAAAATTCAGCCGAAAGTTTCTGGTACTCTGGCGGGAACTGCGATCGCCGTGGCTCTGATGCCGCCAATTTGTGTTATAGGTTTAGGTTTATCTCAAGCTAACTGGTCCCTGAGTTTGGGAGCAAGCCTGCTCTATCTGACCAATTTGCTGGGAATTACTCTATCCTGTATGCTGACCTTTTTAATTGCCGGCTACACGCCCCTGCATCGCGCTGGTAAAGCCATTTTTTGGGCTTTAGGATTGACGGGTATACTTGTGATTCCTTTGGGGGTGAGTTTTGCGGAATTGATTGACCAAGCGCAATTAGAAGCTAGTTTGAAGCGGGCGCTGCTCAACAAAACTATCACTTTTCAACGGGTGGAACTGATTGAAAGCAATACTAACTGGTTGGTGAAACCGCCGGAAGTTCGTCTGATTGTTCGCAGCAACGAACCTTTGACACCGAAACAAGTGCTGCTTTTAGAAAAGTTTGTCGAAAAAGAAATGGGTCGAAAATTTACCTTAATTTTTCAAGTCGATAAAGTTCAAGAAGTCCGGCGAGAAACTCGGAATAAGGACTCGAACGAAAAAGGGGTTTCTCAACCCAAGTAAAAATCATTTTTTTGACAAAAAGCTCTCGCGTAACGCCACCCGCAGCATCTTCCATTTAGATCAGAGAACTGTAAAAAAAACCGGGTTTGGAGCGCCTCGATCAGTGCAGTAATTCTTCTAGTTTTTGCTGGTTCCACAAAAATTGATAAAGCCCTGTTTGCCCTACCAATTCCGCGTGAGTGCCGAGTTGAACTATTTCTCCTTTTTCCATCACAAAAATGCGATCGGCAGTAGCAGCGGCCGACATCTGATGCGAGATGAAAATCACTGTTTTGCGATCGGTTCCGGTTGCCAAGTTATGTAAAATGTCGGCAGCAGTTTGATTGTCAACGCTGGAAAGCGCGTCATCCAAAATTAGCACTGGAGCGTCAACTAACAAAGCCCTAGCTAACGCTGTCCGCTGCCGCTGTCCGCCGGATAAGGTGATGCCGCGTTCGCCGACAACTGTTTTGTATTGCTGGGGAAAGTTGAGGATTTCGGCGTGAATTTGAGCTTGTTTTGCTGCTGATTCAACTTCTGGCTGTTCCGCTAAAGGATTGCCGTAGCGGATGTTATTCTTGATGGTAGTGCCGAACAAAAAGCTTTCTTGGGGCACGTAGGCGATCGCCCCGCGCAATTCCTTCAATTTGACTTCGGTAATATCCCGTCCGTCAATAAATAACTGACTCGGATCGATATCTAGCAAGCGCGGCAGCGCATTGGCTAAGGTTGATTTTCCCGATCCGATCGCCCCAACAATTGCGACAGTTTCGCCCGGTTTTATGGTAAAATCAACATTTTTGAGTGCTGGTATTTTAGCGTCTGGATATGTAAAATTTAAGTTGTTGGCTACAATTTCGCCGATTACTGGAGTTGGCAGTTCAACTGCACCGGCAGCATCCTTAATTTGCGGTTCCACAGTCAAAATGGATTCGATGCGATCGACACTCACTTCTCCGCGCTGGTAAGCAGTAATTGTGAAACCCAACAGCGCTGTCGGAAACACTAAACGCTCGACATAAATCAGCAGCGCTACAAAGTCGCCAATGCTAATTTCGCCCTTAGCAATTGCCCCGCCACCAGCAGAAAGCAGCACCAACAAACTGATGCTGGCCAAACCGCCCAGCAGCGGAAAAATAAAGTTTCTGGTTTTAGCTAATTCTAAGTTTGCTGATAGCAACTGTGCGTTGCGGTAGCCAAAAGCGCGGCGTTCGTTTTCTTCTTGGGCGTAGATTTTAATTACGGAAATCCCGCTCATATCCTCTTGAATTAAGTCGCTCATCGCCGATAGTTCTTCTTGCACGGCTAACTGCTGGATGCGAAGTTTGTCGCTAAATAGCTGTACCAAAACCAGCATTAAAGGATAAACTGCGATCGCCAAAAGTGTCAGGCGTACATCGATTCCCAACATCACCGGCAAACTCAAAGCATAGGCAAATGCCGTATTCGCCAAACTCAGCACCGCAAACCCTACCAAGCGGCGAATATTGTCTAAATCGGAAGTAGCGCGGTTAATTAAATCCCCTACCGTATTTGCGGCAAAATAAGACGGTTCTAATGTTAATAAATGATTAAATATTTGCTGTTTGAGGTCAAATTCGACTTGACGCCCCACGCCAAACAGCAGAATCCGCGACACCATCCGAATTACCCACATAATTGAGGCGAGGAGCAGGATCAGGAGCACGTAGTTGAAAACTTGGTCAAATTTAGTCGCTATTTGGAGAGTGTCAACTGAATTCCGAATCAGCAGGGGAATGTAAACGCCTACAGCATTGACAATTAATAGCGAAAAAATGCCCCAAAATGTGGGTTTCCAGTGCGGGCGCATATAAGAGCCGAGTTTTTGCAGTCGAGAATAACGAGCCATTATGTTAAGTCAGTTGTCCGTTGTTAGTTGTTAGTTGTCAGTTGTCCGTTGTTAGTTGTCAGTTGGTAGGGGCGGTGCCAAGAGTGCCCGCCCTCTTGAGGCAAAAGCCGATCGAGATGTCACAAACCACATTATATCCGTGGAGACACCACAGCGCCGTGTCCAGGGCCGCCCGGAGCGATCGTCCAAATCCCCAATCCGCTCCTGCAATCCCCCACAATGCTGAGGTGCGCTACAATCAAAAATCGATCGGCTTAGCACTCAGCCTCAGAGAGTGCTAAATTTGCTAATGTAAGCCAAAGGAGACAAACATGACCAAAATAGTTGCATTTAGCGACAAATCTAGGCGGGCACTAGAACGCGGGGTAAATCAACTCGCCGATGCAGTCCGCATCACCTTGGGCCCGAAAGGCCGGAACGTCCTATTGGAAAAGAAATACGGGGCTCCTCAAATCGTTAACGACGGTATCACCGTTGCTAGGGAAATCGAACTCGAAGATCCCCTGGAAAATGCCGGCGCTCGCTTAATTCAAGAAGTCGCCTCCAAAACTAAAGATATCGCAGGTGACGGCACTACAACGGCCACGGTGATCGCTCAATCCCTGATTCGCGAAGGTTTGAAGAATGTCGCCGCCGGTGCAAATCCTGTAGCGCTGCGCCGGGGTATTGACAAAACGATCGCCCATTTGGTAAAAGAAATCGCCAAATTGGCGAAACCCGTCGAAGGATCTGCCATTGCTCAGGTCGCCACTATCTCCGCCGGTAACGACGAAGAAGTTGGTCAAATGATTTTTCAAGCAATGGAAAAAGTCACCAAAGACGGCGTAATTACTGTGGAAGAGTCGAAATCTCTGACCACAGAATTGGAAGTTGTCGAAGGGATGCAGTACGATCGCGGATATCTTTCGCCGTATTTCGTCACTAACAGCGATCGGATGGAAGTTGAGTACGAAAACGCTCGTATCCTAATTACAGACAAAAAAATTAGCTCCATTCAAGAACTAATCCCAATTCTCGAAAAAGTCGCTCGCACCGGTCAACCCCTGATCGTTATCGCCGAAGATATCGAAGGCGAAGCTTTGGCAACTTTGGTGATCAACAAAGCCCGCGGCGTATTGAACATCGCAGCCACCAAATCTCCTGGATTTGGCGAGCGTCGCAAAGCTATGCTTCAAGATATCGCCGTTCTCACCGGCGGCCAACTGATTTCCGAAGAAGTCGGACTCAGCATTGATACCGCAACACTAGAAATGCTCGGTACCGCCCGCAAAATTACGATCGACAAAGAAAACACCATCATTGTTGCTGGCGACGAACATAAAGCTGACGTGGAACAAAGGATCGAGCAAATCCGCAAGCAGCTAGCAGCCACGGATTCCGACTACGACACCGAAAAGCTAACCGAACGGATTGCCAAACTCGCTGGCGGTATCGCTGTAATTAAAGTTGGCGCAGCTACCGAAACCGAGCTCAAAGACCGTAAACTGCGGATTGAAGATGCTCTCAACGCTACTAAAGCTGCTGTGGAAGAAGGTATCGTCGCCGGAGGCGGTACGACGCTGATTCATCTGATTACAAAAATAGATGCAATCAGAAGCACTTTGGACGAAGAAGAACAAGTCGGCGCTGACTTGGTTGCTAAAGCTTTGGAAGCTCCTTTGCGTCAAATCGCTGATAATGCGGGCGTTGAAGGTGCGATCGCGATCGAGCGAGTGCGCGATGGCAAGTTAAACTTTGGCTACAACGCTCTCACCGACGTGTACGAAGATATGATTGCCGCCGGGATTATTGACCCGGCTAAGGTAGTGCGATCGGCTTTGCAGAATGCCGGTTCCATTGCTGGTATGGTGTTGACAACTGAAGCTGTGATTGTCGAAAAACCCGAGAAGAAAAAAGCCGGCGGCGACATGGGCGACATGGGCGGCATGGGCGGCATGGGCGGCATGGGCGGCATGGGCGGCATGGGCGGCATGGGCGGCATGGGCATGATGTAATCATCAGTCATCAGTCATCAGTCATCAGTCATCAGTCATCAGTCATTAGTCATTAGTCATTAGTCATTAGTGGTGAGTTTGCCACTAAAAACTGCCTGCTGATTGATTGGTGGCTTTTGAGACAAAAAAGCCGTCTGTAATACCATTTTTCTTTCATATGTGCTATGGATGAAGTCTTAGCC
>NZ_JADEXD010000093.1 GCF_015207285.1 Tychonema sp. LEGE 07203 | reverse complement strand
GGGTAATATCTAGCGCTACTTTATGAAATTGGTATGATTATTCCGATGCTAACGAATTTGATATAAGAAAATGACAGGGGTATTTTCAAAATCGTTTTTTTGCTATTCGATCTGATTGTGTTATTTAGTTGTTTTTACATATGATTTCGGCTCTTATTTAAAGTGTGTTGGAAGCATCCAAACGGGTGCTCTCACAAAAGTGTTTGCGCTTAGGATGTAGGCTTGGCTGTGCAGGATGTTTGCACTCCAACAAAAATGCTTTTTGCAAAATTGGGATACTACCGAAGGCAGTGCCCAAACTAGGTACTTTTGCGATCGGCGGTACAGTAAATTCACTTAAGAAAAGTCTAACGTAATTCTTGCGTCAGTTAGCACCCGGTCGATCGAGCTTTTCCCTCTTTTAGTGGCTTCAACTCAATCCCACAACCGCCTCCCTGCTTTGCCGCCCAGTCGCTGGTGAGTATCTTTGAGCAGAGTTGGGATGTCCAACTCTTCGGGACACCGGGGCAAACATTCGCCGCAATCGGTACAGCGGTTGCCTTTGCTGCCGGGAAACCAGTGTCCGGCATTTTCAAACATAGCGTACCGGTATTTACCGAAGTCAGTCATGTCGCAGCCGACGGCAAGATTGCGGAGTCGCAAAACTTCGGGAATGTTAATGTTTTCCGGGCAAGGCAAACAGGCATAGCACTGGCTGCACTTGTCGGTTGCCAAACGATCGGCCATAGCTGATTCTAACTTCGCAAATGCAGCGATTTCGCAGTCGGTGAGGGGAAAGTCGCGATCGCAATATGTCAGAGGTTGCTCCAATTCTCTCGGATTTGCAGCCCCCAAGCTCAAAGTCCCAATCCTCGTATCGCTAAGTAAAAACCGATAGTTCAACTCCAAGGGCGAGAAAGGCGAGCACAATTGTGCGAGAGTTTCCGGGGGCGTGTAGAGTTGCCCTCCTTTGTCTGCCGGGGAAATGATAAAAACGCCCATATCTTTGTCTTTGGCGAGTGCAATTGCCGGGGCGTTGCGCTGAAAAAAATAGTAATAATGCAGATTGACAAATTCAAATAAATCTGTTTCGATCGCAGCCAAAATCAGCTCCAGAGGCCCGTGAGTCGAAAAACCGACGTGCCGAATGCGACCGTCAGCGAGGGCTTTTTGTACGGCCCTCATGCAGCCTGCGGGCGATCGTACAATGGCCAAATGTTCCCAAGAATTCAAACCGTGAATTGCCAGACAGTCGATATAGTCTAGATTCAGGCGTTTGAGAGATAAATCGATGCAGCGTTCCATAGCAGCAGCATCATCGGTTGGGGGGATTTTTGTAGTGATGTGGAAGCGCGATCGATCGATCGACAAACCAGCCGAAATGGCCGCACCGAGATATTCCTCGCTGCAACCGTAACCAGCCGCCGTTTCCAGGTGATTGATCCCCTGAGATACCGCCTGTTGTACAGTCTGACAGGCAATTTCCTCAGAAGCCAAATAGCGCATGGTTCCCAAGGAAAATACCGACAGATGCAACTTTGTTTTGCCAAACAGTCGATAGCGCATAAATCTCAGGAAGTTTCGCCCTGGCCCAAACCGCTTCTCTTGATCAAATCCTCCGGGCGGAGGTTTGAGATAAATTCCCGGAAAGCGCGGCGTTCAGCTTCATCAGCATCTCGATCGACCGGTATCGAAGCATCGGCGACAACTTCTTCCATCACCCAGATGGGAGTATTCGTCCGCAGAGCTAGGGCGATGGCATCGCTGGGTCGGGCATCGAGCTCTTTTTTAACTTCTCCCTGACGGACGATCAGCACGGCATAGAAGGTATTATCTTGCAGCGAGTGAATCACTATCCGCTCCAAGGTAATACTCCAGGCCTCCAGGAAAGCGACCATCAGATCGTGAGTTAAGGGTCGAGGAGGCTTGTTACCTTCGAGAGCGCTAATAATAGCCTTAGCCTGCTCCTGACCGATATAAATAGGCAAAGCGCGTCGCTCAGTAGCATCTCTCAATAAGACAATAGGGCTGCGCGTGGCTGCATCTAAGGCAATTCCAGCGACTTTCATTTCAATCATTCGATCGGCCTCATAGAATTAAGACACTGCAAGGCGGTAGAGAACTCGGACATAAAAATGACCTAAATCCAGTATGACTCGATCTTCGCCTGAATCTGCAACGGATCGGGGACTGTAGATTTTAGATTTTAGATTTTTGATGGAAAGAGGGAGGCGGGGAAAGTAAAAACTTCTGCGTGTGGTTTGTCCCTGTGATTTGATGTAAATAAGCGATCGACTAAGGAAAAACCCCTATGTTTACAGGACTAATTCAATCTCTGGGAAAGCTAAAGTCGCTAGGCAACGACTACTTCCAAATTTCCTGCACCTCAAGCAACTCCTACCAAATTTTACAAGATTTAGCCATTGGAGACAGCGTAGCCGTAGATGGAGTTTGCTTGACAGTAGTAGAAGTTCTGCCCCAAGGTTTTGTCGCCGTCGCTTCCCCAGAAACCTTGCGCCGCACTACTTTGGGAGCATTCCCCGATGCTTTGGTGAACCTAGAAACATCCCTGCGCGCCGGCAGCAAACTAGGCGGACATTTCGTAACGGGGCACGTAGATGCGATCGGCAGTTTAGCCGCATCAACCCAAACCGCCAACGCTTGGGAAATGAAGTTTGCAGCCCCACCAGCAGCCAATGCAGCATGGCAGCGTCAAATCGCACCATACATAGTTTCCAAAGGCAGCATCGCCATCAACGGCATCAGCCTAACCGTGGCAGATTGCGATGCAGACGGAAATTGGTTTGAAATTGCCGTAATTCCCCACAGTTTCAGCGAGACAAACCTCAGCTATTTGCAACCAGGAAGTTTAGTAAACTTAGAAGCAGACATTCTAGGTAAATACGTAGCAAAATTTCTCCGCAGCGGCCGGCAAACACAGCCCGAACCCTGGGAAGAAACCCCAGCAATCAAAAGTTTGGGAACAATTACACCAGAATTCTTAGCAGAACACGGATTCATGTAGATAACTCAGCGGTTGAAACCGGGCAACCACGGGGGGATTGCCCCTACAGAAACAAAGTCCGGATGGTGCGCGGACTAAAAAATAAAGCTGACACACCTACTAAATCTGACAACTCTCTCTGCGCTCTCTGCGCTCTCTGCGGTTAAAAAATCCCAAACTATTCCCCAACAAAATTATTTTTCCCCCATAACAAACCCGCTACAATTGCCACCTGCGAAACCAAAAACAATCCTGCGATTAATAGCTTTTGAATGCCCTGCGTGTGAACTAATGGATAAGTAAGCAAATTGAGATAAAATGACGGATGTTGCAGTTTTCCCTTAACCGCACTTTTAGAAGTAACTTGCTGAAACAAAAAAGCACCTTTACCGTAATTGAATTGCTGCTGCCAAAATTTGTGTAGTGTCAGTTTGTGGGCATGATAGACTATAACTTCGGGAGCGTAAACCGCGCCATAGCCGGAATTAAGCCACCGATGGCAAAATTCCCGATCTTCTCCAGAGAAGGAAAAACTGCCAAAGCCGCCGATTTTTTGGAATGAGTCAGCGGGAAGCGCAAAATTGTTAGAAGTAAAAAATTGCGCGCGATCGCCAATAGCATTATAGTAACTGTAAAGGTAATCGATCAGTAGCTGGCTGGCCGTAGAATATATGTTATCAGGAAGTGCGTTAATAATTCGACCTCCGATTAAGCAATCCGGTGTTTCCCCAAATCGCTTTTCCAGAGTTTGCAGCCAATCTGTCGCCACAGTACAGTCATCGTCTGTAAACACTAAAAATTTCCCTGCTGCGGCAAAACCTCCAGTATTTCGCGCCGTTGCCGGGCCGGAGTTTGGTTGTGTGAGAAGTGTGAGATTTAGCCGATCGAGAAAAGGGGAAATTGTATTTTCTACAGATATTTCTGTGCTGTCGTTGACGATAATAACTTGAAACTTATCGCGCGGATATTCAAGTTCAACAAAAGATTGAATACAAGCCGCTAATTTGTCGGGACGATTGTAAGTCGGAACAATAATTGAAAAGAGAGTTTCAGCTTGGTTCATGATAACTAATAAGTTTTAATTTTTCAAGCGGTACAGCACCGGCTCAGTATTAAAGTCTTTGCCAAAAACTGGTTGCAGCGGGCCCTCGGAACTTGTCAGCCAAGACAAAGCTTGTTTGGTGTATTTGTCTGTCTCAGTCAGGGGCCCGAATCCTACTGTGCTAATTTTATTTTTGCGGAGGTTGTCAATCCATGCCGGAAGTCGATCGGCTCTAAACGGCACGTATAAAACTTGTCTGTCCAAATTTTTTCCGTAAAACAAGTAACTGCGGGAACTTAAAAAGAATCCTATTTTTTCATCAGCTACTGTATTTTTATCGATATATTCGTAAATGCCGCGATACAGTTCGGCGCGAGCAATATCTCGTTTTTCCCTGGCAACCCAACTCGCACTTACGATTAATGCTAGGCACAGACAAATGAGCATGATATAACTCGATTTTTTCAAGTTTACCAGTTTATTATTTAACTCGGTTAAACTTGAACTTTGCTTTAACAAAATCCAACCTAACAGCATAAAGCCCATATAAGCTAACAGGTATATTGCTAAATCTAGCCCGTAGGGAGCTAATATTTTCATTACTACATTGATGGCTGCCGCTGGCTCGGATTTAAACCTGTCAATCAATCCGCTTCCCCAAACAATACTGTTGCCAGTAAAAGAAGCATTTTTAATTAGGTCAAAAATTATGTTGCTAATAATGCCAGAAATGCTGCTAATTAAAACAACTGCTACGACAAGTTGATTCGGAGTTTTTAATTTGGTTGCTGTAGCTGCTGCAGCTATGCCTATCAAGCTTAAACAGGGAAATCCGTATCTGAGATTGAAACCGAGTATGGGGCTGAGTTGACCGATCGACTCTCCAGCAGTACCGGAGGTGTAAGGTGTAATTAGATACAGAATTCCGGTGCTGGCGAGAACCACAATTAAAATGATACTATTTTGATTGATTGTTCTGGTTTTGGCTGGCAGCAAAGCCAGAGGTGCTACTAAGACTTGAAGTGCGATCGCCAGAAAGGGCAGTTGCAATCTAATGATAATTTGTGCTCCGACAGTTTGCCAGTGGGAAATATTGGCGGGATTGAATTGAGCGGCTAAAGTGCTTTGCCAAATTTTCAGAAGTGACGAAGCGGGCGGCTGCTGTACCGAAGGTATTGGTGCAGGTATGGGAGACTGTATGCGAACAGGCTCTAAGGGAATTTTAATATCGCCGACTTCGCCGACAGGATAATTGATTTGCAGCAAGTTTCTCGCATACCAAAAACCTCCTAAAAGCAAGCAACAAGCTATGCCGCACAGCAAGACTGGTTTGAGCGAGCGGTGAATTCTAAAATTAACTGGTGCGGAATTTTTGTTAACCGCGAATCTGTGAATTTCTAATATTGCTAAACCTCCTAAAAGTGAGGCTGCATAGACTGTGCCAGTAATTTTTATTCCTGCTAGCATTCCTACAGATGCTAAAAAGAGAGAGAGTTCGGATGGCGATCGGCTGCTGTGATAGGATAAACCTAGATACAAACCTGCTGTAAATATGGCAGCTAGCGGTAAGTCTGGGTGAATGGTGTTAACTTGGTTGAGCACCATCGGTACTGTCAATACTAATGTTGATGCTGCCATAGCGTGAATTCTGGTCGATCCAAATTTTACGCTCAATAGATAGATGGCTATTCCTTCAATTACCCAGGCTATTAGCAGGGGAAAAGCTGCGAGAAAGTCTTCTTGGAAGGGGAACACGCACAGGGCAGATAAAACGTGCCAGTTGTAGGGATATATTCGGGCTTGCTCTTGTTCAAAAATCCAATTTCCGGCGGCATCTAATAGTGTAAATGAATGGGTTTGATACCATCGGGCGATCGCACTCAGGTGAAACCACAATGAATCATAATTGGTTGTGGGTTTGGTTGCTAGGGTGTAACACAGCACAATTCCTGCAAAAACGGCGGTCAAAATAATTAGAATTTCGGAGTTTTTGAGGGGTTGCTTGAGTTTGGGGATCTGCCAATGCGATAAGGTAAAAGCTCTGTTTTTCTTGGCATAGAGCGGGATTGTGCCGATCGCGCAAATCAGAATTTCTGCTATAATGACTTGAGGGAGATTTAGGCGATCGGCACTTCCCAAAATCAAGCCAAGACAAACTTGTACAATGCTCCATCCCGTCAAAAGTACGAGGAGAAAATGGGCAAACGAACAGTTACGGTTTTCGTTTTGATTCTCGAAGGCAAGAGACAAGCTTAAGGGAATTGGCCCGGCTGCAATAATTAGAAATAAAATTAATTCCCACAAATGCTGCGCTATTAACATAGGCTGCAAATTACCAATTTTTATCGGTTTTTTTTCGTTATATCACAATAGGGTTGGGTTAAGGCTAAAACTCAACAAATCTATGTAGGTTGGGCGGAGTGGAACGAACGGTTCGCTCCTCACGGGGCCCAACCTACAATTATGCTTAATATCGTTTCCGGTAGCATCGGAATGATTTAACCTTTCTAGGGCGCAGAGAACACAGAGGAAGACAAGAGAGAGATAAATACAGAACTATGAAGCGCGGATTTGATATGACTTGATTTTATAATTCCGATGCTACCGGATTTGATATAACCCAAGGTATTGCGTTATATCAAATCCGGTATTCCACAAAACATAAATTTTCTCGCGGGGCGGGCTATTCGCGCGCCCCTAAAAAAATCAATCCAGACAATTTGCAATTTTTACCTGCTAGCTTGCTTCTGAGTTTTGGGTTTGACGGCTTCCTTGTCTTTGATGCCAGAAGTGTCAGCTTTTAACAATTCCGGGAATGGCGGCTGGAGGTTGTGAACTTCGATGTCCATTCCCAGTGGCAGAGGTGGAAGCTGGGGCAGGTCGTTTTCTAAATCTTTGAGTCCCTTAGCGCTTTGTATTTCGACGATTTTCGGCATTTGCGGTACTTTGGCGGTTTCCAAAGTGCCGATCATTTTTGCTACGGCGAATTCTAGCTGAGCGCCCGGATCGATCGCCACCCAACCCCGATCGGTCATTTGCCGCACCTCGAAGTGGAGGTGAGGCCCTGTAGACATTCCCGTACTGCCGACTCGGCCGATGGTCTCTCCCTGTTTCACAAACTCTCCGGGTTTGACAAACAGTTCCGAAAGGTGGCCGTAGAGAGTTTCCTGAGACTGTTTGTTGTGGTTTAGAACCACTGTCAAACCGTAGCCGCCCAACCAATCGGCGATCGCCACTTGACCTGCATAGGCAGCCAGTACGGGCGTTCCCATCGGAGCTCCCAAGTCTGTTCCGGTGTGAAACCTGCCGTAGCCCATAACTGGATGAGTCCGCCACCCGAACGGCGAAGTAATTTCTGCTGCAATAGATAGCGGAAACAGCAGGCTGGTGTTGCCATTTCCGGGCTTTCCTAAAGGACGGGGCGTGAGATTGTAGTAAGCAAAACCTGTATTGCTGCCGCTGCTGACACTAACGGCACCGACTTGAATCGGCCCGAGTCCCATGCTGGGCGCTGGAGCTGGGCCACCGTAGGATGCAGGGTTAACCGAGTAGCCGCTGTCTGCCGAGTAGCCTCTGTCTGCCCAGGAGTCTCTGGGTTTATAAGCGGATTGACCTCGGTTTTCTTGCCCCCAAACCTGGTTGCCTATTTGTTCTAGGGCTCGATCGACTTTGCGAACAGAATTACCGCGATTATTTTCGGCAAAATTTCCCCGAACATTTTCCCGAACATTTCTCGGAACATTGCCGGGAAGGTTTTGTGGCAGATTTCGTGGAGGAGGGGGTGCAATATATGAGTTACCTGCAACCGGAGTTTCCCGGTTGTAATTGGGTTCTTGTGCGATCGGAGTTTCCGGGCTGTTGCTGGGAGGGGCGGCTTCGGCCCTGACCGGCTCGGAAACAGCAGCAGTCCCGCACGAACCGCCTGAATACCAGGAACCTTCGCAGCCGCTCGATCGCTCTGCAAACTCGATTTTTGTCGGCGGTTCGTAGTAGTCGCTGGTAGCACCAGCGCTGTAGTCTGTTTGGTCTCTTTCTGCGTAGGCTGGGTTAACTGGCGCTTCAAAAGGAGGCTCCTGGGCCGTCGCTTCTGGCAGGGGAATCAGCGCGGGTTCGGGCAAATAATATTGGGATGGAGGTGCTTCGGTGACGTAATCTGACTGCCGGGGCGGTTCGGCATACACAGGTTCCGGAGGCGGAGCTTCTGCCTGCGGTTCGGGGTACGGTTCTGGCTCCACTTGGCTCAATGCCGGTTCCGGGGGCGGCAGAGGTGCTTCAAATAGCGGCTGGAGGTCTGCTGCGCTGGGGACGGCTTGTTCTGCAGGCGGAGTTTCGGTTTGGGCCCACACTAGACCTTTGCTCAGCAGTCCCAAACTGGCGAGGCAGCCCAGTCCCACCAGCAGCGAGCGATCGGACAAAAGGCGCGATCGACTCCGGGGGCCTTTAGGGTGATTTTTTGGCTCTTTGGTGTTCAAATGAGCTGTGATTTGTTTGTCTGGAACAGGTTTCACGATTTTTTTTCCCAAATCAACAGGGGACGCAAGGAGATCGAAGTCAGTCTATTTGAGATTTGAGCTTTGAGATTTACTTGCAGCATTAGAATCTGGAAGCAGGAATCTCAGTCTCAAGTTTTGGGCTGCTGGCGACAGGAGTCTTGGAGCAAGTATCTGTTTTTTGGCTGGGTCTGGATCGAATGTCTGGCAATCGGGATCTTTAAATATAGAAACTCAACTGATTTTACCTGGCTGGAGGCAATTTTTTTAGCGCGTCGAACCAGCTAGAATGCTGCTGCGTCGATCGGCGGTCGATGCCTTGGTTTTTGGGTTTCCGATTGCAAGGCAGCGATCGCGGACTGCCAGGGCCACAATTGATGATAGCGCTTTGGGGTTCCGGCGTGTTAATTAGTTGTCTGTATTTATCGGGTCGCGCCAAATTTGGGCAGATTCCACCGCAGTTAACCGCCTCCTTGATGCCGATTTTTTTGTTGAAGGCCGATCGCGCGCATTTAAAATCTGTCGCCAAAATTGTTGATTGCTTAGAATAGAATGCAAATGATTCGCTTGGGGATGGATGGGTTTGATGACTTTAGCTGGCGATCGCTTGACAAATTTTTCTGACTCTCAACAAACCGGACAAGCTGGGGTGAGCGGTTGGCACTGGCAGCACTCGGATGGTTTGCCCTATCTAACTTGTAGCCTGCTCTCCCGGTGGTCTCACGGCTTTTTTACTCGCGATTTCTCGCCCCAAGGCCCGATCGATCTGACAGAAGTTCTCGCACCCGGAGCCCAGGTTTACCGCCTCCAGCAGGTACACGGCAATGCGGTAGTCAAAACCGGTCAGTTGTCGCCCGCCGCCGCTCAAACCTATGTTGAGGCTGATGGCTTGGTGGCAGAGCGCGAGTTTGAGGCGCTGTGGGTTTGCTCGGCCGACTGCGTGCCGGTGCTGATTGCTGACGATCGTACCGGACTGGCGGCCGCCGTTCACGCAGGTTGGCGCGGGACTGCTGCTAAGATATTACCAGAGGCGATCGATCGACTTGTGGCCGCCGGCAGTCAATTAGAAAATCTGAAGATTGCTATGGGCCCGGCGATCGCTGGAAAGGTTTACCAAGTATCTGTGGAAGTGGCAGCGTCTCTGGGAGCGGCGATTGCTCCCAGAGACGTTGGTGCGACAGCCGAGGATATTCTAGAGTTTTTGCACCAATTGCCAGAATCTCCTGTACTGGCAGATCCAGAACCGGGAAAAGTACGCTTGGATGTTCGCCTCTGCAATGCTCTGCAATTGCAGCAATTGGGAATCGATCTTTCTCAAGTGGCGATCGCTCCTTTTTGTACTTATTCTGACTCGGCTCGCTTTTTTTCCTACCGCCGCGATCGACTAAAAAAAATCCAGTGGTCGGGAATTGTCAGCACCTGCGGGACAAGTTAATACTCAAAGCATTCGGCAGCAGGTAAAATTTGAGACAGCTAAGGTAAAAACAAAAATCTTTGGATTCATAATTTTTTATTTCCTGTTGCCCAATGCCTTCTACTTTTTTCTACCTTCGCAAGGTTTGCTGGTTCCTGTCCGATCGGCTAAAAACTACCAGCAAAATTTTTGGGAAAGCGGCCGCGAACCCCCGCCCCGCTTTCCTCTCTTGTTAAGATTGCACTATAACGAGAGTCTTGGGCGGGTTATTAAAATCAATGACCCAGCGCTGGTGGATAAAAAATGCTTAGCGATCGAAAGGTTAACTCGCGGTTAACCATAACATCCTACACTTTCATACCACGGCGGTTCACACCGCCCGCTCGCATCCCTCTCAGGTCTAAAGACGCTGAGTTTTCTGCATACCAATAAGTTTTATGAGTGAGCCAACTCCCTATCAACTGCTAGAAGTCGATGAAGATGCTTCCTTTGATGAAGTGCAAGAGGCCCGCACCCGTCAGGCAGAGCAGCACAGCGGCGACAAGAAACGTTTGGAATCGATCGAAGCTGCTTATGACGCGATTCTGATGGATCGCCTGCGGCAGCGACAGGAAGGTAAAATTAAAGTCCCCGAACGCATCCGGTTTCCCGAGCGGCTGACTCCGCCACCGGCAAGCTTTACTCCGTCTCCTCCGTCGGGCAGCCCTGCTTGGTTGCAGCGGCTGATCGATACTCCTAGCCGATCGGACATTTTGTGGCCCGCTGGCGTATATGCGGGATTGGGCGGACTGAGTATTTATCCGGCGGCTAATGATTCTTTACTACAGTTGACTCTGGCTATTGGAGTCGGCACTTGTCTTTATTTTGTTAATCGCAAAGAACAAAAATTTGGTCGGGCCGTGCTGCTGACTGTGGCTGGCTTGGTTCTAGGCTTGGTGCTGGGAGGTCTTTTGGGCCCTTTGCTCAGTACAGGATTTATCTCAACAGAGAAACTTATTGCTTTGTTTACGTTTTTGATTCTGTGGCTGTTCAGCAGTTTTCTGCGATAGTTCAGCAGTCAGCAGTCATCAGTCATTAGTCAGCAGTCAGTTGTTAGTTGTCCGTTGTTAGTTGTTAGTTGTTAGTTGTCATTAGTTGTTGGTCACTGGTCATCGAGCAGTCGATTTGGGATTGGAAATTTGAGATTTAAAAATTGACTCGACAGATGAATCTGCGAACTCGAACAAAAATCTAAAATTTGGCGATCGACTATCAGGAGTCGAAACCTTCCTTTTTTGGCATCGCCAGCAGCCAACAACTAATAATTGTGGAATCAAAACCTGAGACAAATAATATCATTTCCGGTTACACCCCTTATGATGTTGACTGTTAACAGTTAACTGTTAATCTCAAATCCTCTCTTCATCGGAATGATTCAGATATATATTCTCGGACTCTGTGTACTAGATCCGGTTAAATCATTCCGATCCAAGCGGAAACGATATCACATCAGGTAACAACTAACAACTGACTACTAACTACTGACAACTAACAACTACCTAAAATCATCTCAACTGCTGCGCTCAAATTGTTAGCAATTAAATCCGGTTGGTGCATTTCTAATTGAGCGCGATCGCGAATTCCGCACAAAACACCAATTACCTTGACACCGTGCGTTTTGGCCGCTATCATATCCGCCTCAGTATCCCCCACCATCCAAACCTCAGAAGCCGGCGGCAGCTCGGCGAGAGCTCTTGCCATCAGCAAAGGCTTATCTTTGACATCCCCGGTTTTGACGTAATCGTTGGGGAGGCAGTAGCGACGGTTTTCAGGGAAAAATTGCCCTAAATTGCAGCGGGTGAAAGCTTCGTCTAGTTCCCTGACACGGCGCATGGTCATCACCGTTAAGTCTACTCCAGCGCGCTGCACCTTCTCTAGGGTTTCCACGGCCCCCTGAGCGGGTCGATCGTAAATCAGGTAGGGGAGAGTGTGGACGATTTGACGGCGCTTCTGGGCAAATTCCAGGGCTTGAGCTGCGTCTAATCCTGAAAGGATGCCGATTTCGGTTTCGGGAACCCGCGCCCGCTTCATGTCCCAAAAGTCGGCTAAGGCGAGTTCGCGGACTGGTTGATCCTCGCGTTGAGTTTCGGCCAGACAGTGCAAGTAAACTCGGTAATAGCGATCGGACACGTCCATAATCGGCCCGTCAAAGTCAGTAATAAGTCTCAGCATTTAGCAGAGTATTTTCCAGCTTTTATACAAATTGTTCGATATTATATCACTTCAAGGTAATAGGTTATTTACAAAAGTTGACACAAATACCCCGAACAGGTAAGCTCTATATAAATGGTGCTAATTAAAGGCAAAAGTTCAATTAAACTGTGCCCGTTCTAAACTGTAGCGATTGTAACCAATATCAGGGAATCTACAATGAACAAGTGCAGCACAAAAAGCGCAAATCTCTAAATTCGATCGATCGATACAGCCCTGAATCCATGATGATTTCAGGCTGAGTTTCAATAAATGTTAAAAACATTGGCTCTAACTCATACTCGGCTAGCTTTGTCAATCATAAAAAACTTCTTAGAGGAGTTCAATTTTCAATTTAGTTAAATTAACCGTAACATTTGGTTGCACCTGTCAGAACTTAAAACCAGCATATAGAGAGCGAGAAACCGGGTTTCTGCGAACAGAATCAGTAATGATGCAAAAACTGTCAATAAACCCGGTTTCTGCGGTAAACTTAATAAACCTGGAATACGCTGTAAGTCCTAACGGTATTTGTCCGAAAATTGCCAATGTACAAATTACCTACAGAATAGAAGAGAGAATTTCAGGGCGAGAAAGGAGTATGTTCTGATGATTGTGAGAGAAGCTAAAATTGCTGACGCACCTGCAATTGCACGAGTTAATCTAGACACTTGGCGGACAGCTTACCGAAAAATTGTACCGGCAGATTACCTCGCGCAACTGTCATATCAAAAACGAGAAAACAACTGGCAAGAAATCCTGTCAAACGTCAAAAATACTGGGGATTTTGTCTGCGTTGCCGAGAATGACTCTGGACAAATTGTGGGTTTTGCTGCGGGCGGCTGCGAGCGTACTGGCAAATATGTTTATCAAGGAGAATTATTTGCTATCTATATTTTGGAGGAATATCAGCGTCAGGGAATCGGACAGCAACTCGTGCGAGCAGTTGTCACAAAATTGACTGAATCAAGCTTGAATTCGATGCTAGTTTGGGTACTGGGAGAAAATTCTGCCTGCAAGTTTTATGAATTTTTAGGAGGCGAAAAAGTGGACGAACACCAAACAAATAAAGCAGGAGTTGCAGTCAAAGAAATTGCCTACGGGTGGAACGATCTCGCATTGCTCAAAGACAGGCTTGCTTGATCTAAAAATTGGCAGTCTTATCAATTATCGATTAAATTTCCCCTCTTCATTTGTTCCCGTTCAATTGCTTCAAATAAAGCTCGAAAATTGCCAGCTCCAAAACCTCCAGCTTGCACCTTTTTGCCGTTAATTAAAGCAACTCGGCGCTCAATAATCTCGAAAAAGAAAGTCGGTTCGGCAAAAATTGGCTGAGTAAAGATTTGCAGCAGCATCGCGGCGGGAGTATTGTCTTGCCAATCTGCCAAAACTTGAGAAGCTGCAATTGCTTGCCAATCTGCGGGCAAATCGTTTTGCCGCTGTTGCAATTGGGAGTAATATGTTGCAGGAACGGGCAGAAAAGGCAAACCGCGCGATCGCAAATCGGCAACAACCCTTACAATATCAGCAGTTTGTAAAGCCATGTGCTGAATTCCCGACCCCCGATTTGCAGTCAAAAACTCTTGAATTTGAGAATTAGTCGATGCCGGTTCGTTAATTGGGAATTGCGCCCCACCTTCAGCGTGCATCATAACTTGGCTTCGCAAGGCCGAATTTTCAGTCTTAATGTCAAAATTTTGCTGCGGCGTAAAACCTAATATTTTTTGATACCAACTAACAGCACTTGACAAATCGCCCGATTCAACATTTAAAACTACGTGGTCGATTAAGGTAAACAGCGACAGCTTACCAGAAGTCGGTAGCGCTAAATTTTCTTCTATTTGCTCAACCAGCGTGTGGCTTAAATCTCCCCAACCAGCGATTTTTGCCCGTTTAAAACAGCCTGCTGCTGTGAGGTCTTTTTGAATCGGTTCCAGAATTTGAGCGCCTGCAGCAGCCGCTCTAGCTACTGCTAATTCAATATTTTTTACCCGAAAACCCACATCGGCAATTCCGGGAGGATGAAACTTCAACCAACTAGCAGCGGGACTAGCAGGTGTCAGGGGCGAAGATAAAACAAAACATACATTACCGCTGCTGACAGATTCAGTGCTAGTGTGGCTGTTGGAAGAACCTGCGATTGATTTAAAGCCTAAGTGGCTGACAAACCAGTCGCGGGATACTTTAGCATTTTCTACGTAAAAGTGAATGCGGTCAAACTCCATAATCAATAATTGAAAATGGCAAGTGAAAAATGGAAAATCGGCTGATTTTTAGTGGAAAACTGCCAATTACAGACAGAGGAATGGATATTTTTCATTTATTTTTAAAGCGCTCGCCTAATAATAACGTAAAAAGTAAATATAATCACTCCCTCCGAAGGTAGAAATACATCGGCAATTAAAAGAAACTAGGTATCTGGGATAACTTGAATTTGGTGGGTTGACGGAGGCAACCGATCGGGTTCGGCATCAGTACCCAGCGCTGTCTGGTCTGTTAAGTTGGAACTGCACAAATAGCAGAGAACCGCTATTTCACGTTAGGATTTTTCCGACTCAAAGTCAAGAAGATTGCTTGGGGAAGTTATATCAGTTCCGGTGGCACTCATACCGGAATTGTTGAGAGTTGACTGTTGAGAGTTGACTGTTGAGAGTTGACTGTTGAGAGTTGAGAGTTGAGAGTTGAGAGTTGACTGTTGACGGGCGGGTGGAAAAACTGAATGGTTGAGTGTTAACTGTTGATTCGATTTTATTATTCCGATGCAACCGGAAACGATATTAGGTTTCAGCATCAAAAAAATCAAACTTAGCAACCTGGTTGCTAGCCCTGGACAATCGATTTGAGAGTTGAGATTTACTGCACAGATAAATCTAGAAGCTTTAACTTTAGTAGAAATTTTAACAATTTCCACGACTTTAGTCGAGAGATTGCACCTGTTTTTTTGCAGCAAAACGATGATGGACCGCGCACACCATAAAAACTCGTCGGCTGTGCAATTTATACCTTGCAAACTACTAAAAGAATAAATGACTTTCGGGCTGAATATTAATTTCTAACGGCACAGATTGCGGGTCAGCAGCAAGAGCAAACATAATCGCATTTGCAGCAGTTTCAGGAGTCAGCATTTTTGACCTGTCTACCTTCAAACTCACATTATCCCAAAACGGAGAATCGACCCCGCCAAAATAGAATAGCGTAAATTTAATGCCGTAGCGGCGCAGCTCATCTGCCATGCACTTACTGAAACCAACCACTCCAAACTTGGAAGCGCAATAAGCCGTTCCCATCGCCATCGAATGCTTGCCCAAAATCCCGATGACATTGCAGATGTGACCGGATTTGCGCTCTTTCATGACATTGGCTGCTGCTTGAGAAGTGTAAAAACTGCCTTTCAAGTTCAAGTCAAGCATCGCATCTAAATCAGCGGGTTCTAACTTGTTCCACTGCTTGAGAATTCCGGCACCGGCGGCGTTTACGAGGGCATCAATTTGTCCGAAATGTTCGACTGTTTTTTGCATCAGCGTTTCGACTTGTGGCAAATCGGTGATATCTGTCGGTACGCAAAGTAACTCTGTTGCGGAAAATTGGCTTGCTAAAGCGTCTAATTTACTGCTGTCTCTGGCGGCGAGCACTAGCGTCGCGCCGGCATCGGCGAGTTTGCGGGCGACTGCTGAACCGATGCCGCCAGTCGCACCCACCACAACCACAACTTTGTCCTGCATATCTCTTTACATTTCTTTATGTCCAGATTGTATGATAACTCAAGTTATGGGGAATTGGGAATTAGTCAGCAGTCATTAGTCATTAGTCATTAGTCAGCAGTCAGTAGTCAGCAGTCAGCATTCATTGGGGATTGGGGATTGGGGGAGAAGGCCCAGCGAAGCGGAGGGATTGGCCCGCGCAGGGAAGAAGGCCCAGCGAAACGGAGGGATTGGGAATTGGGGAACCAATAACCAATAACCAATAACCAATAACCAATAACCAATAACCAATAACCAATAACCAATAACCAATAACCAATAACCAATAACCAATAACCAATAACCAATAACCAATAACCAATAACCCACAACCAATAACCAATAATTATTTTAGAGAAACTTGCCAGCCTTTTTCGGTTTTTTTGAGCTGGAGAGAAGCGCAGGATTGCAAAAATTTAGGAAATTTTCTCCCGATGTTAAAGTCTTTAATTATTTGGGTAATTTGTTTGCCGTACTGTCTGTG
The DNA here is from genome assembly GCF_015207285.1 of Tychonema sp. LEGE 07203. Lineage (GTDB taxonomy): Bacteria > Cyanobacteriota > Cyanobacteriia > Cyanobacteriales > Microcoleaceae > Microcoleus. Next base: position 8,893 of record NZ_JADEXD010000093.1, on the reverse strand, counting down.
AAATTCGCTACCTAGATTGGACAGAAATACAGAATTATCGGGAGAGTTGCCGGTTAAGTCGCTAACTATTTTGAGGAGAGCTGTTTCCAAGTCTTCGAGAGAATTAATGTCTGTCAATTTGGCAGGTGCTGCTTGGGTGTTGTTTGAATTTTCTTTGTTGAGTATTGGTGGCTGGGGGGGCAATTTAACTTCAAAAAGGGTGACATAGGTTTGAAATTTTTCTGAGGGTTTGTGGAGGACAAACTCGGTCGGATATTTGAGGAAGATATCTCTGGTTTTATTGCCGAGCAAATGTTGTTCTGCCAATTGATTGAGGGCTAAGCCGTAATTTTGCTTAAATAAAGTTGAGATTGTAGAAATTTTTATCCACTGAGTTGAGGTGCGCTGTTGCTCTTTTTTGATTAATTCTTTGAGCTGAATAACTAATTGTTCTAGGGGTGTGATTTCCGGTAAGGTTACGAGGGAATGGGTTTCTATTTGTCCGGTTTTGCTGTTTAAAACTATGATTTTATCTATTTGCTTGCGGACTTGAAATACGGTTAATCCGTGGGCTTGCAGTGTATTGCTGAGGTGGGTGAGGGCGCGATCGGACGAACAGACAAAAATCTCTTTTGCTGTGGGATAATGTACGAAAATCGATGCGCCGACTGTAGCCATTTTTAAGTCGGCGCTGTCTTTGCCGGGGGGGACGTGAATTAGTTGATAGCCGCGCTGGTGAAATTCGGCATCTTTTTTGCCCATGCTGCGCCAGTTGGCAAAGGCAACTTTGATTTGGACGGGATAGTGGCAAATTCCTTCTAGGAATTTTTCGGTTTCGATGGTGAGTTGCAAGTTTTCGACATCTAGCAACAAGATGGCGATGCCGGCAGGAAGGGAATTTGTTTGATGGGCGGTGGGAGTTGGAGGTTTTGGGGAAACTGAGTTTTGTGATTGGGCTGGTGCTGTTTGGGGTGTGGCTAGCTGCTGAATTTTGGCAAATATTTTGCTGAATTGAGGTGAATTGATGAATTCTGGAATCAGCAGAATTTTGAGATAGTTTTTGGCTGTCTGCAGCAGGGAATTTGTATCGCTGGCTACTTTGAAGGTTTTGGTCAATTTTCCAATCAAAACTGCCTGAAAATCAGGTTTTGCCCAGGGGGTTTTCCTATATTTTTCAGCTATCCATTCGGGATGTTGTTCGTGAATGGATGTTAGTGTTTGAGCGATATAGCGACTGATGGCGCTGATTGCGACTGATTCTTGAGTCGCTGGAAAGAAAGTTCGATCGGGCATGGCCCTCTACAATGCGGGATGGTGTCTCAATCTATCATAATGTTAGTTTCTTGTCGGTCGCCGGACGATCGCCCGCAAAACCCAACCGGCAGCAATTAACGCCAATCCTGTCAGCCAAATTTCCCTTTCTACCCAAAAAGCCAGAAACAAACACGCAGCCAATCCCACCCAAGCCAGCCACTGCGGGTAAAGTCTTTGGGCGGGGGAAAGTTGCAGCGCTGCTAGGTTGGTGATGGCGTAATATATCAAAACGTTAAAGGCGCTGAATGACCAAGTGATTTTAACATCGCCGACGAGGATTAAAAGTGCGATCGTAATTTCGACAAATACCACAGCCACATAGGGCGTTGTGCCCGAGGGATTCAGCCGCGCTAAGATTCTGGGCACATCCAGCCGCCGCCCCATCGCCAGCCAGACGCGCGACAAGCCTAAAATTAGGTTCAGCAATACTCCCAGCATGGCAGTAATTGCCCCGACGGCTAGCAGTTGAGAAACTCCGGGAGTGGGGAAACTGCGGGCGATGACTTCCAAGGGTGCAGCCGTGCCGCCTGTTTGCAGAGACAATTTATCTGCTCCCCCCGCGCCTGCGACAACTATTGCTACCGCCAGGTAAAGCAGCATTGTCAGCACCAAAGTAAAAATTATGGCTTTGGGAATGGTTTTACTCGGTTCCCGCACTTCTTCGCTCATTGTGGCGATGCGGCCGTAACCGGTGTAGGCGACAAACATTAGGGCGGTGGCGTGGAGGATGGAGCCGATCGAACTATCATTTTGTACAGTGGCTGTTTCCCATCTGATTTCTGGTAAACCTGCAGCGATAAAGACAGCCAGAGATAAGAGTGTAACTGAGACTGTGGCGGTATTGGCAATATTCGATCGCCTGATTCCCGTCAAGACAATTAAAGTTAGGGCGGCGAGGGCGATTAATGCTGTTAGGATGAGGTAAGTGCGATCGGCAACACCAACTGCATTTAAAAAATACCCTGCAAAACCCAAAGCAGCAGTAGCAGCCGAAGCCGTTTTAGCTAACAAAAACATCCAGCCGGCGGTAAAACCCAGCCAAGGATTGAGATATTTGTAACCATATTCATAAGTACCGCCGCTAACAGGATGATTGGCCGCCAATTGAGCGCTATTCAGGCCATTGCAAACAGCAACTAAAGCAGCAATACCCACAGCCAAAATCACCCCCGGCCCGGCAATTTCCGCCGCAATTCCGATACTCACAAATACTCCCGTACCGACGATTGAACCTAGGCCCATGAGAGTAGCGCCAAAAACACCTAACTCTCGCTTTAAAAGTGGGGTAGACATAACTATGGCAGGCAAGATGCCTGCTGCTACACAAAAATATTTGTCTGTTGTGAAACAGGCCAAAGAGCCTGTTCTGATCTGGCAAATTTCTTCTATAGGATAGACTGAATTCCTCAACTAAAAACCTAGGAAGTAATCAGCTTGTTTTAAATTATGGTTAACAGGAGATTAAGTTTTAAATTGTTAACAATTGGCGAAAAAAATTACTTTAGTTTTAAGTTTTGGTTAATCTTAGATTAAGATAACTAGGAATGGGCGATCGCCACTTGATGTTCTTTACCGCTTTTCTTAACTTTAAAGGTTTGACAAGACTGCAAAAAATCCAGAAAGTTGCCGTCTAAATGCAGGGATTTCAGCTTTTTAGTAATTGGTTGACCGTATTGCTTGTGAAATTCAGAGGCTACCTGGGTAACAGAAATGTAGCCACCTGGATGTTGAGCAGTTAATCCTCTGACAATTTTTGCTACAGATGCTTCCAGTGCGGGAGAGGAATCAGTTGTTGGTGCTGAAGAGTTGCGGGCGATCGCCACTTGATGTTCGCTGCCGTTCAATGTCAGTTGAAACACCGAAGGGCGCGACTGCAAAAATTTTATTAAACTGGAATTAGCCAAAAACTTTTTGACCGCCGTATCGGCATGATGCTGATATGTATTAAAAAATGTTTTCTTGATTTTTACCACAGAAATAGCAGATTCTTGCGATTGAACTATTTCCGCCTCAATTATTGTTAAAAATATCTTTTCTAAAGCGTCTAGCGAATTAATAGCAACTGCTTTAGCCGGTACTGTTTCGGGATTTTTCTGGTATTCAATATTTTGACTGGCGGTCAGAGGATTTACGAATTGTTTAAGTGCCAAGGAAATTTCGTTTTCTGCTGAATGCAACAACATTGCTGCACTGTCAGTTGTAAAATTGAAATCGAGTGTGCGGCGCTCTTGAAAAATTTTAACAAGAGTAGAAAGCCGAGCTATCCGCTCGTCGATAGATTTGTATTCTGCCTTTAACAACTCTGCAACTTGATTGGCCAATTCTTCAAAAGTAGGGATTTTCGTTTCCCGATCGCACGAATAGTAATTAGTATCGCCATTCAGACGATTTTCTACAGACAGTACAGCATTTTGACGGAACACCCGAAAGACTGTCAATCCTTGATTTTGCAGTTGATTGCAAAGGTGATTTAACAAACCGTCGGAGGAACAAACAAAAACTTGTCGGACGGCAGGATAGCGGTGTAAAATAGCAGCACCAAAGGCAATCATTTTACCGTCAGCGCTGTTAGCTCCGCCGGGAACGTGAATTAGTTCGTAACCGCGATCGTACAGTTCGGCATCCTGCTTGCCCGTACTCGAACTTTTCCAGTTAGCAAAGGCAATTTTCACGACGAGGGAATAGTCGCACAAACTGGCTAAAAACTTTTCTGCATTAATGTCAAGTTTCAAATTTTCTGCATCTAAGAGCAAAATCGCAATTCCCCGATCGAACTCTGCGCTAGTTCCAGGGGCTCTCGTACTTTCCCCGCAATCGCTGCTTAACGGGGATCGAGAGTGAAAACCTTGGTGGCGGCAAGCTTGGGACGGATCGAGCCTCCAGGCGCGAGAACGGCGGCTGTGGCGAAATCGATCGGGCGAACGTCGGGGATTTTTCATTAACTTACGATCGTACCTGAACTTTATGATGGCCGATGGGCTAATAATAAAATAAATACACTTAACAATTCTTAAAGAAAATGGCTAGAGACTTGCGAGGATTCCTGAAACTACTCGAAGAAAGGGGACAACTGCGCCGGATTAGCGCCTTAGTCGATTCCGACCTCGAAATTGCCGAAATTTCCAACCAAATGCTGGTCAAGGGTGGGCCCGGGCTTTTGTTTGAAAACGTCAAAGGGGCAGAATTCCCCGTGGCGATTAATCTGTTGGGCACGGAAGAACGGGTTTGCTGGGCGATGAACATGGAAAAGCCGATCGAACTAGAAGAGCTCGGCAAAAAATTGGGAATGCTGCAACAGCCAAAACCTCCAAAAAAGATATCCCAAGCCATAGAATTTGGCAAAGTCTTGTTCGACGTAGTGAAAGCCAAACCGGGCCGCGATTTCTTCCCAGCTTGTCAGCAAGTGGTGTTTGAAGGAGAAGGCGTGGATTTGAACAAAATCCCGATGATTCGCCCCTATCCGGGAGATGCGGGCAAAATTATCACCCTCGGTTTAGTAATTACCAAAGATTGCGAAACCGGCACGCCGAATGTGGGCGTTTATCGCTTGCAATTGCAGTCAAAAAACACGATGACTGTCCACTGGTTATCTGTCCGGGGAGGCGCGCGGCACTTGCGGAAAGCGGCGCAGGCTGGTAAAAAGTTGGAAGTTGCGATCGCCCTGGGAGTCGATCCTTTAATCATTCTCGCCGCAGCAACCCCCATTCCTGTAGATTTATCGGAATGGTTATTTGCCGGACTTTATGGCGGTTCCGGCGTGAGTTTAGCAAAGTGCAAAACCGTAGATTTGGAAGTACCGGCGGACTCGGAAATCGTGTTAGAAGGAACGATTACTCCGGGGGAAGTTTTGCCCGACGGGCCCTTTGGGGATCACATGGGTTATTACGGCGGCGTGGAGGATTCGCCGCTGGTTCGGTTCAACTGCATGACGCACCGCAAAGACCCGATTTATCTGACCACATTTAGCGGGCGGCCGCCGAAGGAAGAAGCGATGATGGCGATCGCCCTTAACCGCATTTATACCCCTATTTTGCGGCAGCAAGTATCGGAAATTGTCGATTTCTTCTTACCAATGGAAGCGCTGAGTTACAAAGCCGCAATTATTTCGATCGATAAAGCCTATCCCGGTCAAGCGCGGAGGGCTGCTTTAGCATTTTGGAGTGCATTGCCGCAGTTTACTTACACTAAGTTTGTGATTGTTGTGGATAAAAGTATCAACATTCGCGACCCGCGTCAAGTAGTGTGGGCAATTAGTTCTAAAGTCGATCCAGTTCGGGATGTATTTATTCTGCCGAATACGCCTTTTGACACGTTAGATTTTGCCAGTGAAAAGATTGGTTTGGGCGGCAGAATGGGGATTGATGCTACTACGAAGATGCCGCCGGAAACGGATCACGAATGGGGGGAAGTTTTGGAGTCCGATCCGGATGTGGCGGCGATGGTAGAAAGGCGTTGGGCGGAGTACGGTTTGGCCGATTTGAATTTGGGTGAAGTCGATCCGAATTTGTTTGGATATGAGATGAGGTAGGGAAGGAACCGTAAAATTTGAGAGGTCGCACTATCTTCGATCGGCCTGTGGGGGCGGGTTTTTCCAACCCTTTACGACACAGATCGACAATCTCAAAAACCCGCCCCCACCAAACAAAAAATTGCAATTTACCTCTTTTTAATGCGATCGGGACTTACGCACTCCGACAAAGAAACCGGGTTTTTATCGAGTCTTTACGCTGTCACGAAGTCTTCTAGAAAAAACCCGGTTTCTCGACCGCTGCCGATCGCGCTGAATCTTAACCCGCGCACCATCTGGGTTTTGTCTGTGTAGACGCGGTTGAAACCGCCGTGTCTTTCTTGAGTTCCCAACCTAATTAATCCCATTTTCCCAGCGACAAATCAGTTTACTGTTCCAAAATCTCAACTAAATCTTCGATCGCAATCTCGAACGCACGGGCCATCTTATCCAAAGCTGTGTAGTCAACAGTTGCCATGCCTGGAGAATTGGCATAGGTAATGATCGTGGTATATGGAATACCTGTTCTTTTGGAGACTTCTGTTAGATTCCAACCCTTTTCTCGAGCAAATTCTCGAACTCGCAGCCTAATTCGTCCCATATTCCCAGCAAAAAATCAGCCTACTCTTCCAAAATCTCAACTAAATCCTCGATCGCAATATCAAACACGCGAGCCATTTTGTTTAAAGCTGTGTAATCTACCGTTGCGAGCTTGGGAGAATGAGCATAACTTCTAACGGTACTGTAAGGAATACCCGATCGCTCAGAAACTTCTTTAAGCGTCCAACCCTTCTCCTCAGCTAGTTCTCGAACCCGCAACCGAATTAACCCCATTTTCCCGCTGACAAATCAGTTTACCGTTCCAAAACCTCAACCAAGTCTTCTACCATCACATCGAAGACTTCAGCAAGTTTCTGCAAAGCCGTGTAGTCCACCGTTGCCATTTTGGGAGCTTGGGCGTATTTTTTAACCGTGCTGTAGGGAATTCCCGTTCTGTCAGAGACTTCTTTCAGCGTCCAACCCTTCTCCTCAGCTAGTTCTCGAACTCGCAACCGAATTAATCCCATTTATGCTTGACAGCAGCTATGCTCATATCTTTTAATAGATACAGATACAGCGATCGCCCCGTGACCTGAGAAATCTAGAGCGATCGCCTTTCATTCACCACCCACAAAAGTGGGAAGGATTTTCCTATGATACCAAAACAAGTCACTTATCGCGATCGACTTCAACCGTGGCATCTAATTCGGCACCTCCCCAAGTGTCAGCGGTTAACAGTCGCCCGTTTCGCCCGTCGCCGAGATGCCGAATCTTACCTCAATGCCCTCGGCCGCTTAATGCCGACAGTCCCGCATACAATTGTGTTCGTAAATGCGCTGTCTGTCTTAGATGAAAACAGCGTTCCAATTCCGATGCAATTGCCGATCGAAGTTTAAGTAAAAAACAGGCCGGACAGCCTGTTCCACAAACATTAAAACATCTTGTGGGGTGGGCAAGATGCCCGCCCCTAAAACAGGCTGTCCGGCCTGTTCCACAAATATCAAAATGTTGCTAAAATATAAATAGACTTGAGTTAAGGAGTCAAATCAATGCCATCTCCCTTTCCCGGTGTAGATCCCTATTTAGAACATCCTAATCTATGGCCTGAAGTGCATCATTGGTTGATCAGTGAAATCGCCAGATTTTTATCTCCGCAACTGCGTCCTAAATATCGAGTTGCCGTAGAATTGCGAATGTATGAAACCAGCGAAAATTCATTGCTCGTCGGTATTCCAGATGTGACTGTACAGCGTTCTGAGACATCAAACCATCCCTCCACAAATGTAGCTGTTTTGTCACCTCCAGCACAACCAGTAACCGTGACACTTCCTATGCCTGAAATTATCAAGGAAGGTTATTTAGAGATCAGAGGAGTAGAAACGAGAGAAGTAGTCACAACGATCGAAATACTTTCACCTACTAATAAACGACCGGGCAAAGGCAGGCAAATGTATGAAAAAAAACGCGAACAAATCCTCGGCAGTCGCACTCATTTGATAGAGATTGATTTACTGCGACGCGGCGAACCAATGCCAGTTTTTGGCAACAATCTTGACAGTCAATACCGGATTTTGGTCTGTCGGGGAAATCGCCTTCCTGCAGGTGATATGTATCATTTTAATATTCAAGATTCAATTCCTGCTTTCCCAGTTCCGTTGTCTCCAGAAGACTCTGAACCTATTGTTGATTTGCAAATACTTTTCAATCAAGTATACGATATTGCGGGTTACGATATGGAAATAGATTACTGTCGGGAGCCAATACCGGCACTGTCTGAAACGGATGCGGCTTGGGCAGATGCTTGGTTGCGCGATCGGGGATTGCGGGAAGGTTGCTAAACTGTAAATAGACTTGAGTCAAGGAGTCACATCAATGCCATCTCCCTTTCCCGGTGTAGATCCTTATTTAGAACATCCCGACTTTTGGCCTGGAATACACCACTTGCTGATTAGTGAAATTGCCAGGTTTTTATCTCCCCAAGTGCGCCCTAAGTATTTAGTGTATCTAGAAGTGAGAATGTATGAAACCATTGACGACGATTTGTCAGTTATTGGCATTCCCGAAATAGAAACAACAATATCAAACGTCTCAGTTGCAGCGCCACCTACACCGACACAACCAATAACCGTAACTCTTCCCATGCCCTACCAGGTTCGGGAAGGCTATTTAGAAATTAGAGAAAGGGGAAACGAAGAATTAATTACAGTTATTGAAGTCCTCTCGCCTAGCAATAAGCGAACAGGTAAAGGGCGACAAATGTACGAAGAAAAGCGAGAAGAAATCTTATCCAGTCGCACTCATTTAATAGAAATAGATTTATTGCGGCGCGGTCAAAAAATGCCAGTTATTGGCAATAACATTGAAAGCCACTATAGTGTTTTGGTGTGTCGGGGAAATCGCCGTCCCAAAGCAGATTTGTACGCTTTTATAGTCATTTCAAATAAGTATGATACTATTTAAAAATGAGGTAAAATTAATAAAAATAGTGAACCCGCTAGGAAAATGTCTTACAGTATTGATTTGAGAAAAAGAGTAGTGGATTATGTAAAAAAT
>NZ_JADEXD010000296.1 GCF_015207285.1 Tychonema sp. LEGE 07203 | reverse complement strand
AAAAAACTATCCAAATTATCAGGGTCGCCATGAACTGACCAATAAGCTACTGTTGTGTAAGCAATCTCCATAAATTCACTAATTTCTCGATAAGTTTTTCCGTCATTTATTAGCAATAAAATTAGAATCTTTTCCCTTACGTAATTATCGTCAGACTCTTTTAGTAGTTTAATGAGTCTCTGTTTTTGATTGGGAGATAGATGGTTTTTGGCTGGCATATATTATAATTAATGAGCATTTACTTGTTATTTATATTATACAATCTAGCTGCGTATCAGCTTAATTCTCGGTAGTAATCCCAAAAATCATCAAGAAACTTGTCTAAGTTTTTTTGATGACAAGTAACAAATGGACTTAACTTTTTATAATGTCTTGCTTCATGCACCCAACATAAAGATAAATCATCTGTGAGTAATTTAAACTGGGGTGCATCATCAGTCACCAGAGTTTTTATTACCGGAATCTGGGATTGCTGAGCATAAAAAGCAATCGCTGCTGCCTCTAAAATCCTGGTACGATGTTGAGAGCCTACAGCACGCAGATTTTGATTCAGCAAGGAGTTAAACTCATCACCCTTCAACGGAATTTCTTGCGGCAATCCTTTAATTTGATGGCTCCACTTCTGGGGTAAATTGAAGTTATCTAATAGCTGGTAAGTAAGTGGAGATAGAATAAACTCAAGTTCTCGGTTGTTCTGTAATACTCCAAGTACGCTTAATCGGTCTTTTCTTAAGGTTGTAAAATAAACTGTATATAATGGATTGCAAATTATATTTGTAGTGTGATTTACTCCTTTAACACGCACACTTGTTTGGTCTATAGTCATTTTAAATAAGTATGAGACACTCTTTCTGCACAATAAGCACGAATAATTTCATCAAGAGATGTGCCAGGAGACGCATACATTTTAGCTCTCTTTAATGCACTAAAATCATGCTCAATATCATTTAAGTCAGGAGAGTATTTTGGTAAAAATATTATCTGATGACCCGCATCCTCAACCAATATTCTAATGACCGTCTTACGATGAATGGGTGCATTATCCATAATTAATATAGATGGACTTGTTAAATCGAGTAACAAATATAGCGTTTTTCATAGCTATGAGGTACACTTGGTAAAGTAAAACTATTTAGAGGAAAATCATCAATGCAACCGTATTCACTAGATTTTAGAAAAAAAACAATAGAAGTGAGAGAACAAGAAAATATTTCAATAAGAAAACTAGCAGAACGTTTTAAGGTAGCCAAGAGCTTTGTTCAAAAACTACTAAAAAGAACCCAAGAGACAGGAGATATAAGTCCTCTTGCTCAAGGAGGGAGTCCACCCACCAAATTAAATAGCGAACAATTAGTGACTTTAGTGGAAATAATAGAAGAAGAGAATAATGATGCAACTTTAAAAGAACTAACTGAAATGCTCGAGTTAAAAACTGGAATAAAAGTATGTATATCGACCCTGGGAAGAATTAGCAATCAACTCAATTATACTTTCAAAAAAAACACTCTATGCGGCAGAGAAAACAAGCGAACGAGTTCAAAAAGCCCGAGTAGAATTTTGGGAAAAAATCAGGGACATCAGGGCAGAAGACCTGATTTTTATAGATGAATCAGGAGTTAATCTAGCAATGGTACGACTATATGGAAGAGCCTTAAAAGGTAAAAGAGCGAGAGGAGAAAAACCCCTAAAAAGGGGAACCAATATTTCTTTGATATCTGCTTTATCGAGTACAGAAGTGGTAGCTTCAAGAAATATTTATGGTGCAGTAAATGGCTGGGGGGGTGACAAAGATGCCTAAGAGATAGACCGAATCAGGGTTGCAGCCCGCATACCTTGTTGGTAAAGGGAGCATCCCGGTTTTGTAAATATCCGAATAAGTGTAAAATAGTTAAAATCAATAAAAGCGTCAAAAAAAGTCGAGAAAAAGAGCCATGACCCCTGAAGAACTAGAGCGGTTGGAATCCTGTGCGGCAGAAATTGCTAAAATTTGGTATAACAATACACCCCCGGTGTGAACTGACCAGTCTGGAAAATATTGAAAAACATCTCAGGCAACAATGGCTTGAAACAGTGGGCCCACAAATTGGTTTTTTTTTATCAAAGAAGCAACAGGAACAGAACAAGGACGACCGCGCACAGTAAAAAGCTGTATTGGTGAACTAAGAATTACTGAAAAACAGGCCGAAAAATTAGAGTTCAAGAAATCTACTCGATTATCTCCATTATTTGAAAAATGCTGTCTGCGTCAAATAGCTAATCTTTCCTACTTCAAGGCAGCCCAAGAAATGGAAGTTCAGACAGGAGTAAAGATAGGACACACTTGTTTACACCGATTGGTAGAAAAACAAGAATGGTCAGAACCTCATGCCAAAATAGAGGTGAAAGAAACAAGCATAGATGGAGGGAAAGTCCGTCTCAGAAGGAAGTTGGGCGAAGGCTCTCATTGGCAAGATTATAAGGCAGTGCGGTTACATGAAAGTTATTATGGGGCTTTTTATCAAGAGAATGAAGAGTTAATTAATTATATAAACCATCAGCCCTTAGCCGATATATTAACTTGTTTGGGTGATGGACATGATGGGATATGGAATATTATGAGCCAGTTAAATCCTGGTAAAACCCGACGTGAAATTTTAGACTGGTATCATTTAATGGAAAATTTATATAAAGTGGGAGGGTCATTAAAATCTTTAGCCAAAGCCAAGGAATTTTTGTGGGCCGGAAGAGTCGAACCTACCCTAAATTTATTTAAAAATTGTCGCAGAAAAACCGCTAAGAACTTTTGCAAGTATCTAGAAAAGCATCGCTCTCGAATTGTTAACTATGAGCAATTCTCATCAGATAAGATATGTTCCATTGGCTCGGGCGCGGTGGAATCGACTGTCAAACAAATAGATAGAAGGTTGAAAATCTCCGGAGCTCAATGGTTGAAAAAAAATGTCAATCAAATGCTAAAACTTCGTTGTGCTTACCTCAACGACCTCTTGGCTATTTGAGGCTTTTGCAAAACCGGGATGCTCCCGTTGGTAAAAGCGGCGTTTATTTCGAGTTAACTTTATAAACTGTTCCACTTCTTGGGAATATTTTTCGAGATAATTCACCCACTTTTCTGCCGCTCGGCCAACACCAAATGTACTCCGTCTCCGATA
>NZ_JADEXD010000295.1 GCF_015207285.1 Tychonema sp. LEGE 07203 | reverse complement strand
TTGTGTCTCAAACAGCACTTGCTTAAGTATTTGTACTCAGAATGACCTAGCAAACGCCACCAATCGCTGCCACAGAACCCACCTCCATCCCCATGTGACAGTTAGGGTGCGGAATGTGGGTTCAATCCCGCTGAATGTTCGGACAAATCGTGCTACTAATCCGATCGCGCGAGGGTTGCTCTTCCCAGCAGTTGAGAATACCTTGCAACTCCCCTTTCAAAGTTTCTAAAGCTGCTATTTGCCCGGAAATTTCCTCTACCTTCAAAATTAGATGCTGTTTTGCTTCAGAGCAAGGCAAGTCCCCCCGATCGCGAACTTGTAAAATATCCTTAATCTCCTGAAGGCTCAAACCCAGAGTTTTAGATCGTTTAATAAACGCCAATCTTTTGAATACTGCCTCGCCAAACAACCGATAACCAGCGGGCGATCGTTTTACCGCCGGAGACAACAAGCCCATTTGCTCGTAGTAGCGAACAGTTTTCACAGACAAACCGCTACAGGCAGCTACGGAGCCAATTTGGTATAATTTCTCGGCAACAGAAATATTCATAAACCAAACCTCAAAGGATCGATGAGGGAAAGATTTTTCTGGCTCTATCTTTATATTGCCTTAGTTCGTCGGCGAGTCGATCGCCACTTCACCCAGTCGGCATTGCCCGGTAATCTTAATAAGGAGGATTTTTCTTAGACAGGTTATTGAGGAGGGGCAACTGAGGTCGAGAAGACACCGGAGGCAGATAGTATTCCGGAGCCGGGGAGGCTTGTTCGGCTCCAGAGCGGTAAATTTGCCACCAGCGCAGAGCGATCGCCACCCCAGCAGTACCGATCCCAAAAGCCAATAAAGAACCGCTTGCGCCGATGCTGCCGATAGCTGCATCGACAACGCCCACTGTCACAACAAAGCTGGTAATTGGCTCTCTACGGTAAGCAGACCTCAAAAGTCGCGTCCACGAAGCATTCATTTGGTTTTACTCTGTTCTATATTTATTTACAATCTCTAAAATTTAGAGTCGGCGGTGCGATCGGGATTTCTAGCTTTGATACTAGCTTCACCTAAATTAATCTTCTCGCCTGTGGGGAATTGTACGGGAGCGAAGCCAAATTGCCAAGCTTGCCAAATCAAGATTTTACCCGAAATACAGCTCCCAAAGCCAGCTCTGGCATTTTGTCAACCGCTCTCTCTCGACACAGAAGTCGCAGGGCTTGTTTCTAACAGACTTCTCCTGATAACAGCCAGCAAGCGAACCCGCTCGCTTGCGAGCTCCAAAATTAATGATTGGAGAGGTCTAATTAATATTCTAATCAATTCCCGAATTTGTCGCGATCGGCAGAGGTAAAACTCGCTGAGCCGAAAGTGAAAGCAGAGCGTCAGGTTCACCCATCCAAAAACGAGTACCGTATCCCTGACGCTCTTGAGGGTAAATCCCCAAATTTTCGACTCTGGTTCGGGCTCCGGGATAAATCTGCAGACTAAATCTGAAAGCTCAAATCTTCAGAAAATCATCGGCTGACCCCGCCATTGCTAAAATTAGTTGAGACCCAACCAGGCCAGCAACCCCTGGCCTGTGACATACTCGATAATTAAAGTTAGGGAAAAACCGATCATCGCGGCTCGACCGTTGAGGCGTTCCGCGTAGCTGTTAAAGCCAAACTTTGGTTGTTCCAGTTTGGGAGTGACTGTGGGTTGTAATTGTGTCATTGCTTGAGTACCTTGCGATCGACGCTGTTCTAATGTGAAATCGAATGTCAGTTACAAATCTTAAACATTTCTGCTTCCATTATAAAGAAAGATGGTTAACCGCCGAAGCGTCGATTTTTGCATTGAATATTGGGGCATTGAAGATTTACTGGCAGGATTGAATCAGGGAACCCGAAGCAGAGTCGAAAATTTGAGGCTCCACCCTCAAGAGCGTCAGGGGGACAGACAGTATCCGTTTTTGGGCCGATCGACCTTCCGCGCTCAAAAAACTGCTGCCAACTAAAGCCACTTAATTATATCCGCTCAAAATATGACTAATCAGTTAGATACCGACAAGCTTCCGGCAGCCGTACAGCGAGTTGCCATTGCCCTCCGCACAGCAGGCTGGATTTGCTTCTGGGTGCAGCTAGTGCTAGCGGTGGTAGCGGCGATCATTTTGCTCTTTGCCATCCCCTTCGCCATTCCCAGAGCCACCGTCGCTGCTGGCTCAACCAGTGCCGGCACCGGTGGCGGCGTATTTTTTGCAATTTGCGGGCTGGCAGTTCTTTGTTACAGCGTATATCGCGCTTGGAGTTTCACCCGCTTGTCGAGACAACTGCGATCGCCCGCAGGCGCTGTCCGCCCCAAAAAAGCAGACACGATCAAACAGGTGCAGTTGACACTGATCGCCAACTTGTCAGGAATGCTGCTGACGCTGATCGGCGCCGAAGCCATCAGCGGCACCCTGTTAGCTAAATCTCTAGCTCAGCCCCAAGCTTTGTTCGGGGCCGCAGTCGATTTCAGCAGATTTATTCAGCCTTTAGACATATTTGTGGTACTTGCCAATACTCACGCTACGGTTGCCCACTTTGTTGGAATTATCGGGGCTCTGTGGTTGCTCGATCGCATCCACAAGCAATAGAAAATTGCAATCGGGAATCGGTAATCGGGAATCGGGAATTCTTGCTCTGCCCCCTCTGGCGCGCTCTTCTCCACTAGCCTCGGACGCTCCGGAATCAATGCCAAGCTATCGAAGAACTTACTCAGATACCTTCTAGCGAGACAACACAAACATCATGGCACTGAAACCCGAGGCTTATTTTGGGGTGACAGATATGGCAACTATGGAAATTTCTCAAGAAAGTTTTCGTTCTGTCCTCGGTCAAATAGAAGCTGAACTCCTCTGCAGCGACACCTACAGCCACGCTCTAGCTAGCTTGCAAACCATGTTGGGCGAAGCCGCCTCTGCTGCCGAAATTTTAATTAGAGCAGTTAGCAGAGAAGCAGTTAAGCTGGCATTTGACAGGTTTGACAAATCAAACAAAACCGAAATCCAAGTCGCCCCAGAGACTTTCGCCGAGCCAATTCCCGCCCTTTCACCTGTTAGAGAATTAGATGCGTCAGTAGCTCCTCCTGTGTTCTATTGGCGCAGCGCTTCTGTGGAAGCGCCCACCGCAACCGAGTCTAATACG
>NZ_JADEXD010000092.1 GCF_015207285.1 Tychonema sp. LEGE 07203 | reverse complement strand
TTTCGGTATTTACTTAAGTACCACATATAGCGATTCTCCAGCGTTGTGAGGTATGCCCTATGCCCCATGCCCTATGCCCCATGCCCTATGCCCCATGCCCTATGCCCTATGCCCGTCGAGTACCTCATGTTACGCTCGAAAGGCTATATGTGTGACAATATGCGATTATTTGTCAAGCACTTCTCAAGGCTGCGATCGGGTCGAGTTTGGAGGCCTGACGCGCCGGGACAACGCCGAAAAACAGACCTACAGTGCCGGAAACGCTGACCGCAAGGGCGATCGCCACAGGTGAAATGCCAGCTTGCAGGGGCGTAAAATTACCTACAAGCAAGATACCGCCGACACCTACGCAAGTACCTACTATCCCTCCGGCAGCCGATAAAAATACAGCTTCGATAATAAATTGAAACAAAATATCGTGCTGCGAAGCCCCGATCGCCTTTCTCAGCCCGATTTCTTGAGTCCGTTCGCTAACGGACACAAGCATAATGTTCATAATCCCAATGCCGCCTACCAACAAAGAAATGCTAGCAACAGCAGTTAGCATCAGTGTCAGAGCCCCGGAAATCGAGTCCATTGTCGCCATTAAATCTTTCTGATTTCTGACAGTAAAGTCATCTTCTGTGGTAATCTTGTGCCGCAGTCTCAGCAAGTTTTCTACCTGAAATTGAGCCGCGTCCATTTTCGACTCATCTTGAATAGAAATAAACAGCGAGGTGACGGCTAAACCGTAGGGAGATTTCCGCCCGACAATGCGGTTTGCCATTGTGGCGATCGGCACAACAGCCGAGTTATCATAATTCGTACCAAAAGATGTGCCTTTGGACGCAAATACTCCAATCACTTTCATGCTGACATTTTTGATTCGTATTTGTTCGCCCAGGGGGTTAGCATTGTCAAACAATTTCTCGGCTAATTCTGAACCTAACACTACAACTTGATTGTTTTGTCTGACATCGAGTTCCGTCAAAAATCGCCCTTTAGCCATTTCAAAATTTCTGACAGTGACAAATTCTGGAATTGTGCCAAAAATTAGAGACGAAACATTTTTGTTGCTGTAGCGAACAATCTCCGAACTGTTGAGTTCTGCAGAAACACCTTGCACCGAAGGGACTTGAGAGGCGATCGCCTTACCATCCTCTACTATCAATGTCTGAGGCGCACTGGCGATCGAACTTCGCCTAGCATTGGGCACTCCCGGCCTCACGATCAATACATTTGTACCCAAAGATTGAACTTGTCCTGCAACAAATTTTTGTGCTCCCTCTCCAATTCCAATCATCGCAATTACCGAAGCATTTCCGACAATCATCCCAATCATCGTTAAACTGCTGCGAGTTTTGTTTGCTACCAGTGTTTGACCGGCCATTTTGACGCTTTCAATAAAATTCATACTTTGTTATTTGTTATTGGTTAGTTGTTATTTGTTATTTGTTATTTGTTATTGGGCATCGGGAATTGGGCATCGGGCATCGGGCATCGGGCATTGGGCCTAAAAGCATCGGGCCTAAAAGCATCGGGAATCGGGAATTGGGCATCGGGCATTGTAATTGAAACCCACAAATAACCAATGACTAATGACTACTGACTAATGACTACTGACTAATGACTACTGACTACTGACTAATGACTACTGACTACTGACTAATGACTAATGACTAATGACTAATGACTACTGACTAATGACTACTGACTAATGACTAATGACTAATGACTAATGACTAATTAAGCACTTCTCAATGCCACAATCGGGTCTAACTTAGCAGCTTGTTTTGCAGGTACGATGCCGAAAAATAAGCCGATACTGCCAGAAACACCAACTGCAAGGGCGATCGCCACTGGAGACACGCTAGCTTGCAAAGGAGTAAAAGCAGAAACCAAAAGCACACCGCCGATACCGAATCCAGTGCCGATCGCACCACCAGCAGCCGACAAAATCACAGCCTCAATCATAAACTGAATCAAGATATCCTGCCCCGAAGCACCGATCGCCTTTCTCAGTCCAATTTCCTTAGTGCGTTCCGTCACAGAAACCAGCATAATATTCATAATCCCGATGCCGCCCACAAACAGCGAAATTGCCGCCACAAAAGCCAGCATCAGAGTCAAAGCACCAGTTATACTGCCCAAAGTATTCATTAAATCCTTCTGATTTCGGACAGTAAAATCATCCTCTTTAGTAATATTGTGGCGCAATCTGAGCAGATTTTCTATTTGAAACTGCGCCGCCCGCATCAAACTCTCATCTTTGACTGAAACCGAAATAAATGTTACCTTTGTCCCGTAGGGAGACGAGCGGCCGACAATCCGGTTTGCCATCGTTGTCAGTGGCAAATAAACATTCATATCTTGATTGTCGCCAAAAGTCGAACCCTTGGACTGCATCACTCCAATCACTTGAAAAGTAGAATTTTTGATGCGAATATATTGACCTATAGGCTGTGTATTGCCAAACAATTGTTCGGCAGCTTCTGAACCTAAAGTAACTACATTTTCTTGTCTTTCTAAATCTAATTTATTTAAAAAACGACCTTTAGCAACATCAAAGCTTCTTACCGACAGAAATTCGGGAGTAGTCCCGACAATAGAAGACGAAACGTTTTTATTGCGGAAAGTAACCAGTTGACTGTCATTGAGAGTCGGTGCAACTTCTTGGACAGAAGGAACTTGAGAGGCGATCGCATTTGCATCTTCCAACACCAACGTCTGAGGCGGAATCACCGGACGACTTTGCGCTTCCGGACTTCCGGGAATAATAAATAGCAAATTTGACCCCAGAGAGTTAACCTGTCCCGCAATAAACGTCTGAGCTCCTTCGCCGATACCGATCATCGAAATTACAGAAGCATTACCGATGATAATTCCTAACATCGTCAAGCTGCTGCGGAGTTTGTTTGCCGTCAAAGTTGTGACAGCCATTTTGACACTTTCAATAATATCCATAAGTCAATTTTAGATTTTGGATTTTAGGTTTTAGATTGGCTGTTGACTGTTGACTGTTGACTGTTGACTGTTAACTGTTAACTGTTGACTGTTGACTGTTGACTACTAACAACTGCCAACTGCCAACTATCAACTGACTACTTTTGATTCTTGATAATATCCTCTAATTTTTTACCTTGAGGAAGTTCAGTAAACACCCGATCGCCCGCCTTAGCACCCTCTAAAATCTGAATCTTGTTACCAATAGTCGATCCCACAGTCACAGGCTTAAACTTCGGCTGCTGCTTCTCGTCGGGAACTAGCACACCTGTTTGACCTTTATTCGTCACAATTGCCACCGTGGGGACAACCAAAGCATTGCTGAGCTTTTGACCGATAAATCTCAAATCTACGTTCATACCCGACTGCAAGAAATCCTTGCCTGTATCGAGCGCAACTCGCACTTGAAACAGCGTCACATCCCGTTCCTTAACAGCTTCCGGCGCAATTAATTTAACCTTGCCTTTAAACACTTTATCGGGATAAGCATCAGCTACAATTTCAACTATTTGACCCGGTTTAATTTGACTGATATCAGCCTCCGGGACTTTCGCCAAAACTTCCACATCTTTAGCCAGAGCGACAATCGATGTCGAAGTAGCCGAAGTAGCTTCCGATGCCGAAGTAGCCGGAGTTACAAAAGCTCCTTCAATCGCGTATCTTTGGGTAATAACTCCCGCAAAAGGAGCGCGAACTTTCGTATCTTCTAACTGCACTTCTTGAAAGCGGACTTGAGCCTGAGCTTCGGCTAAATCAGCTTTAGCGGCAGCTATTTCTTCCGGGCGAGCGCCGTTTTCTTGGGCTGCTAATTGGCTTTTTGCTTCAGCAACTCCGGCTTCGGCTTTAGCGATTTCTTCTGGACGGTTGCCGTTTTCTAGTTGCGTTAATTTGCTTTTTGCTTCGGCAACTTCTGCTTCGCCTTTGGCAATTGCTTCCGATCGCGTGCCGTTTTGCAACTGTTTTAATGCTTGCTGCTCGACATCGACAGCAGCTTGCAGTTGCTTGATTTGCGACTTGCGACTTTCTTGCAGTTGTTGGAGGCGTTTTTGGGATTCTGTTAATTTAGCTTGGGCAGTGCGATCTTCTTTGATTAATTCATCGAGTTTATCTTTAGCAAGAGCGCCTTCTTGCACTAACGGGCGGTTGCGTTCCACCCGCTTAGCTGTTAGTTCGGCTTGGGCTTTACTCGATTCAATTTGCGTTTGTGCTTGGGCGATTTCTTGTTTTAAACTGCCGGTTTGAGCATCTGCTAAGCGAGCTTGAGCTTGGGCTAAACGAGCTCGCCCTTGGCCTACTTCTTCGATGCGGCTACCTGCTCGCAGTTGCTGCAAATTAGCTTGAGCTTGGGCTAAACGAGCTCGCCCTTGGTTTACTTCTTCGACGCGGCTGCCGGCTTGGAGTTGAGCCAGAGTCGCCTCGGCTTGATCTAAGCGCGCTCGGGCGCTGGCGATGTCTTCCGATCGATTCCCGGCTTCAATTTTGGCGAGTTTGGCTCGCACGCTGGCTTCGCGGGCTTTAGCTTGAGCCAGTTGAGCTTCTACATCGCGGCTTTCCATGCGGGCCACGATTTGTCCTGCTTCGACTTTATCGCCCTGTTCGACAAATAATTCTGCGATGCGCCCGGAGCCTTTGGGGCTGAGATTGACGCGCTGTACCGGCTGCACCGTGCCGCTAGAGGTGATTCGCACCGTGAGGTTTTGGGCTTCCACCGGCACTGTCATCGCGGCGATCGCATCTACTTTCGGCTGCGATCGAATTTTTGCTATGTATAAGGTAGTCGGTACAGCTAGCAACCCGGCTGCAACCAACCCGATCGCCCACCGCTTCGGCTTTCGTGCGGGTTTCTTCGGAGACTGCTTTTGAGGGGTTTTATTATCTGCAATTTTGGTCTCTGGGGCCTTGGTGTCTGCAATCTGAGAATCTTCCACCTTGACCTGAGCAGTTTCCTCTTTAGGACTAACTATCATACCGACTTACCAGCTAATTTAATCTCAGGATTACCTTTAAGGTAAAATTTTTGCGGATGCTTGGCATCGTCTTTGAGACTCATCCGATCGGGTGATTTAAAAAAAGTTCCCCAACCAGCACCTGTCAACAATTATAGCTAATTATTGCAGCTTATTAAATAATGTTAAGCTTTTTCAGCCTCAAGATGTGGGCCCAAACTTCCCTCGCGCCAAACTCAGTCTATGGGAAGGCTTTCTTTGGGGTGCGATCGACCGCGCGCTATCGCAGGGCGATCGGGCAGTGCTAAGCTCGTAACGGCAAAGTATCAAGAGGCTGACTCTCATAAACCCGGTTTCGCGATCGCAAAGCTTAAATCTTCAATACACCTGCCCCGTGGCCGCAACAAGTTAAAATATTTTGCAAATCCCTTAAAAATGGAAAACACCAAAAATGAATCGTCCTCAAAGCGTTACAATTCTGGCAATTTTGCAGCTAATTAGCGGGATATTCAGTATCCTTGACGGCTTGTTCATCTTACTATTTGCTGGCATTTTTGGCGGTCTCGGTGCGGCTGTCGGCGGCGCAAAAGTTGGCACAGTAATCGGCGGCTTCATTGCAATCTTTGCTGCGATCGCTTTAATTATCGGCATTATTTCCTTAGTCTTAACTTGGGGTTTGTTTCAACTCAAAACTTGGGCTTGGACGGGAACATTAATTATCCATGTTATCGCCATCCTGGCGCAAATTGCCAAACTGTTTGGCAGCGCAGGTGCAGCAGTCAATTTTTTAACTTTGGGTTTTGCAGCAGCTAGCATTTACTATCTGCTGCGTCCGGATGTTAAACAAGCGTTTTCTGTTTAATCTATTAATCGTCTCTGATTTGTGAGTAAGATTTTTTTTATGAACCGCAGAGGCGCAGAGGACGCAGAGAAATAGAGGCAATAGAGAGGTTTAAAAATAGTTTCAGGATTGTTACTTGCCCTAATTAACGGTAGCGAATTCTGGGGTCGAAAAAAACATAGGAAATATCAACTGCTAGATTAATTAATACAAAAGTCACAGATACAAAAATTACTCCTCCTTGGACGATCGGGTAATCCCGCGTCAGAATTCCGCTGTAAATCCAAGAACCAATTCCCGGCCACGAGAAAATCGTTTCAGTCAGAATTGCGCCGCCCAAAAGCGTTCCAAACTGCAAACCAATAGTTGTGACGATCGGCAAAAACGCATTTTTCAAAGCGTGTTTCAAAATTACCCAATATTCCGGCAATCCCTTCGCCCGCGCAGTGCGGATGTAATCTTGCTGCATCACTTCCAGCATAGCAGCACGGGTGATGCGAGCGATAATTGCTAGGGGGATAGTTCCTAAAGTCAAGGCTGGAAGGATGAGATGGGCGATCGCATCCCGGAAAGCCGCCAAATTCCACCTCAGCAAAGAATCCAAAACATAAACACCAGTAATCGACTTAAAACCCAACCCCAAATCTACACTAATTCGCCCGCTAGGAGGCAGCCATTTCAGATAAACTGCAAACAAATAAATTAACATCAATCCCAACCAATAGACTGGCAAAGATACGCCTATTAAGGAACCGCTCACCGCAAGATTGTCCAGCCAGCTATTTTTGCGAACAGCAGCCAAAATCCCCGCCGGAATTCCAATAATAACTGCCACCAACATCGCCGCCACCGAAAGTTCTAAAGTAGCAGGCCAGCGACTTCTAATTTCATCAATTATCGGAATCCCGCTAATAATGCTATTTCCCAAATCAAAGCGGAGCAAACTCCATAAAAAAGCCAAATATTGCAAAGGTAAAGGCTGATTCAAACCTAATCTCGCTCTCAACATTTCCACCTGTTCGGGAGTTCCCCGTTCTCCCAAAAGCACAGTCGCCGGGTCTCCCGGTATCAAATGCAAAAACATAAATACTAGGAGAGTGATTCCGAAAAGTACCGGCAGCAGTCCCAGTAAGCGTTTAGCAATATATTTAGCCATTTTTATAATTAATAATTCGCAATCAATACCAAATCCGGGTTTTGGAACCCCTTTACGAACCAGTCGGCGCAGACCGACATCGTTTGTGTAAACCTGGTTTCAACCGCCGAATCATCTTTGCGGTTAATTCGATCTTACCACCTATTAGTTATCATTCCGGTGCAACCGGAAATGATATGAAGCAGCGATATCCAATCGCCCGGAATTGATGGTTTAATTCATCTGAGATGTTGCACCATTGTCAATTACTTGTTTGAGAACAGGCTCTCCGGCCTGTTCCACAATAAAATTCATCTTTTGTGGAACTTGGGAACAGGCTCTCCGGCCTGTTCCACAATAAAATTCATCTTTTGTGGAACGGGCCGGAGAGCCCGTTCTTGACAATGGTGCAAGATGTGAGATTCATCCGATTTTGGAGCGCAGATCGTTCTATGCCATACAGGTAAAACCAGCTATTTTCAAGACTTGCTCACATCCTCAAAAGACTCCGATCCCAAAGGACTCGGAACCCAACCTCGAACATTCTTGCGTTTCCCTAAAAGCGGCTGGGAATGTACGATCGGCAAACGCACAGCTTCCCCGTGCAAAATCTCGCTAACTTCTGCATAAATTTTCGCCCTAGCTGCTTTATCCCCACTCGCCCTCCCCCGATCCAAAAGTTCCAAAACCTTCGGATTTTTCCAATTTCCCAAATCCGCCGTGGAACCAGGCCCGAAGTGAGGATAATAAAAATTGTCCGGATCGCCGTAGTCTCCAGTCCAACCCAGCATAAAAGCTTGAAATCCGGGAGGTTTTAGCCGATCGGCCAAATAAGCAGACCAATCCTTTGTCAGCAACTTTACCCGAATCCCGATCGCGCTCAAATCCGCCGCCAAAGCCTCAGCAATCGGCTTCGGCGTGGGAAAATAGGGACGGCTGACCGGCATATACCACAAATCCAAATCAAAACCGTTCGGATAACCGGCCTTCGCCAGCATTGCTTTAGCTTGCTGCGGGTTAAATTCGTAATCTTTAACTTTGTCAGACTGCGCCAAATTCACCGCAGGTGGAACAAATTGCGAGTCATATTTACCGAGTTCTCCCCAGAAAGCTTTGACTATGGCTTCCTTGTTGATTGTTTGGGCGATCGCCCGCCTGACTTCCGGTTTCGACAAAGGCGCGTAACTCGGATTTAACGCTAAATAACCCACATTAAAAGAAGGACGCAAAACAGTTTCTAAATTAGCATCCGCCTGTACCTCTTTCAATTGATCCGGCGTTAAATCCACAGTAAAATCAAGTTGACCGGCCCGCAATTGAGCCAGTCTCGCGGCCGGATCGTCAACAAACCGAATTACCAACTGATTGACTTTCGGCGTTCCAGTTTTCCAATAATTCGGATTTTTCTCTAAGACAATGCGATCGCCCGAAATCCATTCCTTAAACACAAAAGGCCCCGTACCCACCGCCAGCGACCCCGGAGTGCCGTATTTAGCCCCCGCTTTTTTCACCGCCGCCGGACTCGCGATCCCGAAATAACCCGACCCAATCGCCGCAGGAAAGGCCGCAAAAGGTCGATTTAAAACAAACTTAATCGTAGACTGATCGACAACGGTAACATCTTTTACCAGGGAATCTTTATCACCCTTAAATCCAGCAAAAAAGTCTTTCCAAATTTGATAAGTTTTCCCCGAATCTCGAAAACCGTCAGGATTTTTGGCATCCCACCAGCGATCGACATTAAACTTAACAGCTTCCGCATCAAAATCCGTGCCGTCGTGAAACTTTACTCCCGATCGCAATTTAAAAATCCAAGTTTTACCATCCGTAGAACTCGACCATTCCGTAGCGAGACTCGGTTCGAGTTCCACAGTTCCCGGTTTAAAATCAGTCAAGCGATTGTAGATTTGGTCGATCGCAATCACCGAATTGCCATCCGTAATATTTCCCGGTTCCAGATTGACAGGCGGCCCGCCCGCACCGTAAACCAAAGCCGAAGGTGGCACTGCCCCTGAACTTGTCGGAGTTGGAGAATTATTGCTAATATTTGCAGGAGTGCCGCAATTTGATAAAATTACAGCCATCCCACAAAATAAACCTAATAAAACTAAACGCCAGGATTTTAACAATCTCATCTCAATAACTTCCGTTTAATAGCAAATTATACTCATATAAATAAAATTCTAAACTGCTCTTTCTCTCCCCTCTGCGTTCTCTGCGATCTCTGCGGTTCATTTCTCTTTCTCGCTACCCAGAGTGCGATCGGCGGTTTGTTGAAAAAAAATCTATAGCAGTTCTCAAGCATTGTGAAGTACGCACCAGCCACCCGCACCCGCGAGGCTTATTCCCGCGATCCGGTGTACCTCACAGCCAGGAAAAACGCTATAGTTTACTTCAAAAAATAGGATTGCTATAGGCGATCGCACCACAAGCCTACAACTCATAACTCTCTTCACCCAGAGTCCCCGATTCTCCGATACCGAGAAACTCTTCATCCTCTACTTCCTCAACAGCCAAATCAAAACTTTCAACCACAAACGGCAAACCCGCTGCCATCAAACCGCGCTGAATGCGATCGGGCGTTTCCTCAAATAACACAAATAGCGGATGAACCGCCTCAGCTTCATCACTAAAAATGTGTCTGTAGCGGTGCGGCATCACCCATTCGTAACCTTTATCCAGCCAAACCTGAGACTGCCGCCAGCGCCCCAACAAAGCAGAAAAATCCTCGCTTGGACGATGAATGAAAATCAAAATTTCCACTCCAATTTTCACTTTCCACTCTGGATCGCACATCAAAATCGCCAAATCGCAGGGCAAACAAACCGCCTGCCCCGGCGATATGCTAGTCCCCCCGCTTCCCGCATAGGAAACCCCCTCCCGCAAGCGCGCGATCGGCAAAGGAATGCTAATTAAACTTTCGTTAGCCCGACGGATACTCGGAATCATTTCCATGTACAGCCGATATTTTTTCAGCAGGGCGATCGCCGCAGAAGATTCGCTGTACTCTGCTAGCAACGCCTCGTAATGTGATTGTTTAACAGACATTTTAAATTAAGTAATAGGTAATTACTCAACAGTCAACAGTCAACAGTTAACAGTCAACATACAACCGCCAACTGCCAACTGCCAACTGACTGCTGACTATTTTTTACAGCTTCTGAAACACTGCGAACATCGGCAGATACATCGACAGCAAAATCGAACCTACGATAGCACCGACGACCACAATCATCAGAGGTTCTAGCATACTGGTAAGTCCTTTTACTGCTTCTTCAACTTCCGTTTCGTAGAAAGCGCCAACTTTCATCAGCATCTTGTCAAGTTCCCCAGTTTCCTCGCCAATTGCCATCATTTGAATAGCCAAAGACGGGAAAACTTTCTGTTCTTGCAAAGCAATACTGATCATGCCGCCGCTTTGAATTTCCTGTCTGGCATATTCGATCGCATTCGATATCGCCTGATTCCCGGCCACATCTCGCACAATTTCCAACGAATTGAGAATCGGCACGCCCGATCGCGTCAGCGACCCAAATATAACGCAAAACCTAGCCACAGCAGATTTTTCGATTAAATCTCCAAAAATCGGCAACTTCATCGCAATCTTATCAATCTGCAGGCGACCAATTGGAGTTTTGTAGTACATATCGAAGGCGATTTTGAGCGCTACAATCACCCCAATAACAGTTATTTGTTGGATCGGAGGCCAAGCCGTACAAAATGCACTAATTCCCAACATAAATACCGTAAAAGCCGGCAAATCCGCACCAATATCCTTAAAGATTTTAGCGAAAGTTGGCAGCAAGAATATAGTCATTGCGAAAAAAATCACGATCGCAATAAAGAACACAGTCTTTGGATAAGACATCGCCGACTTAATTTCCGCCTCCGTCTTGTGATTTTTTTCCATCATCACCGCCAGACGGTCTAGGGTTTCATCTAGTACCCCCCCGACTTCTCCCGCCGCCACCATACTGATAAACAGTTGGTCAAAAACATCAGGAAACTTAGCCATCGCCTCTGCCAAATTTATCCCCTCCTGCACGTCAGCATTCATGCTCCTGAGCGCTCGCTTCAACTTAGCATTAGAACACTGTTCGTGCAGCACGGAAAGGCATCTCACAATCGCCACCCCGGCATTAAACATAGCCGCAAACTGACGAGCAAAAATAGCCATATCCTTAACAGTAAGACTGGTAAGGTTATACTCGATTTGCTCCTGAATCGCACTGAAATCAAAACTACCTTTCGGTTTTTCGCGGACAACATTGGTAGCCACAGCTCACCTCTGAAAATTTATTAAAAATTAGTTGTCAGTTGTTAGTTGTCAGTTGTTAGTTGTTACCCATAATTAATAACAACGACCAACAGCAAACTGACCAATGACTAATGACTGCTGACAACTGACTGCTGACTGAATTAATGAGCCCCAACCTTGGCACCAGCAGGTGCCGGGCCGATCAAGCGTTCGAGTTCGTCAGCCTTAGAAGCCTTGCCCATTGCCGCTTCCCAGGTCACTTTACCAGTCTTGTAAAGTTCAGCTAAAGCCATTTCCATCGTCCTCATGCCCAACTTTGCCCCCATTTGGATTTGGGAGTAAATCATTGGAGTTTTGCCCTCCCGGATCAAGTTAGCCATAGCAGGAGTATTCACCATGATTTCCATAGCGCAGCAGCGGCCGCCACCAATTTTTACAACCAAATTTTGGCTGCAAATTCCCACCAAAGAGTTAGACACCTGGGCGCGAACCTGCGGTTGTTGAATGGGCGGGAACACGTCCAAAATCCGATCGATCGTTGCGCCCGCAGAATTAGTGTGCAGCGTTCCCATCACCATGTGACCCGTTTCCGCCGCCGAAATTGCCAGACCGATCGTTTCCAAGTCCCGCATTTCCCCCACCAGAATCACGTCAGGATCTTCCCGCAGAGCAGCTCTCAGCGCATTAGCAAAGCTCTTGGTATCTTCGCCCTTTTGGCGCTGGTGAAACAAACTCTTAATATTTGGAAACACATATTCGATCGGGTCTTCAACTGTTAGAATATGTTCTGCCCGCGTCCGGTTGATCAAATCCAACAAAGCCGCCATCGTAGTAGTTTTCCCCGAACCGGTTTGTCCCGTCACCAACAGCATACCCCTCGGTCTTTCGGTCATGTCCCGCAAAACCTGCGGCACCCCTAAAGCATCTGCGTTAGGAATTTTAGAAGCCAGAGCCCGCATACAAGCCGCCCAAGCACCCCGCTCCCGGTAGACATTCACCCGGAACCGAGCCAATCCTCTCACACCGTAAGCGCAGTCGAGTTCCCACTCCATTTCCAACTGCTTGCGCTGCATATTGTTGAGCATTTGGAAAATCAGGATCTGCACTTCCTCAGCAGACAGAATGTCGCCGTATTGCACTTGAGGACTTAGTTTACCGCTGACTCGGAAGAATATCGGCGCGCCCGCTTGGATGTGTATGTCCGAACCCCCTTGCTCTACCAGGGACTCCAATACATCTTCAATCATCAGACCCATAGATACCTCTCTTCGATCTAGTTGATAGTTATTGACCAATTTAACTCAGTTAACAGTTGACAGTTGGCAGTTGACAGTGAGCAGTCGGCAGTTTGCCGTGGGCAGTTGGCAGTGGGCACTTGATAGGAAGGCCGTTGACAGTTGATAGGAAGGCCGTTACTACTAATAACTAATCACTACTACTAACTAATGACTACTGACTAATGACTGCTGACTCTTGAATCAATCCAAAAAGCGCGGTGTCAAGCAGTACGGACAATCCAGCATCTCGGGCTTCAATTCGGCCCGACAAGTTTTGCAAGTAAGTCCCTGCTTGCGCTTGGCTTTCATTTCCGCCTCCAGCCCCGAGTCCGTAAACGTCACCCGCTCGACTTCTTCAAAAGTAGTCGCGCCTTCCCGCACCAACTGCAAGCTGTAAGCCAACAACGTTTTCATCCCTTCTTCTACGGCTGCTTCCTTAATTTGCTCTGTGGGAGCGCCTTGAGTGATCAGAGTTTGAAGCCGCTCAGTATTTTTCAGGAACTCGTAAACCCCTACCCGTCCTTTGTAGCCTATGCCGCCGCACTTGCGACAAAGTTGCTCGCGTTCTGCCAGTTCCTTCCTTTCCTCCACCGGTACGGTGTTGGCTTTGTAAACAGTCAGATCAATTTCTTGAGAAGCCGACAGACCGTACTTGCCGAGTTCTGCAGCAGTAGGCTGGTAAGGAATGCAGCATTTGTCGCAAACGCGCCGCATCAGACGCTGAGCCAACACGCCCAACAGAGCGGCCGAAACCATGAACGGTTCTACGCCCATTTCTGCCAAACGCGCGACTGCCCCAGCCGCGTCGTTCGTGTGCAGCGTCGTCAGCACCAAGTGTCCCGTCAAAGCAGCTTCCAGAGCAGTTTTTGCCGTTTCCTTGTCCCGCGTTTCCCCCACTAGCATCACGTCAGGGTCTTGCCGCAAAAATGCCCGCAGAATGTTGGAAAAAGTCAAGTCTTTTTCCCGAATTACTTGACATTGGGTAATTCCTGGCAAAGCATATTCGATCGGGTCTTCCGCCGTACTGATATTAACCCCCGGATCGTTCCGTTCCGCCAGAATCGAGTACAGAGTAGTTGACTTGCCCGAACCCGTCGGCCCCGTCACCAAAATTAGCCCGAACGGACGGCTAGCAGACTCTCGGACTAAAGCCAAAGTTTCCTCGTCGGAGATTAACAAACCCAAACCCAACTGAGTGCTGGAACTGTCCAAAATCCGCAACACAATTTTTTCGCCGTACCGCGAAGGCAAGCTGTTCACCCGGAAATCCACCGTGCGTCCCTCGAACACCCGGCGGATGCGGCCGTCTTGAGCTTGTCGGCGTTCGGCAATGTCGAGGTTGGCAATAATCTTGAAACGAGCCGTAATCGCTTGCACTACCTGCTTGGGAAACCGGAAATACTCTTGCAGCACCCCGTCTTTCCGCATCCGAATCCGCATGAACTCTTCTTGAGGTTCTACGTGGATGTCAGACACCTTTTCCGACAAAGCTTTAGCCAAAATGACATTGACAGCCTTAATTACCGGAGCCGCCTCAGCATCGTCTAAGGTGTTAGCTAGGTCTTCTTGATCTGCACTCTCCTCTTCTAGCGAGAGTTCGCCAAAATCTCCTTCCCCTAACTCCAGCTTTCTCTGCTTTTCGGCTTCTGCTATTTTGGCGGCTATCTTAACTTGGTCGTCTTGGTAGGCCGCAGTTATGTCCTGATAGTCGTCTGGCGTAATCACCCGGCGCTGAAAACTCAAGCCGTGAGGCTGCAAAATCCGCCGCAAATCTTCTTGAGCGTTGAGGTTGTCGGGATCGACCATTGCCACCAAAACCGCCGCAGGCTCAGTTTCAGTCTTCGCTACGGGTAAAAACCGACCTTGGTGACAAATATCGATCGAAATCTTCAACCCGTCGAGCATAACTCCGAGTTGCTCGTTAGACATCGAACTCATTTCCGGGTCAAAAGCTTCAACGCCGTAGACTATCTTCCGTTCAAACATCTGCTGCTTCTTGTAAAGCCGCAGCAATTCTGGTGGCAGCGGCTGCCCGGTAAGTGCTTCTAATACCTCCGTCAACCGCTTGCCCGACTTCCGGCTTTCAATTTGAGCTTGCTTGAGTTGCTCGCCGTTGACGTAACCCGACTGAATCATCTTGTTGAGAGCCGGAGTAAAGGTGCTCACAGCAACTATCGATGTGGAGCGAAGCCCCTGGGATGCGTTAGTCATAGAAAAACACTCAATAGGTGGGAAACTCAGTCACAAAGAGTGCTGAGAGGAAAACCAACGCGGGCTTTTAACCCCCGTATTCTTTGCTTGTGGATGAGCTATCGTGTTCGGGACCGATCCCTATCTGTCAAGTGTAAGCTCGCAGTCCGCTCTAACTTTCGCCTACAAATTGACGGAACCTGGGAGCGAGTTGCCGATGCTGGCAATCAAATATTGTTCGTTGAATGCTAAGTTGCTTGCTTGCCGGATGAACCTGCGAGATACTCTTGTTATAGCCTCACGGTAGATCGCTTGGGGATTGCCCCTAGGGTGTGCGGCCTTTCCACGATATTTTTATATTCGCAAATTGTTCGATCGAATTACAGTGCCCGGCGGCAGGTGCGGTGCATCTGTACTGGGGTTAAAGAGCGCACAGCCGCTCTTTGATGATGATAGCTTTGACACAAGGGTCGATCTTTTGAGATATATTTTGATTGATTATCTGCGATCGCCCGGCCGGAGTCCGAGCGCGCAGATTTTGAGCAGATATAGTTTTTGGTCTGTAAATATATTAGCAATAAATCGATCCGGGATCGTCAGTCACGAGCTTGACGGTTTTATGGTTTGACACTCCCTGTCTCAAGACGCGGGGATTCTTAAGGACAAACTTTGGGAGATGATATCCACCCAAATTTTAATTTTTAAAGAGTTTGTCAGCAACCCCTACCCACTCGTTCGGCAGATTGAGTCTACAGCTAATTTTGACTTTCTAATAATATTTGCCGCGCTGTCAATCTCTGCATCGATCGACAGCGCGCGTCTTGGAACAGTACAAACCTCCTTTGATTCGCTTACCTGAAGGCTGCCAAATGTCGGTTTTTCACCGACTATTGCTGGCAAAAACTCTCGGTCTAAAAAAATATATTTTGATGTGCAGGATTCGTCGGGTTCTACAAATCGCCATTTTTTTAAGTCGCACTCTTGCTGGAATCTATTTTTGACTTTAGCTGTCGGTATTTCGACAAAGTTATGGTAGATCATTTTACCCATCTTAACCTCTTGCTTCTGTCCTTTATTCCAGCCAAAAACTATAACGTTGATTTGGTGATTTTCGCAAAAACTAATGATAGTTAGGAGTGCTTGATTCACCGCATCTCTCATCCTCCTTCTAGCGCGAGCCTGCGACAAATCTTAGGGCCGTCTTGACGAGAAACCTTTAGGCATATTGTGTTTGGCGCGTTCTGATTGAATTCTAGATTTTCCCTTGTTGAACCCCTGCTTCCAAAAGTTCAACGGGTGAGCGTTAACTATCAAAGGTTTGCCGTTGCTAGAAACGCAAGTTAACCAGTTGTTGATGCTGCTGTCTATTCCCAAGATTCCTGTTGTTTCGAGACGGGGACTAGGTCTTTTTTTGTGAAAAATTGGCGGAAGTATAATATCCCAAAATTGCAGACTCTGGAAATTCTTCTGAGTTTTTATATCTGGTATTTTCACGTTTTATGGTAATTTTACTCCTAGGTATTTGTCCAAAAATGTTCTTTTTTTTGTTGGCAATAACTAATATAAGTAGATAGAAAAACACCTTTAAAACTTGTCAGGGATATGGTAATTCATCCATACCTTCTTTGCTTTTATGATTTTTGCAGTTTCGGTTTTTGGGTGGTTATCCTTTTTTTGCTAGTCTTTATGGATTTAAAAATACTAAAAAACAGCAAGACGCTTGAGAAAAGTTTGTGCTTTTTTACAGTAAAGAAGTTCGCTACTCTTGTCAGTTCTGGTTGTTTTGTACGGTTCAATATATTTAACAGCACTTTTGTTTTTAACGTGCCGCTGCCGACTTTCTTCGTAAATTCCAATATTAAACTGGTTGTTAGACTATCTTACAATTTGTTGAGCGAGAATGCGTTGTCGAGTTCTGTTAAAGGGCCTACATCTTTTTGTACTGCAGATACTTTTTTCCGCCTCCCTTGACTAATTTTACTCGGATTTGGTAAAAATCTAATCCGGGATACTTTAGTCTCCTTTGCCCTTTCATCCCTGGAGTTTAGTCGCAGGGTTTTTATGGGATTTTTTATAAATTCTAGTTCTCTCGATTTACCGGGTTAAGTGTATCTGCTAGAATAGATGGGGTTCTGTCGTGTAGTTTTTATGATTGAAGAGGAAAAACAGCAAGATCGAGATCCTAACTCAACTGGGGAAACCCCAGAGGGCTCGCCAATGGCAAGCGAAACTCCGCCAGCACCAGCAAGCTCAAATGGATCTGCCGATTGGGAGCTAGAACTTGCTCAAGCTTATCAAAGTGCTCGGGGAGACTCTCCGGCAAATGAATCTGGATCTACCGTCACAGGTGGTTCCACCAACAGCCCGACAGTAGACGGGGCAGATTCTTTGAAAAGGGAAGCCGCCCAATCCAGAGATGAAAAAGAGGCTTTGAAAACTCAGTTGCAAGCCGCATCTGCTCAAGTAGAAGAGCTGAAAAATCAAAATCTCCGCTTAGCAGCAGATTTTGACAACTTCCGCAGGCGCACCCAAAAGGAAAAAGAAGAGTTAGATTTACAGGCAAGATGTGACACGATTAAGTCGATCTTACCGGTGATTGACAATTTCGAGCGCGCTCGATCGTACATCAAGCCGCAAAACGACGGCGAAATGAACATTCACAAAAGCTACCAAAGCGTTTACAAGCACATGGTAGATAGCCTCAAGCAAATCGGGGTTTCTCCGATGCGCCCCGAAGGCGAACAGTTCGATCCCAACTTCCACGAAGCTCTACTGAGCGAACCAAGTGACGAACACGAGGAAGGAACAATCATCCAAGAACTAGAACGCGGCTACATTCTGGGCGATCGCGTCTTGCGACACGCCAAAGTGAAGGTTGCAGCGCCTGGGATATCTGTGGTAGCCTCAGATGAAAATCTCGATAGTTCGGAAAGTTAATCGGGATAGAAGCTACTGCATTCCTCGAACTTACAGACCCCCGAATAGAATTCGGGGGTCCGAAGGTGGCAGGCTCACCAACTTCTTAATTCAGGACTAAAAGCAGATTGGCGCTTTCTCAACAAATTCTGAAAAATGTTTTAACCCGCCCAAAAACGGGTACAATCCCCCGACTCATACCATGTTTGATTTGGGATTTTCGAGGGAAATGACTGACTGCATAAAGGTTTGGAATACGGGCCTACAGTTGCATTCTTTCTTTGAACTGATATTAATTCGTGTCGGCACCAAAAATTGAGACTTTTGTTCGACCGCCCAAATTAATCGGTGGAGTAAATCGAAAATTCTTCAATTCTTCAATCGACAAACCCGTCTTTGATATTGCCTTATGACACTAAGTCTATTTCCTACAAATCTGGTCGGGTGGTGCTTGTTGAAACAAGCTAGTCGTTTTTCATCCCCCAACTTGCAGTTGGAGGTTTCCAAACATCCCACAAAGTTTTATGAGGCGCTATGGGGAAAATTATTGGAATTGACTTAGGTACGACTAACAGTTGCGTAGCTGTGTTAGAGGGCGGTAAACCCGTGGTGATCGCCAATTCCGAGGGCGGCCGCACAACTCCGAGCATCGTAGGATTTGGCAAAGGGGGCGATCGATTAGTCGGTCAACTAGCCAAACGGCAAGCGGTAACTAATGCTGTAAATACTGTGTACAGCATCAAACGATTTATCGGGCGCAGGTGGGACGACACGGAAGAAGAAAGATCCCGCACTCCCTATACCTGCATCAAAGGCAAAGACGACACCGTTAACGTCCAAATTCGGAACAAGGTTCACACCCCCCAAGAAATCTCGGCAATGGTACTCCAAAAGCTGAAGCAAGATGCTGAAGCTTATTTGGGACAAGCTGTTACCAAAGCGGTGATTACAGTACCAGCTTACTTCACAGACGCCCAGCGGCAAGCTACTAAAGACGCCGGTACGATCGCGGGTTTAGAAGTCCTGCGGATCGTCAACGAACCGACGGCGGCGGCGCTTTCCTACGGGCTCGACAAGCAAAATATCGAACAGAAAATCTTGGTCTTTGACTTGGGCGGCGGTACTTTCGACGTTTCGATCCTGCAACTGGGAGACGGAATTTTTGAAGTCAACGCCACCGCAGGTAACAACCATCTCGGCGGAGATGACTTTGACGACTGCATAGTCCAGTGGCTGGTAGAAGCTTTCCGCACTCAAGAAGGCAGCGACCTCTCAAAAGACAAAATGGCCTTGCAGCGCCTCCGAGAAGCAGCGGAAAAGGCGAAAATCGAACTTTCTCTCTCGCAATCCACCTCCATAAATTTGCCGTTCATCTCCTCGGATGAAAAAGGGCCGAAGCATTTGGAAATGGATCTCTCTAGATCTCAGTTTGAAAAACTGGTGGGTCATTTGGTGCAAGCGACGATCGATCCGGTGACTCAAGCCCTCAAAGACGCAAGTCTCACCCCCAAAAACATCGACAGGATTATTTTAGTCGGAGGCTCAACCAGAATTCCGGCAGTTCAAGAGGCAATTAGCAAATATTTTGGCGGGATGTCTCCTGATAAATCGGTGAATCCCGACGAAGCTGTAGCCGTAGGCGCGGCAGTTCAAGCCGGGGTGTTGGGCGGTGAAGTCAAAGATTTGCTGCTGCTAGACGTGACTCCCCTCTCTCTGGGACTCGAAACCTTGGGCGGGGTGTTCACCAAAGTAATCGAGCGCAATACAACTATCCCCACCAGTCGATCGCAAATGTACAGCACGGCTGCAGACGGGCAAACCTCGGTAGAAATTCACGTGCTCCAAGGCGAGCGCGCACTGGTTAAAGACAATAAAAGTCTCGGTAAATTCCTGCTCAAAGGCATTCCCGCAGCCCCCCGCGGCGTACCTCAAATCGAAGTTACTTTTGAAATCGATGCCAACGGCATCCTCAAAGTGGCAGCCGAAGATAAGGGAACCGGAAAAGAACAAAGCATCCAAATCTCCAATACAGGTGGATTGAGCGAAACCGAAGTCGAGCGGATGCGACAAGAAGCCGAACTTTACGCCGATGAGGATATCAAGCGCGCTCAACTCGTCGAACTCAAAAATCAAGCCGACACCCTGGTCTATAATTGTGGTGTCACTTTGAAAACCAACGCGAAATTGCTCGGCGACGACCTCAAAACCGCAGCCGAAACAGCAGCAACAACTTTGAAGGCCCGGATGGCTAACCCCGACATCACAACCGAGGAACTAGCCGAGCAAATCGAAGCTTTCAAGCAATTGCTATACTCGCTCGGGACAGCAGTCTACGAGCAAGCTCGCAGCGCAGCCCCGTCAGGAGTAGAGGTTGAAAGCGAGACGACTTCACAACCAACAGAGGTTGCAGCTACCGATGACAGCATTTCGCTGACCCCGGATCTGCCGATAGCGCTCCAAGCTCCGCCGGAAGCTCCACCGCCACCGGAACCAAAGTCAAAGCGACAGCCGGAACGACAGCCGGAACCAAAGTCAAAGCGACCACCGGAACGACAGCCGGAACCAAAGTCAAAGCGACCACCGGAACGACAGCCGGAACCAAAGTCAGAACCAAAACCCCAGGTTCCAGAACCTGAATTTGATGATATGAACCCTTTCCTTTAGAGATGAAAAGCTAAAAATTAAAAGTTAAAAATTCTCATTATTAATTGTTGATTTTTAACTTTTAATTGGTAATTTCAGGAAAGGTTGCCCGTTTTTTTTCGTACACTTTTTGTTATTTACCTTCAGGCAAGCAGCTTTATGGCCGGTGATTACTATGAAATATTAGGCGTTTCTCGCAGTGCAGACAAAGAGGAAATTAAGCGTGCTTACCGCCGCCTAGCTCGCAAGTTCCATCCAGATGTCAACAAAGAATCTGGTGCTGAGGAGCGGTTTAAAGAAATTAACCGCGCTTACGAGGTACTCTCAGAGCCTGAAACCCGCGCCCGTTTCGACCGTTTCGGTGAAGCAGGGGTCAGCGGTGCAGGCGCGCCTGGGTTCCAAGACTTCGGCGACAGCTTTGCTGACATCTTTGAAAGCTTCTTCCAAGGGTTTTCCACGGGTGCGGGCGGCCAACAACAAGGTCGCAGGCGCAGCGGCCCGGTTCGCGGAGACGATTTGCGACTAGATTTGCGCCTGGATTTCCGCGAAGCAGTGTTTGGTGGGGAAAAAGAACTCCGGATCAAGCACCTAGAAACCTGCGAAACTTGCACCGGGACTGGCGCAAAACCGGGAACGAGACCTCAAACCTGTTCGACTTGTACCGGCAGCGGGCAAGTCCGCCGCGCTACTCGCACTCCTTTCGGCAGCTTTACTCAAGTTTCAGTTTGCCCCAGTTGCAACGGCACGGGGCAAGTGATTGAGGACAAGTGCGAAACTTGCGGCGGTCGGGGCCAGAAAGAAGTGATGAAAAAGCTGAAAATCACTATTCCGGCTGGGGTTGACAACGGTACTCGCTTGCGCGTTTCCAATGAAGGGGATGCGGGAAAACTGGGCGGGCCGCCGGGGGATCTTTACGTGTTCTTGGCTGTGAATGAAGACCCGCTATTTAAGCGGGAAGGCATTAATGTTAATTCGGAAGTGAAGATTAGTTACTTGCAAGCAATTTTGGGCTGCCGCTTGGAAGTGGAAACTGTAGATGGGCCGACGGAATTGTTGATTCCTACGGGAACTCAGCCTGGTACTGTTTTGACTCTGGAGAAAAAAGGAGTGCCGAAGTTGGGAAATCCTGTCAGTCGCGGCGACCATTTGATTGCGGTGTCTATTGATATTCCGACTAAGGTGACGGCTGAGGAGCGCGAGTTGTTGATGCAGCTTGCTAAGCTGAAGGGCGATCGTACTGGTAAAGGTGGCTTGGAAGGATTTCTAGGCAATTTGTTTCAGAAATAAGCAAATATTTGACACCCATTGGGTGTCAAATTTTCTTGTTTGATGATTTCCTGGGCTTTGTTTGAGCAGTCTCAAAAAAAATGAGACCAATTGGTCTCAAAACTTCCCGGAAAAATAATTAGTCGGAAATTGCTCTAATTATCTCTCAAAAAAGTGAGCGCAATGGCGTTCATTTTGTACGAGTAAAATAATTAGTTGGCAATTGGTTCAGGAAAACTAAGGCTTTCAGGATGTGAGATGGGAAATTTGAAAATAAAAAACAGATGATGAATTCAACCTCGAAAATTGAAAATCCCAAATCCCCAGATGCCAAAATCGATCTGCGGGGGACTCCGTGTCCTCTCAATTTTGTCCGGACTAAACTGCGCTTGGAGCAAATGGCTCCGGGTGCTGTTTTGGAGGTGTGGCTGGATGCTGGGGAGCCGATCGAACAAGTGCCCGACAGTCTGAAAATGGAAGGCTACCAGATTCTGGAAACGCAATTTATCGCGGATGAGCCAGATGCGGGCTTTTTTTCGATGAAGGTGCAGCGCCCAGAAAACCAGGAAGCAGGATGAGCCTGAATTCGTCCTCCATTGTCGGTACTGTAGTGGCTGTTCAGGCTAACTTTTACCGAGTCAGGTTAGATCCAGCAGCCGGCATTCACGAGAATATAGCCCTGGCGGATGCTCCAACTCTGCTGTGTACTCGCCGCACTCGACTGAAAAAAATTAATCAACAGGTGATGGTGGGCGATCGGGTGGTGGTAGACGAACCGGACTGGACTGATCGCCGGGGTGCAATTTCTAAAGTCTTCGATCGCCACACAGAACTCAACCGCCCGCCTGTAGCTAATGCCGATCGCATTCTCTTGGTTTTTGCCCTCGCCGAACCGGATTTAGACCCCGCATCATTAACTCGGTTTTTAGTCAAGGCAGAATCTACAGGTTTAGAGGTGAATTTGTGTTTGAACAAATGCGATTTAGTTTCGCCCCAAGAGTTGGAACAGTGGCGCGATCGGCTTTCAGGCTGGGGCTACGAACCAATGTTTATTAGTGTTCGCACAGGCTTAGGAGTGCAGGAAGTTACCACAAACTTTCAAAATAAAGTTTCTGTCACAAAAGTACCTGGCCAGCATTTATTGGACAAAAGAGATGGTTCTCTGTTGCCCGATCGGGATAACCTGCAGATAATAAATTATGTCGATCCGCTAGAACCGTTAAACTCCCTACAAAATCTTGGGCAAAACTTGCAGGAAGACCAGATTCGAGAGAAAATAACCATCATTTGCGGGCCTTCTGGGGTCGGCAAGTCGAGCTTGATCAACCAACTGATTCCGGCGCTGAACCTGCGGGTGAACGCTGTTTCAGGCAAACTCGGCCGCGGACGCCACACGACTCGCCACGTCGAACTATTTGAACTCCCCGGCGGCGGACTCTTGGCGGATACTCCGGGCTTTAATCAGCCGACTCTAGAATGCGATCCGTCCGAGTTAGCTGAATATTTCCCAGAAGCGCGCCAGAGGCTGGCTTTGGGTAGCTGCCAGTTTAGCGACTGTTCGCACCGAGGCGAGCCTAATTGTGTGGTGCGGGGATCTTGGGAACGCTACGAGTATTACTTGAGTTTTCTGGAAGAGGCGATCGTCCGCCAACAAGCTTTGCAAAACTCCAGCAGCGCCGAATCGAGTTTGAAGCAGCAAACCAAGTCGGATGGTACGCAGCAGTACGAACCGAAGCTGCAAACTAAAAAATATCGCCGCATGAACCGCCGCCTGCAACACCAGTCGCTGCAAGATATGTGTCAAGACTTGGACCAATTGTGAGCCAGCAGCCGCCGCATCGCCCGCCATTCGGCAGACAATATTACCGAGACTTATCCGGAAACGGGTTCGATCGAGGAAAATACAGAGATTGCAGCCAGAGGCACCGTTTGCCAAACCCGGTTTCTTTAATGGCGATTGCGTAAGTCCTGAGTACATTAGTCGCTAAAATTAAATGGCCTTGGATTTGTTAAAAAAACTAGAACAGAAGCAAAAGTTAGCGGGTACTGCAGGAGCAAAAAGATTGTGAACATTCAAGAAATATTTCAAAAAGGCGGGCCGGTCATGTGGCCCCTGTTGGTGTTATCGATTCTGTCTGTCAGTACAATTATCGAGCGCTTGTGGTTCTGGGCGAGCCTCCTGAGCAAAGAAAAACAGATAGTTAACCG
Organism: Tychonema sp. LEGE 07203; assembly: GCF_015207285.1. Lineage (GTDB taxonomy): Bacteria > Cyanobacteriota > Cyanobacteriia > Cyanobacteriales > Microcoleaceae > Microcoleus. Next base: position 1,635 of record NZ_JADEXD010000092.1, on the reverse strand, counting down.
CATTCTCGAAGCGGCCCGCAGCGATTGGGGGGCGGCTAACGAGATGGCCAGACAAGCTAACCGACAGCCGATCGGGCGATTTCTATCTGCACCCCTGCGCCTGTACAATCCCGAACCAGATTTATTTCGACTCGCACTCGAAGCCGCAGCCGATGAAGAGTTGGCTTCGATGCGCCGCGGCGACAAAATTTTAGAAGCTACGATCGCTATAGCTCCTTTGCTGGGCTTGCTGGGAACCGTTTTGGGCTTGATTAACTCGCTCAGTTCGATCCGTCTGGGCGACATCGGCACGGCAGCCACCAGCGGCGTTACTTTGGGGATTGGCGAGGCGCTCATCACTACTGCTTTTGGGATGGTAGTAGCAATTTTTACCTTGGTGTTTTATCGGATATTTCAAGCTTTTTTGTTCAACCAGGCCAAAATATTTCGCAGAGCTGGAAATGAACTGGAATTGCTTTACAGGCAATACTGGCCTGCGGCTAATGCTAAAGGTCGATCGCCCGGTACAGAATACAGCAATTCTTCCTTTGGTTCCGATGGTTTGAACAGGCGTTCTCTCAATTCTCAAGAATTGGGAGAACGAAATCGGGAGCCGAAATTGAAAGGTTCCGATCCTGATGTTGATTCTACTTCTAATAATTAGAACGAGGGAGAACTGATGAAGATTAATCTAGATACTCCTGCTGAAGAGGCTCGGATTGAACTGGTGCCTTTAATTGATGTGATCTTTTGCATTCTGACGTTTTTTCTGCTAGCTGCTTTGCAACTGACTCGCCAGCAAGCAATTAATGTCGATTTGCCGAAGGCGAAGACGGGACAAACGCAGATGCGAGAGATGCTGATTGTCAGCATTGACGATTTCGGGCAAACTTATATCGACCAATTGCCTGTTAATTACCAACAGCTCGATCGAGTTTTAAAGAGTTTTCGCACCACAAACCCTACCGGGTTGACGGTGTTGTACGCCCCTCAAAATGCTAGATACGCCAAAGTGGTAGAGGTTTTAGACAAATTGCGAGAGGTAGGGGGCGATCGAGTTGCCCTGGCAACTCTTCCTAGTTCGACTACCTCCCCGCAGCCAAATCCATCGCTTCCCAACACTGGCATTCCTGCTGCACCGGGCAATTCCCAACCGCTACCGTCTCCTGTCACTCCGGGGCAACAGGAGTTCAATCCCAATCAATTTCAATCTCCTCTCCCGGCTCCGGGGCAGCAGGAGTTCAAGCCCAATCAATTTCAATCTCCTCTCCCGGCTCCGGGGCAGCCTAGCAACTCTGGAGCCAATGGGGGCATTCCTCCTATTTCTCCTGCACCCACTGCTCCCAATGCCAACCCTGGAGTCGCCGCTCCACCGCAGAATGTCGAACCCTCGAATTAGTCATTAGTCATTAGTCATTAGTCATTAGTCATCAGGAAGAGGGAAGAAAGAAGAAGGAAGAGGGCCATAACAGCTTCGCGAGCCGGCAAAAAGAACGAAGAAGAAAAAAGAGATATAGCAGTTCTCACTCTCGATGAGGTATTGATCCCTCAATCCCTCAATTCCTCAATTCCTCAATCGCTCAATCTCAAGTCTAAAACTTGTACGCTCGCGACTTGTGAGCCAGCGTAGCCGAAGCAAGCCGAAGTATCTAAAAT
>NZ_JADEXD010000294.1 GCF_015207285.1 Tychonema sp. LEGE 07203 | reverse complement strand
GGGAGAGAGAGGGAGAGGGGGAGAGGGAGAGAGGGAGAAAGTATTTTTCCCTGTTCCCTGTTCCCTGTTCCCTGTTCCCTGTTCCTTCTGACAACTAACAACTGACTACTGACTACGGACAACTAACAACTGACTACTGACTACTGACTACTGACAACTAACAACTGACTACTGACAACTAACAACTGACCAACTGATTTTCCTGCCGCAGGTAAGCTTGAATGAACGGTTCTAATTCGCCGTTCATCACATCTAGGATGGCGGTTGTTTCCACCCCAGTCCGCAAATCCTTGACCATTTGATAGGGGTGAAAAACGTAGTTGCGAATTTGGTTGCCCCAAGCTGCCTCTACCATGTCGCCGCGAATCTCGGCAATTTCCGAAGCCCGCTGTTCCTTAGCAATCACCAACAGCCTAGCCTTGAGTAATGCCAAAGCTTTTTCCTTGTTTTGCAACTGACTGCGTTCTTCGGTACAGCGGACGGCCAAACCTGTGGGAAGGTGAACGATGCGGACGGCCGTTTCTACCTTGTTAACGTTTTGCCCACCCTTGCCGCCCGCGCGGGAAGTTGTGATTTCTAAGTCTTTTTCGGGGATCTCCAATTGTACGGATCGATCGAGCACCGGCATCACTTCCACGCCCGCAAAACTGGTTTGACGCTTGTCATTAGCATTAAACGGCGAAATTCTGACCAAACGGTGAGTGCCTTTTTCCGATCGCATATAACCGTAAGCGTAGCGGCCGACAATTTCCAAAGAAGCTGATTTAATACCTGCTTCCTCTCCCTCGGAAATTTCCATTAAATGTACTTTGTAACCTTGACTTTCCCCCCAGCGGGTGTACATCCGCAGCAGCATTTCCGCCCAATCTTGAGCATCCGTGCCGCCCGCCCCGGCGTTAATTGTCAAAACGGCACCGCCTTCGTCGTAGGGCCCGGACAGTAATTGTTGCAGTTCCCACTGGTCTAATTCGCGGGTTAATTGAGCGAGACTCGATGAGGCTTCTTGGAACAAAGACTCGTCGGCTTCTAACTCCAGCAGTTCTAAAATAGCTCTAGCGTCTTCTAGGCTAGTCTGCCAGCCGCGGTATTGGTCTAAATGAGATTTGAAGTTGTTGAGTTCTTGGAGGGTTTCTTGAGCTTGGTTTTGGTCGTCCCAAAATGCTGGTTGGGCACAGATTTGCTCTAAATCTTGAATTTTGGCTGTGAGTGCGGGGATGTCAAAGATAGTCCTGGGTGGTACCCAGTCGATCGGACAATGTTTCGATGTTGTGTTTGATGTCTAAAACTTCCACTGTGAGTTTTCCTAGTTGTGGGGTGTTATGTTAATTTTAGCTTGCTGCTGACTTGTTGTTGCACAAATACTAAGAACGTTTTTTAACCGCAGATGAACGCGGATGAATGCAGATTTGAGCGGAAACTGTCAATACAATAAAAAACCGCGACTCGTCGATCGAGCCGCGGTTGTTCGCGTACAGTTTAGATTAATCGCGACCGTTGAGAGCAATCATCAGGCGCAGAATGAAGATGAACAAGTTGATGTAGGTCAAGTACATCGACAAAGCAGCGGGCAAATACTGGTCGTCGCGGTAGCTGCGGGGTAGAATGTAAAAATCTACAATCGCAGCGCCAGCAAAGATAAACACGCCGATGCCGGAAATGCCAATTTCTAACCAGGTTGGGGTGTAGACTCCAAATAGAGAGAGGAGAAATTGACCGCCAACGACGACTAACAAAGCAATCACACCTAAACTGATGGTTTTGGTGATGGCCATGCCGTCTTCTTCCGACAAGTTGGAACCAATTTGGCGGGCGGCGATGAAGGTAATGCCACATCCGAGGGCTGCAAAACCGATGCCAGCAATGCCGACTCCTTCGTTTCTGAGTGCTACAGACACCAATCCGCTGAGGGTGTAGCCGGTAAGCAGGCTGTAGGTTACTAGGAGGGGTAAGGCGGTACTATTGTTACCTTTTTCGGCGACACCGCGAACGACAAAGAACAGAATTAATTGTAGGACGATCGCGGCGATGAATGTGGGAAAAAAGATCGCCGGATAGTTGCGAATGACTCCGAGGCCGCCGTAGGTGCCGACAGCGGTTAAGACAAGTCCGCCGCCGACGAAGGGGAGGGCGTTGGAGATGACGTTGGGGCCTACCAGCGCGTGGTTTTTGGCCTCGCGCACGGCTTCGCGGAAATTGCTGGTGTTACTCACGAGGATTTACCTAATTTTAGCTGAGAGTTGCTACTTAATATTTTGACACTTTTACAGTTTATTTGCAAAACCTGGAAGAGTTTAAAGATTTGATAAAGAAGAAGCGAAATCACTCCAAAGTAGGGGGCGATTGTTTATAATCGACTGCGTACAGGGTTTGCGGTTACGCTGGTGCGCCGGAAGTAGCGCTGTCTAATACGATTGTCAACAGCGCAGGGCTATTCTTTAGCTTAATTAGCAGGGTAATGTCAAGGTCGATCGAATCGCCGATAGCACAGGTCAATCTCTTGGGAAATTGGGATTTACAATTTGGGATTGAAAGCTATATGCTAAAGGGAGGAGCCGCAGTGAATTTAAGGTTTTTGATTGCCGATAAGATTTGATTGCCGATAAGAGTTGAAACTAGGGAGAGAGAATCCCCACAATCTAAAATCTCAAAACTAAAATCGGCTCGGTAGTTGCTCCCGGTAGCTCAGACAGGAAATGCCAAGACAATTAATGAATAGATTTAGTTCGTACCGACAAAATTCCAAACAGGTAATGTCTCATGTCCACTTTTTTTGCTCGAAAATTATTGCCGCGTGCTGCCGGAATTCTCTTGACTGCAACCGTTATTTCCGGCGGCCAAGCTGCCCTTGCAGGTAATGTCCGAGCCGTTTCTGCCGCTGCTTCATCGCAGGGTTCAGAAAGTTGGCTGCTGGCTCAGATTGGTCAACCGCCTCAAGGTACAACTTCTCCGAGCCCGAACCCGGCAAGGGTAAACCGAGCGCCTTTGCCGGTGAAAATTCCTGAGCCTTCGACGGTGGTAGGGTTGGGTTTAGTTGCGGGTTCCTTGGTGGTGACTCGCCGGAGAGCGAAAGTCGATCGATTTTAGATTGGGAGTCAGTAATATGAGGTGCTAGGAGTGGGCTCTAGCGTTGCGGAGGGATGGGGCATGGGCATGGGGCATGGGGCATGGGG
>NZ_JADEXD010000091.1 GCF_015207285.1 Tychonema sp. LEGE 07203 | reverse complement strand
ATGCCCTATGCCCTATGCCCTATGCCCTATGCCCTATGCCCTATGCCCGGTTTGCCCTATGCCCGGTTTGCCCTATGCCGGATAGCACCTCATCTTTCTGAGAAATACTATAGTAGTTTAAAATTAGTAGATGAACTTCAATCCCCAAAGTTAATGACCGACCAAATTTGGAGCAAATTCTACCGCGATTTTTTGAGTGACAGCAAGAGTCCGGATACAGTTTTTTCAGCTTTGCTACCGACTTTAGGCGAAGTGTTAAATTGCGATCGCGTTTTTCTTTATCTCCGCAATCCTGAAACCAAAACAGGTAAAGCAGCTTATTGCTGGTGTCGCAACTCGAACTATCCCGATGTTACCACTGTCGAATGGAAAAAAGAACCGGAATCTTTAGGGGAAGAAGACCCTTTGTTTGCAGCAGCATTGCGAACTGAACCTTCGATTTTTGTTGAAGATGTAGAAACAGCAAATCCTGAAGTTGTCAACAAAGATTTTGAAGCAAAAGAGTTCGGACACCGAGCTTTGATTCACGCTCACCTTTGTGTAGATGGCTTGTTGTGGGGAGTTTTGCAGCCTTGTATTTTCGATCGCCCCAGAGTTTGGACTGACTTCGATCGCCAAGTTATTGCAGCAGTTACAGAAAAAATTTCGCCCTTAGCTGTGGCTTTTGTTAAGGGCGCGCAACCTACATAAAATAGGTTAGTAGTGTGGAATGCGAGTCCGCTCAAAAGAAAAAACTGAAGTCCGAACGATCGAACCTGCAAACACATCAGCGGCCCAAATCGTGCATCGCATTAATCTCCGCTGCACATCTTTGAGTCAGCGCTTCCAACTCCTGGCGATCCGACGAACCGGGCGCCTCAATTACTTTACCAATTCGTATAGTTAACGGCACCGGTTGCGGCACTAGCAAACCTTTGATAGAAATCGCGTGAGTTCCCCACAAACTAACGGGTAACAGCGGCGCTTTCGCCTTAGCAGCTATCAGCGCAGCACCTAATTTCGGTTCAGTAATTCTGCCGTCTGGCGTGCGAGTTCCCTGCAAAAATACACCTGTCGCCCAGCCATTGTCCAAAGAGTTGATAGCCGATCGAATTGCACTGCGATCTGCACTTTTCCGGTTGACTGGATAAGCACCGTAAAGCGTAATTGCCTGCTTCAAAATAGGAACTTTAAATAATTCTTCCTTAGCCATAAATGCCACCGGCCGCCTCATGCAATTAGACAAAATCGGCGGGTCAAAATCGCTGGCGTGATTGCTGACTACTACCAGCGGCCCTTCTGCTGGAACGTTTTCGGCACCGTAGATGCGGCCCCGAAAGTAAAGGTGCAGCATCGGGCTGACTATTGACCACTTGAATAAATAGTAGAGAAGTAAACTTTCGACTGGTTCGCGACTTTTGCTCACGGAAAACCTGAGATTTTAAATTACATCGAATATCAGCCTATCAGTTCAGCAATCAAAATTGAACAGTATTTTGAGGTTTGTACATTTTCAATTGATATTTTCGAGCCTTCTCGATCGCCCGTACCGGCTTCGCACAACAAGCCGCAGCAAAATTTGCCTGTTGTGCTATTTATTTTTCGCCACTTTTCGGGCCAACGAACTCAATTTTAGAGTCTGCGACTTAATTCAACGTTAACAATCGATTAAGCGGGTACATCTGCAAAACTGCTCACATTTACCAAGTCTAGATCCGGACAAGTCCGTTTGATCAAACCTGTGAGAACTTTGCCGGGGCCAATTTCCAGTACCCGATCGATTCCTTGTTGCGGCAATTGCAGCGAAATTTCTCGCCAGCGCACGCCTTTAGTCATCTGCTGGTTCAACCGCTGCTTTAAGGTAGCGGCGCTGGTAGTCGCTGTTGGTTCTGCATTCGAGAGTACCAGCATTTTAGCATCAGAAAACCTTGCAGATTTTAAGGCTTGTTGAAATTCTGAGGCCACTGATGCCATCAGCGGAGAGTGAAACGCACCGGAAACATTCAATTTAACGGCCCGTTTGACTTTGATTTTGGCAAGCAAATCTTCTACTGCTTCTGGAGTTCCAGAAATCACGACTTGCGCTTCGCTGTTATCGTTTGCCAGTACCACGTCTCGGCTGTATTGAATTTGCAGTTCTAATTCCTGCCTGTCAAACCCGATCAAAGCCACCATTTTACCACCGGAGGCCGTGTCCATGAGTTCGGCGCGACGTTTGACCAAGCGCAATCCCGTTTCAAAGTCAAACACGCCTGCTGCGTAGAGGGCAACATATTCTCCTAAACTGTGACCTGCAACTACTGCTGGCCGATCGCTCTTTTCTCGCACTAAGTCTGCCAAAATGCTTTCTACTACGTACAAGCAAGGCTGAGTGTAGAGAGTACGAGATAGTTTTGCTTCTTCTTTTTGGCAAACTTCTGGTACAGACCAGCCTAAAATATCTTTGGCTAGCTCAAATTTGGCTTTGGCTGTTGGCAAGTTTAATAAGTCTGCACCCATCCCGATCGCCTGGGAACCTTGTCCGGGAAATACCCATGCTGTTTTAGTCATTTTTCCGGTAATCTGCTAATTGGTGGTTGCTAATTCTTGATTACAAAAATTCTTTGTTTTCCGCTTTTTTCGTTCGCTTGCTGGTATCCGCTATCTTTCTGTTAACGAACTATCTACTAGCGACTCATAACCATAACATATAACTGCCATTTTTACGAGCTTTATATTTTTTCTACTTTAATTCAGATTAATCGCCGCAGCACGGGATGCAACTGTATAAAACATCCAAACCGCTATGCCGTAAGTCATTCCCAATTTTTTAATCACCAATCGTATAACTCCTGTCCTCCAGGTACACCGATCCGCGCACACCTTAGCGGGTAGTCTGTCGCGTTCAAAGATTTTGCTTTTTTAAGGGTTGCATTCCCGACAATCACTCTGCCAAGCTTCAAGCCTCCAAATATTATACCGTTTTTCCCCAAAAACGAAACTGCTTTGCGATCTTCAAAATCGCAGTCTATCAATGATACCAAATCCGGCTGAATCGGAACGATCGAAGCGCGAAGGCGAAGCCGAACGCAAAGGAAGAGAGGAGAGAGAGCGATAATTTCGATGCCAACGGATTTGATATGATTCCCCGATCGCAAACGATCTTACCTGCCCCATTGAAAAATTGCGGCCCCCCAAGTCAAACCTGCACCAAAACCTGCAGCAGCAATAGTCTCGCCCGTTTTAACTTTACCCTGACGCACGGCTTCGTCTAATGCAAGGGGAATCGAAGCTGCTGAAGTATTGCCGTAATTTGCCAAATTGCTAATTACTTTTTCCGGGGGAATCTTCAACCTTTGGGCAACTGCATCGAGAATCCGCTGATTGGCTTGGTGCAGCAGCAGCCAGTCAATTTCCGCGGCGCTGATATTGGCCCGAAACATAGCTTTTTCTATGACTTCCGGTACTTTTTTTACCGCAAAACGATAGATTTCTTGACCGTTCATTGTGATGGGATCAAATCTGCCAACTCCGATGTTGACGCCCTCAACTAATTCTTTTGACTCGGCTTTGTAAGCTAAATTGAGAGAGGAATTTTGCGTGCCGTCGCTGCGAATTTCAAATCCTAAAAATCCATCGACTTCTGAAGCTTGCAATACCACCGCACCTGCACCATCTCCAAATAGAATGCAAGTACCCCGATCCGACCAATTCACCCAGCGAGATAAAATATCTGCTCCAATTAGCAAAACATTTTGATAAACGCCTGTCCGAATGAACTGCGAGGCTGTAACTAAACCAAAAACAAAACCAGAACAAGCTGCTGTCAGATCGAATGCCACAGCTTTTGTCGCGCCTAACTGATATTGAATTTTGCTGGCACTGCCAAACAAATCGTCAGGACTTGATGTGGCCAAAATAATCAAATCGATATCTGTCGGCGAAATTTCTGCCATTTCGATCGCCTTTTGAGATGCCTCTGCGGCTAAATCGCACAAAGAAGTGCGATCGTCCGCCAACCTGCGGGAGCGAATACCAGTTCGCGCCGCAATCCACTCGTCAGACGTTTCCACTATCTGACTCAAACCGTTATTGTCAAGGGAAATCTGCGGCGTACAAGAGCCGCTACCCGTGACGGCAATACCGAACCCTGATTGCTGCAACATTATTCTCCATTTATGAGCGATTCTGTCGAACAATTAAAAATTAAAAATTACAAATTAAAATTATTTTTTAAACTACTGAAATTACTTTTTTAACGAGCAAAACAGATTGTTTAATCTGACATTTTTAATTTGACATTTTTAATTTTTAATTCCTACTTACTGCCTCTAATTAACAGCTTCTTGTTCCAGAGCGGTTTCGCGATTTTCAGAGCGAAGTCGATCCAGCACTTGGTTGTCAATAGCCTCTTTCGCCAAACGAATGGCATTAAAAATCGAGGCAGCTTGAGACGAACCGTGGCTGATAATGCAAACTCCAGCAACGCCCAACAGCAAACCGCCGCCGTGTTCGACGTGGTCTACCCGCTGCTTGAACCCTTGAAGGCTTTCTTGCAGGAGGGGAGCGCTAATTTGATTTTTGAGTCCGGCTGCCAATTCTTCCTTAAGCACTTGCACCACGACTTCGCCCACCGCTTCGGCAAACTTCAACAACACGTTGCCGACAAACCCGTCGCAGACAATCACGTCGAAGTTCCCCGACAGCACGTCGCGGCCTTCGGCATTGCCGACAAAAGGAATGTGAGGGTTGTCCACCAATAATTGATGGGTGCGTACCGCCGCGTCGTTGCCTTTAGAAGCTTCTTCGCCAATGTTGAGCAGACCGATTTTTGGTTCGGCTACGCCCAGCACGCACTGGCTGTAAATAGTTCCCATCAGAGCAAACTGCTCCAAAAATTTGGGGCGGCAGTCCACGTTAGCGCCAACATCGAGAATGAGTACAGAGCATCCGGGTACTATTGTCGGCAAAACCGCACCGATGGCGGGGCGATCGATTCCGGGGAGCCGGCCCAACCTCAGCAGGGCTGCTGCCATTGCCGCGCCGGAGTGACCGGCGGACACCACAGCATCAGCTTGCTGCTGCTTTACCAAGTTCATGGCTACGTTAATCGAAGCCTTGGGTTTGCGTTTGAGGGCACTTAAAGGTTCTTCGTGCATTTCTACCGTTCCTTCAGAAGGAACGATTTCTAGCTGACCTTTGCAGACGCGGCCGATCGCGTCTTGAAGACGTAGCGACTCTTCTATTTGCTGCTGGTCGCCCACCAGCAAAATCTCTACGCCTAATTCTTCTTGTGCCTTAAGCGCTCCAGCTACAACTTCGGCGGGGGCGTGATCCCCACCCATAGCGTCTATTGCAATTCTTGCGCGTGTCGATCCCATTGACCAATGTTTGAGAAACACTAAAAATTCTACCAGGAAGTCAGGAGCCTGAATCCAGAAGTCTGAATAAATAACTAAAATCGGCTCGCGCCCGATCGGACAATTGTCATTTCCGACTACTCTGATAGAGCTTGTTTTGTCACTACTTTACTATTTTTGACTGCAAATTGAAAAAATCAATGAAATAGTTTACATGAGCGCAAGCACTTTAGTCCGGGAACCCCGGATTCATCCGTGGAGCCAGAAAAAGCTCCCCATCCCCATCACTTGCCCCCGGATTTATCAGTGGGAGGGCTTTCTTCAATTCTTTAATCTCAAATCGATTGACTTTAGGAGTAAAAAATGCTGGATTTATTTAGCTCGGGAATCATGTCTCTGTGGCTCGACATGGCTGGGGTACGCAGTGCGGCACCCAACGCTTTGTCGGTGCTGGCTTGGCGGGGAGGGATACCCGGGTTAGCGGTGTCCCAAGAGCTGGCTTTTGGCAGAATAGATGTGGCAAATTCAGACTTGCCCGCAGAAGCGACGGTGCGGGAATATTTAAAAGATTTGAAGGACAAGAACCTGATTGAGGGGAATCAGGGAATTTGGGTGCAAGCGGGAATGGTGCCGCTGGTAAGTCAGCAGGGCAAAACGCTGATGCCTGGGGCTTCGCTGACTAAGATTGCGACCTCTCTGGCTTCGCTGGAAACTTGGGGCGCTACTTATCAGTTTGAAACGCGGTTCCTGGGAACGGGGCCGATTAGGAATGGCGTGTTGCAGGGGGATTTGGTGGTCAGCGGCGGGGGCGATCCGCTGTTCGTGTGGGAGGAGGCGATCGCCGTGGGCAATGCTCTCAATCAAATGGGTATCGATCGCGTGGCGGGCAATTTGGTCGTGACAGGCAATTTTCCCATGAATTACCAGTCCGATCCCTTAGCTGCGGGGGAGGGTCTGCGGCAGGCTCTGGACGGGCTCAGTTGGCCTCCAGATGTGGTGGAAATGTATTCTAAGATGGCTCCGGGAACTAGAAAGCCGCAAGTAAGGATATCCGGCAGCGTCATTGCTGAAAAATTTGTGAGTTCGGGGCGTTTGCTGCTGAAGCGCCGATCGCTGCCTTTAGCCGAAATTCTCAAGCAGATGAACGTCCACAGCGACAATGAAATGGCTCAAATGCTGGCAGACAATTTGGGCGGGGCAAAAGTTGTGCAGCAACAAGCAACTTGGGCGGCAGGAGTGCCGGCGGCGGAACTTCAATTAACTAACGGTTCGGGCTTGGGAGTGGAAAATCGGATGTCTCCGAGGGCTGCTTGCGGGATGATGCAGGCGATCGCGCGCAACCTTCAGACTACTGGGCTGACGGTTGCTGACTTGTTTCCGGTGTCCGGACGCGATAAAGGAACTTTGGAAGACCGGCACATTCCGCGATCGGCTGTGGTGAAAACTGGTACTTTGAACACGGTGATTGCTTTGGCTGGAGCCATACCCACGCGCGATCGGGGTTTAGTTTGGTTTGCAATTATCAATCGCGGCACCGATTGGGACTCTTTGAGAGCCCAGCAAGATCTATTTTTACAAAAATTGGTGCAGCAGTGGGGAACTGCACCCGCCCTGCCCCTAGCAATTACACCGCACATTGACGGCGCTAGACCGGCCTTGGGGGCAGCAAATCGCAGCGATATTTTGCTCGGAGGTTGAAGAAGTCAGTTGGCAGTTGGCAGTAGTCAGTTGGCAGTAGGCAGTAGGCAGTGGATGGTTGGCGGTTGGTAGTTGCCAACAGTCAACAGTCAACAGTCAGCAGTCAGCAGTCAGCAGTTAACAGTCAGCAGTCAGCAGTCAACAGTTAGCAGTCAGCAGTCAACAGTCAACAGTCAACCGTTAACAGTCAACAGTCAACAGTCAACAGTCAACAATTGCTGTGAATGCCCCAGAGCATAATGTGAGATTTCGCGCCTGGAGTATGTCACAATTGAGCCAGGACTATTGTGCAAGAAGATGATCAAACTGCGATTGAAAAGATACGGGAAGAAACGCGAGACCAGCTACCGCATTGTAGCGATGAACAGCTCTACCCGCCGCGACGGCCGTCCCCTAGAAGAGCTCGGCTTCTACAACCCCAGAAATAACGAAACCAGGCTGGATGTTCCAGCGATTGTCAAGCGCCTCCAACAAGGCGCTCAGCCAACTGACACCGTGCGTGACATCCTGAGAAAAGCGAATGTATTTGAACAAGTCGGAGCCGGAGCCAACGTTGAATCCAGCACAACAGCAGTCAGCTAGTCCCAACTATGCTGGACTCGTACAATTTTTAATTGGGCCTTTTCTAGAGTCGCCCGGATCTTTGCGGGTTGATTGCGAACTGCACCCGCGCCAATCGCGGGTTTGGGTTCGCCTCGCTTTTGAAGAGCCAGACAAGGGGCGGGTTTATGGTAGGGGCGGACGCAATATTCAGGCAATTAGAACTACCCTTGAAGCGGTAGCGCAAACGGTGGGTCAGTCGCTTTACTTAGATATATACGATAGTGAAGCAGGGGAGCGCGGCTCCGGGCCGCCCAGGGGCGATCGCGGTACGCGCGATCGAGGCGACTTCCGACCCCGAACTTCCCCGCCCCCGCCCAGTCCGTTAGGTAGCAGGCCTTCGAGAGAACAACCTCGCCGTACTAACACACCTACGTTTAGAACGAGCAGAAATACTCCCGGTTACTAACTCAAAAGCTGAGAAACAATTTTAGATTTTAGATTGCCTGTTGTAGACTTTGTATTACAAGCCCCGTTTGATTTGAGATTGCTGGTTTTGCGATCGCACAAAAAGTTAAAATCTCAAATGTCGGCGGGATCGGGTAAATCTAAAATCTAAAATCTAAAATCTCAAGTTGCCTGACTTCATAGAAAGGAGATTTGATTTGTGCCTCAAGCATCAAACTCATTTGCTAGTTAAAGATAAAAGACGCCTTAGATATTAGGTATAATCTAGTGTAGGGCGTCTTTTTGTTCGCAAACACTGATTAATTTAACGGTTAATTGTTAACTTTTAATTGCTTACTTGGAGGAGATCATGCTGGCATGACTGAAAAACTAACAATTGAGTTGCCGAACACTCAAAGCGCTATCTCGCTCGCCGGCAATCAAGAAGAAAATCTGAAAATTATCTCTAAGCAAACCGGCGCAAACCTGGTAATGCGAGGGCAAGAACTGCTGATTTCCGGCACAAAAACTCAAGTAGAATTGTGTCATAAATTAGTGCGATCGCTCTCCGGGTTCTGGAAAGCAGGCAAAACCATTACCGGAGTTGAAATCCAGACAGCGCGCCAAGCTTTGGATAGCAACCGCCAAGAAGACTTACAAAACTTGCAGCGAGACGTGCTCGCCAAAACCCGCCGCGGCGAAGAAATCAGAGCCAAAACCTTCAAGCAGCGCCAGTACGTCGAAGCAGTACGCACCCACGATTTGACATTTTGCATCGGCCCAGCGGGTACTGGCAAAACATTTCTAGCAGCTATTTTCGCCGTGCAAGCGCTGTTAAGCAAGCAGTACGAACGGCTAATTTTAACCAGGCCCGCCGTAGAAGCTGGCGAAAAATTAGGATTTTTGCCGGGAGATTTGCAGCAAAAAGTCGATCCCTATTTGCGCCCGCTGTACGATGCCCTCCAAGAAATGATCGACCCCGACAAAATGACTGATTTAATGGAAAGAGGCTTGATCGAAGTAGCTCCTTTAGCTTATATGCGGGGGCGCACTCTCAGCAATGCTTTCGTAATTTTAGACGAAGCTCAAAATACAACGCCTGCTCAAATGAAAATGGTGTTGACCCGTCTCGGCTTTCGATCGAAAATGGTAGTAACCGGCGATCTCACTCAAACAGATTTGCCCTCATACCAACAGTCGGGATTGTCAGTTGCTCAAAACATTCTGGGCAACGTTGAGGGCATTGCTTTCTGCGAATTCACTCAAGCGGATGTGGTGAGACACCCGTTAGTGCAGCGGATTGTCGCTGCTTACGAACTGTACGAAAAATAGTCAGCAGTCAGCAGTCATTAGTCAGTTGGCAGGAAAGCAGTAGTCAGTAGTCAGTAGTCATTAGTCACTGGGCAATGGTTAACAGCTAACAGTCAACAGCTAACAGCTAACAGTCAACAGTCAACAGTCAACAGTTAACAATCAACAGCTAAAAATCATCAAATTATGCCTAATCTGAAAGAATTCTTAGAAGCTTGCGAAAAATTGGGAACGCTGCGTTTGATCGTGACTAGCAGCGCCGCCGTGCTGGAAGTGCGCGGTTCAATTCACAAGCTGTTTTATGCAGAGCTGCCGAAGGGTAAATATGCTAACATGCACGCCGAAATATTTGAATTTCACCTGAATATGGACAAAATTAAACAGGTAAAATTTGAGACGGGCGAGGCGAAAAGAGGCAATTTTACGACTTATGCAATTCGTTTTCTGGACGAGCAAAATGATGCTGCTTTGAGCGCATTTTTGCAGTGGGGAAAACCGGGAGAATATGAACCGGGACAGGTGGAAAATTGGCACGAATTGAAGGAAAAATACGGGGAGGTTTGGGAACCCGCACCTGTTGAGGCGGTTTAAGGCTAACAAAAAATCGGCTTTGCTGAATTAGGGTATGAATTAAAAATTGCCAAATTCCTATAAGCCAAGTATGACGAGTTTTATAACTTCCGATAAAAGTTGATTCATACCGTAAATCAGCAATGCCAAAAACCTCTATTATTTGAAATTTAAATTCGTTAATATTCCCAAAATAGCCATTTTGCTATAGTAAATTTTTAGGTGAAACAATCGGCGCATACGGAAGTCACAGATATCGGTTAAATCTCAGATGTTGCACCAATATCGATCGGGGGGTGATATCGTTGACCGTTGCATCGTCAGGTGATTTAACCGGCGCTAGAACACAGAGAGATCCCAGAGAGATACCAGAGAAATGAATACAGGACGATGAAGAGAGGAATTGATATGATTCGTGGGGGAGCGCGGGTTTATTAAACTTGTTTGCAAGCTTTAAGGTTGTTAGCGAAGCGATCCCCTACAGGTTACGCGAATGGTGCAATATTTCAGTTGAATTCGTTAAATCGCGTACACTAATAGTTGCCGAATTTCAACGTCCCAATTTGTTTCAGTTATCAATTTCCCAATGACTCGCTTAGCCACAACGATCGAAGCTATACTTTACCTCAAAGGTCAGCCCGTGCCGATCGCAGAAATTGCCGAGATTGCTAAGTGCGATCGAGCTGCAGCCGAAGACGGCATTATCGAACTCATGTCTGACTCTTCCCGCCGCGACAGTGCATTAGAAGTTGTGGAAACTCCGACGGGATACAGCCTGCAACTGAGAGACGAGTTTGCCAGTTTGATGCAAACTTTAATACCTCCAGAATTGGGTGTTGGAGCTTTGCGGACGCTGGCGGCGATCGCCCTCAAAGGCGGCATCGCGCAGCCAGATTTAGTTAATTTGCGGGGTTCTGGAGCTTACCAACAGGTGCAGGAGCTTGTAGAAATGGGTTTTGTACGCAAACGGAAGCCGGCGGACGGGCGATCGTATTGGTTGCAAGTTACCGAGAAATTTCATCGGTACTTTCAAGTGGACCAACTCCCAAAACAACTGCAACTTGACTTTCAGGCAAATTCATGCCGAAGCAATGACGAGTAGTTTGAAGTAGAATGTAGCCAGCCAGAAATTAAGAATCGCCAAATGGTTTTTCACCCTGACTTTGACAATTCCAATGCCCAACAAACTGCAGTAAACCCACTTCTGAAGTACCTCCAACACCAATCTCCGGAGGTTCTAGCCCGCATCGCCAAGTCCGCCAGCCCAGAAATCCAAGAAATTATTTCTCACAACGTTCAAGGACTCGTCGGCGTTTTGCCTTCAGACAATTTTAATGTTCAAATTACCACTGACCGCGAAAACTTAGCCGGCTTGCTAGCTTCAGCGATGATGACAGGCTATTTTCTCAGGCAAATGGAGCAGAGGATGCACCTAGAAGAAAATTTAGCAAGCACCAGCTCGATTAAACCAAACTCTCCCAAAGAAAAGTAAAAAAAATTGACGGCTTGGGGAAGCCAGAAAGATTAGTGTTGTTCAAAAACTCAACAATCCTGGACGGACAGGGAATTAACAAACCGGGTTTTTAATCCTATATACCTCGCCATACAATGAGGATTTTGGAAAAAAACCCGGTTTTTGCGTCTAGGACGATCGAGTATCAGATTTATTTGTTATATCATTTCCGGTAACACCGTCAGGTGATGTTGACTGTTGACGGTTGACTCGAATTTATTATTCCGATGAAGAGAGGATTTGATATTATCTCCACCTCTGGAAATTCGAGGATTTCTAAGAGTGTTGCGACAATACATATTGTTTGGCTCGCGTGAAACGGAGGGTTTTGTTCCCCGGGCCGAAGTTTAAGGTGGATCGATCGATAATCGATTTTTGTACCAGGGATTTTAAGCTCTAGCCGCACCCCAAGAATACTGTTGCATGACTTGAGAGAATTGAATTTACTGACCGGTGGGGCTGCCGGATGTGGGAAAAGCACCCGGACGTACTTTGATTTTTTGAACTTGACCCAAACGATTAATTTCCACTTCGAGTTCTTTGCCCACAGCAGTGTTTTCCACCCGTTCTTGCACGTCTCCGGGAGAGTTGACCGGAATTCCGTCAATTTTTTGAATGACATCTCCGGCGCGCAGGTCGGCTTTTTGAGCGGGGGAATTTTCCACGACTCGCATTACGGCTACCCCTCGGTCGAGGGTGATTTTACGGTCGAGTTGTTTGTTGACTTCTGCTTTGGTGGCGGGAGTCAAGCTAATCATTTGAATGCCGAGATAGGGATGTTCGGCTTTTCCTTTGGCGAATAACTGATCGGCAACTCGTTTGGCGGTTTCGATCGGAATTGCAAATCCCAAGCCCTGAGCGTCGGCGCGAATGGCGGTATTGATGCCAATTACTTGGCCTTGGTCGTTAAGCAGGGGGCCGCCCGAATTGCCGGGGTTGATGGCTGCGTCGGTTTGGATGAATCGGACTCGTTTGTCGGGGATGCCGACTTGGGAACTCGATCGACCTGTAGCGCTAATAATGCCTACAGTCACCGTATTGTCGAGACCTAAAGGATTGCCGATCGCGATCGCCCACTGTCCCGGTACAATATTGTCCGATCGACCCAAAGCCACCTGCGGCAGTTCCTTAGCATTAATCTTAACCACAGCCACATCCGTCAGCGGATCCACACCCTGCACCTTACCCTCAAACTCGCGGCCGTCTTTGAGAGTCACCTTCACAGTATCCGTACCGGAAACAACGTGAGCATTAGTCACGATGCGGCCCTCAGCAGTCAGAATAAACCCCGAACCGGTACCGCGTTTGACTCGTTCTTCCGGCTGCGGCAAATTGTCCCCAAAAAACCGGCGAAACAAAGGATTTTTGAAAGCTTCCGGCACTTGATTCGTCACCTTGCTCGATGCGTCAATCCGCACTACAGCCGGGCCGACCTTTTCGGCAGCTTCAGCAATAAAATTGGGATTGCTGCGATCGACTGGGCGATTTTCCTCAACAGAAGGAGAAGCATAGGGCGGGATTTGCTGGCGCACCACGGGCAAAACCGATCCTGTTTCCAGATAATTTGGGGCTTGCAGGTAGCGATTCCCCAACCATCCCATGCCTCCGCCGCACGACAGCAAAGTCGCATAAAGGATGATTTGCTTAAAAGATAAACTCATATTTAACAACTCCCGCTGAATACCTCATCCCCGCAGACACCTTCGGCATCTAGCATTTTTGTCTTAACGACGGGAAGGAAGCGGGGCGGGGCTTACTTGCCGCTTCCTCAAGAACATAGTTGTTAACAGACAGGCGCTGATGGGCATCACCGGCAAAAATTGCTTGATTTCCCAAGAGCGAAGAAAGCTAATAACTCTTATCCTAACTTGGCTCGACCTGGGATTTGCAGTATCGGGTGCGGTTAGAGTTATCAAATACCTACTTTCACTCAGATCGAAATTTGTCAATTGTCCGAAATAAATACTTTTTTCCGTACATTAATGACTTTTAAATGCTGATTTGTGGTCATTTCTGCGCTTGTAAAGGTCGATTGTCACTTTTGGGTTCTCCGGCAGCAACTCCCGCGCCCGCACCTAAAAATCTTCCTTTAGGCCAACAACCAGGAAACTCCGACTGCGCCCGCGACTTTTCCGGGCTGGCGATGTCTCGCGCCACCACAAAAAAAACCTAGGGGCAACTTGCGGGGACGGGAAATAAATCTTAAGATTACGGGCTGCTCAGTCCCTTTTTTTTTGAGCGATACTGAAAAACCCGATCGGCCAAAAATCAGGACAAACCGTCAATCGATCGGGCTTTTTAATTTATAAAAGAGATAAGACTTACAAAGTTAAGCCCGTGGCGAGATTTGAACTCGCGACTTCCTCCTTACCAAGGAGGTACTCTACCCCTGAGTTACACGGGCATAAAAGATTAAAAATTTTAATTTAACATTTTTAATTTTTAACTTTTATTTAAATTGTGGTGGGCCGGGCTGGATTTGAACCAGCGTAGGCGTAGCCAGCGGATTTACAGTCCGCCCCCATTAACCGCTCGGGCACCGACCCTTTTCCACAGTTATACACCGTAGCACCTTTATCTGTATTTTGCAACATTAGATTTAAAATTCTAATCATTCGGCTCGGAACGGATAAGTCAGTTAGGGTAAACTGGAAAATCGAACAGGACATCAAAAGTTAGATATAAAACAATACTTAACGCTTTGTCATTGCGAACGTCCGCGTGTTAGCTTTCGCGATCCGTTCGCCGAAGGCGTTCGGTGAAGGGTAGGAAAGCGATCGCAGTATATATTTTTCACCTGGTTTTACAGACTGAACAGTGAACCGTATTGAGCTATAAAACAATGAATTCACAACTTTCGACTTTTTGGAACTTGCCTGCCGATCGGGTGCTGACTCAGGTGAAGTCTACGCCCGCAGGTTTAAGCAGTCAGGATGCTCAACAACACCTGAGCGAATACGGTGCCAACAGCCTGAAACAGAAACAGCAATCGAACTCACTGACGCTGTTGCTCAACCAGTTTAAGAGTCCGATTATCTTGATTCTGATTTTTGCTGCTGTGCTGTCGATCTTTCTGAAAGATGCGACAGATGCGATCGTCATTTTGGCGATCGTCCTAATTAGTGGCTTACTAGGATTTTGGCAAGAAAGGGGAGCTACGGATGCTGTTGAGAAATTACTGGCATTGGTGCAAGTAAAAGCCACGGTGCTGCGGGATGGTAAATCTCAAGAAATCCCCAATCAGGATGTGGTTCCGGGTGACATTGTGTTGCTTAACGCTGGCGATAGTATTCCCAGTGACTGTCTGATTCTGGAGTCGAAAGATTTGTCGGTGAATGAAGCGGCGCTGACTGGGGAAACCTACCCGGCTGACAAACTCAGCGGCGTTTTGCCTGCTGAAACCGATCTGGGCAAGCGCACTAACATCCTTTATATGGGCACCAATGTCATCAGCGGTACTGGCAAAGCAGTGGTGGTGAATACCGGAAAGGAGACTGAGTTTGGTAAGCTGAGAAGAAAAACATGATTACTGTCCACCACTTGAACAACTCTCGCTCCCAGCGAGTGCTCTGGCTGCTAGAGGAACTCGACGTAGAGTATGAAGTCAAGCGCTACGAGCGCGATCCGAAAACAATGCTCGCTCCCGCGTCGCTGCGTGCAGTGCATCCACTGGGCAAGTCTCCGGTGATTACCGATGGTGCGCTGACTCTGGCTGAATCCGGTGCGATCGTCGAATACTTAGTTGACCGTTACGGTGGCGGACGACTCGCTCCAGAGCTTGGCACGCCCGAACGGTTGCGATACATCTACTGGCTGCATTATGCTGAAGGCTCTGCGATGCCCCCGCTAGTGTTGAAGCTAGTCTTTAACCAAGTCGAAACAAGTCCGATGCCGTTTTTCGCTCGACCGATCGCGCGGGCAATTGTGGCTCGCGTCAATAAATCGTTCATTGACCCTCAAATAGCACTACATCTGGGTTATCTAGAAGCAGAACTTGAGAAAAGCTTATGGTTTGTTGGTAGTGAGTTCACCGCAGCCGATATTCAGATGAGCTTTCCATTGGAGGCGGCGGCTGTACGGGCAGGGTTGGACAGCAGCCGACCGAAACTGATGGGCTTTCTCGATCGCATTCACGCGCGTCCCGCATACCGCCGTGCATTAGAACGTGGCGGGGCCTACGATCTGCTGAATTAAGTGGAAATCCTTTCCTAAACTGAGGTGAAGCGTTCAGCCCGAAACGATTGTTAATAATGCTGGAAAGTCTGTGATGCCTTTGACATCATCACATTTTCTATTGTTGAGGCGATCGCATTGACCCTGTAATAAAAGCTGCGGTAATGTTCCATTAAAACAAGAATTGAACCGCAGTTGCCGCATAATTATAAGTTAGCTCTCACTTAAAAATCTAATGAATTTACCTGATTGGCTTCAAAAGCCAGCATTGCCAACTGAGACAACCTTTGATCGTTTTGTCCAAAATATTGGAGGGCAAAAGATTTCAGATATTCTTCCAGGAGATCCCTCATTCCAAAATGCAAATTATCTGTTTCGCAATGAAAGTGTGATTGCTGAACTAAAAACATTGCAGACTGACTTTGGGACAACGGACTCATTTCGAGATAAGCACATTAAGCTTTTGGAGAAGTATATTTCAGATGGTCGGATGACTTTTGGTGCAATCTTTCGCAGTGCAGAACGTCCAGAGGAGTATTCAAAAGACTTATTGCGTTTGTTCAGACCTGCGCTTTGCCGAATCTTAAAAAAAGCTAATCAACAAATTAAAGAAACCAAAAAAGAATTAAACTTTGCAAATAATCATGGAATTATTCTGCTAGTAAACGATGATTTTATTTCCCTTGAGCCTCGATTTATTACAAGTATAATATGTGAAGTTCTCACTCATTCTTACTCATCTATTGATGCCTTTGTATACTTAACACTCAATCACTATGTTGACATTCCAGGCAATGATTATGCAAATCTCCTTTGGATACCTGTTTACAGTGAGAGAGCACCTAGTTCGTTGGTAGACTTTGTAAATAAATTAGGCAGTCAATGGTGTGATTTTCTAGAAGTAGAGGTTGGTGAATTTGACAATAAAGTTGTGACAGATGATCCAAGTGCCATTCTACAGGCAAGAGCAATCCCTCGAAAGCTCACTTAAGCGCTAACAACCGCGTTCACTCGGAACGGAGGCATACTCTAGCAGTTTGTTCCAATGGATAATGCCTATCTATAACCACTTTCATTTTCCCCGCCTCAATTAGCTATTTGAGGAAAATTAGGTCTTCTTTATTTTCGCTCGCGCTCGCTAAAGTAAAGTCGGGTAGCCAACAAGAAAGGGTTTGATTTCTTGGGTCAATCCAACCTACAGGAGATCGATCTTACGACTTGAATTCCCATTGCTCCTGCATCGACATTTTATGTTTGCCAAAGTGGTTGGCCGATCGCATTTTCACGATCTATGGTGGCTTGCTGATAGTTGCGCTTCTGCTTCTGGCGATTAGATTGTTGATTTGATGGGCAATCAGAATATCCGCCTGCGGATACATATATATATATGATGCGATCGCTATTCTGGATGATATAACCAAAAGCTTTTAACCAGTAACATACATCGTATTTTTAACCAAACCTTCCGCGCAAAGTGCTGCATCTTGCCCTTTCCACCTTTTAAAACATGACTAAAATCCCAGAAATTTCTCTAGACGATTTGTGGAAATCAGCACCGAAGAGCGATCGCCCCTTCCATCCTGAATCATTAATCAATCTTCCCAATCTAGCCCGCCGGTATTTGGAGAATGCGATCGCCCCCGGTACACCCCTCGCATCCGCCGTTCGACTGTGGATGCGAGGCGAAATCAAACTCGATCAAAAATGGCATCCCTTCAAGGGAGAAGAAGTTATCTACAGTCATCGGGGGATGATCTGGCGGGCGACGACTTGGGCGAAGGGATTGCCGATTTGGGGAGGCGATCGCATCGTGGATGGTGTTGGCGAGTCGCAGTGGAAAATCCTGGGCCTGTTTCCAGTGGTGCAGGCATCTGGTACTGATATCACCCGCTCTACTGTGGGCCGAGTTCAAGTAGAGTCGATTTTGCTGCCTTCGATTCTCTGCAATCCCGACATCTCCTGGACAGAGTTGAACGCTTCACAGATACAGGCAAACTTCACAGCCCTCGGTGAACCTGTCAAACTCACCCTGACAGTTAGCGATCGGGGAATGTTGGATCGAGCCAAAATCGATCGCTGGGGCAATCCAGAAGGTGAAGCCTTTCACTACGTAGATTTTGGAGGAATTGTCGAGCAAAGCAGTACCTTTGACGGCTACACAATCCCGACTCGTCTTCGGGTAGGCTGGTTTTTGGGAAGCGATCGCTTTGAGTCTGAAGGCGAATTCTTCCGATGTTCGATCGATCGAGCAATCTATCAATAAAGGAGTAATTTATGTCTGAATCAATGAACCAACAAATTCTGCTCAAAAGTTACCCGACGGGAGAACCCAAAGAAAGTAATTTTGCCGTTGTCGAAACAGCAATTCCAGAACCGGGAGAGGGAGAAATACTCAGCAGCACCATTTACTTGTCCCTTGATCCGTATATGCGAGGGCGAATGAGCGATCGCGAGTCCTATGCAAGTCCGGCAAAGTTAGGCGAAGTCATGGTGGGGAGCACTGTCAGCCAAGTAGTGAAATCAAACAATCCCCAATTTTCAGCCGGAGACTTCGTGCTGGGATATGGCGGTTGGCAAAATTATGCGATCGCCCAAGGGGAAACCTTGAGAAAACTCGACCCCAATCAAGTACCAATCTCTTACGCATTAGGCATTACCGGAATGCCTGGAATGACAGCCTATTTTGCACTGCTAGATATTGGCCAACCCAAAGCCGGCGAAACAGTCGTGGTTTCTGCTGCTTCTGGTGCAGTTGGTGCGGTTGTTGGTCAAATTGCCAAAATCAAGGGTTGTCGGGCAGTAGGCATCGTTGGCAGTGATGAAAAATGCGATTACGTTGTCAATAAATTAGGATTTGATGCCTGCATTAACCGCAAAACTCAAGACCTGAATTCAGCATTAAAAGCTGCTTGTCCAAAGGGAATCGATGTCTACGTCGATCATACGGCTGGCCCGATTCTAGAAGCAGTTTTGCAACAGATCAATCTGGGAGCCAGAATTCCTTTAGTAGGTTTAATCTCCCAATACAATGCCGAAACTCCACCTCCCGGCCCTAATCTGATGCCACTATTGGTTAAACGTGCGCTGATCGAAGGGTTTTTGGTTGGCGATTACCATCCGCGTCACGAAGAGTTTATCAATGATATGTCTCAGTGGTTGCAGGCAGGCAAACTCAAGTACAGAGAAGACATTGTAAAAGGGTTAGAAAACGCACCCCGCGCCTTTATTGGTTTACTGCAAGGGGCAAATTTTGGCAAGTTAATCGTTCAGGTTAGTGACGATCCAACAAATAATTAATAGCATCAAAAAAGCTTGAGTATTTTGACGCGACCTATTAGACTTTTTTCTAAAGTCCTTCTAATGAATGTTTGGAACGGAAAAAATGCCTTTTCCACAAAAAAGAAACAAATTGGAATCGGCATTTTTTCCGTCTTGGATATTTTTACAATAGGTCTATTTTATGAGGTTGTTGAGCGCAGAATTATCAGATTTTGAGGATTAAATCATGCCAACTGCAACCGACTTCAAAGATTACTACACCATTCGGGGAGTCGGCAAAACTGCAACTCCTGAAGAAATCAAACGAGCAGATCGGAAACTTGCCCGCAAACATCATCCAGATGTGAATCCCGGCAATCCAGAAGCTGAGGATAAGTTCAAAGATTTGAATGAGGCCAACGAGGTTTTATCAAATCCTGAAACGCCCGCTTACTTGGTACACGGAAGTGCACCAAGCCTCGGCTAAGCCCAAATCCCTAATTCACTAATTCCCCGGTTTCTTGCAGCGAGTGCAAGCGCCTGTAAATGCCTTGTTGGTTCAAGAGTTCGTCGTGGCTGCCGACTTCGACGATTTTACCGCCGTCGAGTACGACGATCGCATCGGCTTCGCGAATGGTACTGAGTCGGTGGGCGATAATTATGGTGGTGCGCGTACCCAAGATGTTTTGCATGGCTAGTTGGATCGATCGCTCGGATTCATAATCCAAACTAGAAGTAGCTTCGTCAAAGATTAACACGTCCGGATCCACCAGCAAAGCCCTGGCAATGCCCAACCGCTGCCGCTGACCGCCGGACAAACGCATTCCCCGCTCACCAACAACGGTATAGTAACCTTGGGGCAACAAGCCGACAAACTCGTCTACTCGGGCGATGCGACAAGCTTCTTCGACTTGCTCAAAAGTTGCTTTCCGATTGCCGTAAATTAGATTTTCCAGTAAAGTACCGTTAAACACGTCTACTTCTTGATGAACGATGGCTAAACGCTTGCGGTAACGAGTCACGTCTAAGCTGGAAATGTCCTCGCCGTCGATCGTAATGCGGCCGGAGTTGGGCTGGAAATACCGAAACAGCAGTTTAACTAATGTTGATTTCCCCGAACCCGATCGCCCGACTAATGCTACCGTCTGACAGGGATGAATTAATAAATTTACATCCTGCAAAACAGGCTTTTGGCGATCGTACCCGAATGTCAGCCCGCAAAATTCGATTTTGCCAGTAAATTTATAAGGCGACGCGGATACAGCATTTTCTGCAGATAAATTGACTGCATCTACACCGTCTGGTAACTCCATAAACTCGTGAAACCGGATCATTGAAGAATAGCGGCGGGCAAATAATTCGGCAATAATGCTAATCGGACGCAGTTGGGAATAGGCCATGCTTGCCAGGGTATAAACTGTGACAAAATATCCCAGAGATATCTGGCCGGAGACTGTGGCGGCCAGACTAAAACCGAGAACTAAAAACAGGCAAAACTGGACGATCGTCTGCTGGTACGTTCCCAGGATGACGTATCCTTTGTGAATGCGGTTAATTACAATTTTTAATTCGCGATCGAGTCTGGTTGTTTGCCTTTTTAGTTCGTCTGTTTCCGTCGCAAAAGCTTTGACTGTTTTGATGTTGGTGATAATTTCCGAGTTGCGGCTTTCGGTATTTTCGATGTATTCATCCAAAACTTCTTCGCGCTGAGTGACTTTTTGGAGACCTTTGAGGGTGAAGCTGAGGATAAAGAGGAAGGAAACCAAAATTATTAAGCCGATCCGCCATTCAATGAACCAGATAACTGCAAAGATGCCGATTAACCGGACGACTTCGGGGATGAATTCACCGGCAATTTCTGGGTAAGTCCAAGTGTGGTTGGCGATGCCTTTGGAGATGCGGCTGGCAATCCGTCCGGCGTTGTTTTCGTCGTAGAATTCTAGGGGTAAGGTGAGGATTTTGCCGATCGCTCCTTTCATTCGATCGCGCCGCGCTGTCAATGGTAGTGCCCAGTGGAACCAATTTCCCACCCAAGGCTGTACTGGTGCTTTGCCGACTGTTACCAAAAAAATCAAGCCCAGCAATACCGAGAGCGATAATGTTTTACTGGGTGACTGCTGAGTAAGTGAGGCGATCGCTGCGATCGATTTTTGCGTTATTGTGTCTGTAGGTCGATCCGACAATACGTTTAACAGTTGCCCGATCGCGTAGGGCACGGCTAAATCGGCGATCGCCAGCAGGCTGGATGCACCGATGGTGACAACCGAGATTTTCCAGTAATTGCTGTAGTATTTGACTATCTCCTGAAAGCTTGCCATAATTTTTTTTGAGATACAACCCTTGCACACACTTGAGTTTGATAACTGCGCGTCCGAGCGCTTTGATTACAAGTGTACTACAAAAGTAGTAAATCGGGAAGTTCTGGCTCGATCGTTCAAGTGACACTAAATCCGGGGAAGAAAACCGATTTATCATATCTTTTCCGGCTGCATCGGAATCATAAAATCGAGTCAACAGTTAACACTCAACCATTCAGTTTTTCGACCCGCCCGTCAACAGTCAACAGTCAACAGTCAACAGTCAACAGTCAACAGTCAACAGTCAACAGTCAACAGTCAACAATCACCTGACGGTGCAACCGGAATTGATATCATCCATGACTGCGGGCGTTGCTGAATACAGGTATGAATTAAAGATTTTCAAATTTTTATAAGCCAAGTATTATGAGTTTTCTAACTTCCGATAAAAGTTGATTCATACCGTAAATCAGCAACGCCGCTCTGCACTACTTTTCAAAATAGCTATAATTATATTTTTCCGGCAACTGTAAATCGCGGCTAAACTTGGCTTTATTCCGCCGGCGCAGACTCAAGGAAAAGAGGAATATTGTACTTAAATCTGGTATCATAATAACTCATGACTGTTGACTGTTGACCGTTGACTGTTGAGAGTTGACTACTGACTAAATTATGCAATTTATCGATCGAGCAGATATTCAAGTCGCAGCCGGCAACGGCGGCGACGGTATGGTAGCTTTTCGCAGAGAAAAGTATGTACCGGCGGGCGGGCCGAGCGGCGGCACCGGCGGGCGGGGCGGTTCAGTGTTTTTGGTGGCGGTGGAAAGTTTGCAAACGCTGCTAGATTTTCAGTACAACCGGATTTTTAAAGCCGAAGACGGGAAGCGCGGCGCGCCGAAAAATATGACTGGGGCCTCTGGGGACGATCGCACGATCGAAGTTCCCTGCGGTACAGTAGTTTACGACGCGGAAACTCAGGCAATCTTAGCAGATTTAGTCGCGCCCGGACAGACTGTTTGTGTTGCCAAAGGCGGCAAAGGCGGTTTAGGAAATAAGTGTTTTCTGACCAATTCTAACCGCGCTCCAGATTATGCCCTGCCGGGAAAAGAAGGAGAACACAAATTTTTGCGGCTGGAATTGAAACTGTTAGCTGAAGTAGGAATTATTGGCTTGCCGAATGCGGGCAAATCGACGCTAATTTCTGCATTATCTGCAGCTCGCCCCAAGATAGCAGATTATCCGTTTACAACTTTAATCCCGAATTTGGGAGTAGTCAGAAAACCGAGCGGCGACGGTACTGTTTTTGCTGATATTCCGGGATTAATTTCCGGGGCTCACGAAGGCGCGGGTTTGGGTTACGAGTTTTTGCGGCACATCGAACGAACTCGCTTGCTGCTGCATTTAATTGATATTACTGATGAAGATCCGATCGCCGATTACGTCACAATTCAGGAAGAATTGAAGGCTTACGGGCGGGGATTGGCACAGAGGCCGCAGATTTTGGCTTTTAATAAGGTAGATGCAGTCGATCTCGAAGATGAAGAAATCGGAAAAGCCATCGCCCGATTGAAAGAAATCAGCGGTGCTCCGGTTTTGGTGATTTCGGCTGTGAGTCGAGTTGGGTTGGATGAATTGATGCAGCAAGTTTGGCAGAAACTCGACGAGATGAACGAAAAAGAAGCGGAGGCGCACTCGTCAGAAGTTAGAGTTTTGTAGCTTGGTTCTGATTGATTCTACCGGAAATTCAACGAGTTGCGAATTCGCCCGTTGTAATCGACTCTCACCCTCCCATCCGGGAAAACCGTTACCACCGTCTCCACCGTATACACAGAGGCACCTGGTTGGTGTCCTTGAAAAGTAAATGTCCAACTACCATCGTCATTCTCAACATAAGGCGATTGCGCCGAAGCACCGTGCATTGCAGCTTCTGCTCGATATTTTCCCAAGCCTCCGTTAGCCTTTTCTGCGGCTTGACGGGCTAAGTTTTTGGCGCGATTGAGTTCGATATTGTTGGAAATAACTGTAATATCGGTGAGTTGGCTGTCATCCGCACCAGCGGGATTGCTCCAGGCGGGGGAGACTCCCGCAGCTAAAGTCAAAAGCGCTAGCAAACAAGCAAATTGGATGTTTGGTTTCATCATACAAACTGATTTATAGTTCGATCGAGTCTACGAGACTGGCCAGCAAAAACCCGGTTGAATTTTCAATTTCTAATTTTAACTTGCGAATCCGCCGGCGTTTCCCCACCGTTCAAGTAGCGGTAACTCATCCGAGAAATCTCCCGAATTAATGTTTGAGCCGACTTCTCGGTTTCCGGGGGATGCTTCACCATCACCGCCACCAAATAACGCTTCCCGTTCGGCAAATCCACCATCCCCGCATCCGCCAGCATTGTATTAATGTTACCCGTTTTGTGAGCAATTACTGAACCTTCGCCCAAACCTCTCGGAAGCAACGAATCGTTTTGAGTTTGGCGCAGGATTTGAAACATCCGATCGCGCGATTTGACCGAAACCAAATTTCCGCGATCGACCTGGGCTATGATATTAATCAAATCCTTCGGGCTAGTAGTATTCGTTCCCTCCAAATCCGGCAAATTATTCCGCAAAACCGTCGCCCTCAAACCCCAGGCGGCAAAATGCTGATTCAAAATCTCAGCACCTCCCAACAATTCAATCATCATATTAGTCGCCGTATTGTCGCTGATCACAATCATTTTTCTGGCAACTTCCAAAGCCGAATATTTCTTGCCCGGAGAGTCGTCTTGCATCTCCCCAGAACCGCCCGCAATGTGTTCCTGCTTCAGCGTCAGCACTTGATCCAACCGCACTTTACCCTCGTCTACAGCTTGAAAAAAAGCTGCTAAAATTGGCAATTTAATCGTGCTCGCCGAAGCTAAAGGAGCGTCGCCGTTAAAATTTAGGTAGCTTCCTGTATCTAAATCAACTAAAAATATTCCCGCAGTCAAGGTAGGATTTTCTGTTGCCATCACCTGAAGTCGCGTTTTCAAAGCTCCTAATTCTTGATTCAGTTGCAGCGCTTCCCAAGCCGCCGGGGCTGCAACTGCGCTGCCGTCTTGGTTGTTTTGCTCTGCAGGGGTTTCTGGTGTCGCTACAGCCGATCGATTCACAGCATTCGCCACCGACAGCAGCGTACCGCAAATCACCGCTATCCCAACTCCCAAAATCAGCAACCGAGTAGCGTACACCAACGGCGGTACGCTTTGAGGTGCAGGGCGTTTGCCCGGTCTCTGGCTCCCTTGCGGGCGCGGTTTCGGCAGGGGGGCTTTTTTGGCATTCGGCAGCCTTTCCGCGTCTGGAATCGGCGCTAGAGGCGAAATGGGGCGACTTCCACGGGCTGCCGGGGCTGTTGTCATTTGGGGATTGCTGGTGATCGCCCTCACCTTTTCCCGATTCGGCTGTGGAAAATCGAACAAATCGACAGCAGCGAGATTTTTTTGGCGCGGTTGGCGGCTTTTCGACTGCCCAATTTTGGTGGTTTTGGGTTTTCTAGGATTAATGGCCGATCGGGGATCGGACAAAAAGTCTTGTGAATTGAAGTCTTCGGGGGAAGGCGCGGGAGAATTGGCTCTAATTTGAGTGACGCGGCTCGGTTGCGGCGAGAAAGTCGCAGGTTCGGATGCTGGAATTTCTGGCTTGGAAGGCTGTCGCTGCGGGCGGCGGCCGGATTTGCTAGGCTGACTTGCTTTGCCGGATTGAGGCGGCTTTTGCCCGGAGTTGGCAGAGGCTATCGAGGACATCACTGATAATATCGATCGTTTGGGAAACCGCTCTGCCACGTCTTACTCCTTCTGCACTGTAAATTTCAAGTTTAAGATTTTTTAGCTTGCAAGCCAATAGATTTGTGATTTTAGATTGGGGATTTTAGATTTATCGGAAACGCACCCGTGCTAGAAACCGGGTTGCTTGCCGGGAAATTACCTGAGAATTTGAGGTTTTTAGTCAAGAAACCCGGTTTCTTTGGTGACAAGCGGGTAAATCCTGTTCGCCAAAAACCCTCAATCTCACATCCCAAATTATCGGCATTTCTCTTAGCTATCGGTTGGATTTTCCGGCAACGCATCCAGAGTATCAGAAACTGGCGATCGCGCGTAATTTTTTATTGCCCAATCTGTTTGGCGCAGCACGCCCCGCAGCATGGCGACTTCATCAACTGTGGGATAGGCGCGATTGTACAAGCGCCGAAATTTTTCCATCCGACTCGCTGCTGTGTGCGGCTGCAAATATCCAATTTTCAGCAGCAGGGTTTCTAGCTGCTGGTAATATCCCTCTAAATTTTCCAGCGGTGCACTGTTG
>NZ_JADEXD010000090.1 GCF_015207285.1 Tychonema sp. LEGE 07203 | reverse complement strand
GGACTTCATCAGCACATCTCTAGAAAAATGGTATTACTCAACATAAATCACTAATGACTAATGACTAATGACTAATGACTGATGACTACTGCCAACTGTCAACTGTCAACTAATCCCTTAGAAACCAGGGAGATTCAGTCCGCCGGTCAGTTCTTCCATTTTCTCCCGCATCGTAGCCGTAGACTTAGTGTAAGCATCCTGCATCGCCACCGTGACGAGTTCAGAAACCACATCAGCACCTTCACCGAGGGCATCCGGCGAAATTTCGACCCGCCGGGGTTCTTGGTTGCCGCTGAGAAAAACTTTGACCAAGCCGCCGCCGGCAGTTCCCTCAATTTCCATTACATCCAACTCTTCTTGAAGCTTTTTAGCTCCTTCTTGAACTTGCTGAGCTTTTTTGAAAGCTTCAGTCAGTTCTTTCATTTTGCCGAGGCCGAAGCCAAATCCTTGTCCTGATTTTGTCATAACTACTTTGTGATGGTGTGTGGGCCGATCGTCTGCCGTTTCCTAAATTATTTAGTCCTGGACGCACGGGTAGCCAGAAACCGGGTTTTTAACCATCATACTTGCTTGAAACCCTCAATCAAAGTTCAAAAACCCGGTTTTTTTGGTATTGATGTGTCCAAGACTATACTTCGATCTTGACTTAGAGAGGGAACTCTCCCAGTATTCTAACTTCTGGCTCCAACAACAGCGACCACCGCTGTTCGACTTGCTGTTGAACGTGGCGGATCAATTGAAAAATATCATTTGCCGTTGCTGACCCGCAGTTAAGAATAAAATTAGCATGGCGCTGAGCTACTTGTGCGCCGCCGATCTGGTATCCCTTGAGTCCTGCTTGTTCGATCAGCCAGCCTGCCGCCTGCGGGGTGGGGTTGCGGAAGACCGAGCCGCAGCTAGGCAGGTGGTAAGGTTGAGTTGTCCGGCGCTGGCTGAAATTCTCATTAGTGGCGGCCATTATTTGCGATCGGTCGAATCCCGGCTGCAACTGAAAAGTCGCTTCTGTTACCAGGCGATCGCCGCCTTGCAGCACCGAAGTCCGGTAGCGGTACTCCAACTCTTGGGGAGTCAAAATTTCCACCTTACCGGAGGGGGATAGCAGGCGAGCGCTGACGAGAATATCAGCAGTACAGCCCCTGTGAGCGCCTGCATTCATCACCACAGCCCCTCCCACAGTCCCCGGTATGCCGACCGCCCATTCTAGACCTTTCCAGCCCCGTTTAGCTGCCAACCAAGCGAGGCGGGGAATTGACTCCCCCGCCCCGGCTGTAACTTGACCCGTTTCTGGATGAAAATTCACCTGTTTGAGGTAGCGAGTCCCGACAACTAACCCGGGCAAACCCCGATCGCTCACCAACAGATTAGAACCCGCACCCAGCAGAGTCACCGGCACCCCTTCATCGTGGGCCCAGGCAAAACTTGCTTGCAAAGCCTCCACAGTGCGGGGAGCGACGTACCACTCGGCCGGGCCGCCAACTCGGAAGGAAGTCAGGCCAGCCAGCGAAACCTGGGAGTTAATCTTGCAGTCAGTTCCCCGCAAAGAAATCGGAGAATACACTCGCTGATTGTCCTTAACAGAAAAGTGATTCGAGATAGCCACCATCTTGAAAATCCTTAAATATACCTTCGCTCGAAGACGCGGTTGAAAATTTATTTATCGGTGCCGCCACTTTGAGCGAGCCGCCAGAGCCAGCAGTGTTGGTACAACCTGCACCGCCGAAAGAGTCGATCGACTCTTTCGGGCGAGCTAAACTAATCCGGGCGCGAGGCGTCTTGATAACAGGCCATCACCTCTGGAA
Organism: Tychonema sp. LEGE 07203; assembly: GCF_015207285.1. GTDB lineage: Bacteria > Cyanobacteriota > Cyanobacteriia > Cyanobacteriales > Microcoleaceae > Microcoleus. The sequence goes on along the minus strand of NZ_JADEXD010000090.1, from coordinate 24,345 downwards.
TAATCTGATTGAGATTGCCAGCACCCAAAAACAAAGCCAAATCTCCCGGTTGCAGATTTTCTTTTAAAAACTGAGTGACTAATTCCAGAGAAGGCAAAAACTTCACTTCCCGCCCTTCTTTAGCAATCAAATCAGCAACCTGCTGCCCGCTAATCGCTCCTAAATTCGGTTCCCCAGCACTGTAAATATCGCAAGCCACCACCAAATCTGCATCCCCAAAAGATTGGGCAAATTCTGGCAAAAATGTCAGAATCCGGCTGTAACGGTGAGGTTGAAAAATAGCAACCACTCTTCGAGATTTGGAATTTTTTTCGCTACCTTCAATTCGCAAGCGAGCTGCGGCTAAGGTAACGCGAATTTCGCTGGGGTGGTGAGCGTAGTCGTCCACAAACAAGATGTCACCGTGAAAACCCCGCACCTCAAAACGGCGGCGAGCTCCTTCAAAGCCGGCAATCGCTTTGGCAATCGCCGAAAACTCCAACCCCAACAATCGACCCACTGCTACCGCAGCTAGTGCATTGCTGAGATTGTGTGTCCCCAGCAGCTTCAGCTCCATTTCTCCCAAGAAAGCTCCTCGCTCCCAAATGCCTGCCTTGGTGCTTTCGGCCCCGTACTGCACCCCCGAAACCGTGTAGTCAGCGCCGCTATCCGGCTGCAAGCTGTAGCTGACATTGGGAGCGAGGCAATTTTTGACGATTTCGTCGTCAATGCAGCCCACCAAGGTTTGACAGTTTTGGGCAAACACCTTAAATGTGTCTATTACCTGGTCGAGGGTATCGTAATGGTCTGGATGATCCAGTTCCACATTCGTCACTATGCCAATTTTGGCTACCAGCTTGACGAGAGAACCGTCGGATTCATCAGCCTCGGCCACTAAGTAAGGGCTTTTCCCCAAGCGGGCGTTGCCTTCCCAAGCATTTACCTCGCCTCCTACTACGATCGTCGGGTCTAGACCGGCCGCCATCAGCATGAAGCCGATTAAGCTGCTAGTAGTAGTTTTGCCGTGAGTCCCTGCTACGGCTATGCTTTGGTAATCTTGAATTAAGGCGGCCAACACATCCGATCGATGAAAAATCGGACAGCCCAAATCTAAAGCAGCTCGATATTCGGCATTTGCCGGGTGAATTGCCGTCGAACATACTACTTGAGGCAATCCCATTGCTGGCGCGCTTGAACCCTTGCCGTTCAATTTGAGAGCTTCGGCCGTCGCGACGGAAGTCCCTACCGCACCGGCGACTGTCGGGGATGCGATCCTTTCGGTCGCCCCGCCTGAACTGCTACCGTTGAGAACTGTTTGAAATACTTCAAAATTGCTGGCGTCTTGACGCCAAAAAATGTGAGCTCCCATTTCTTGCAAGCGCTCGGTGATGTGACTCGATTTAATATCGGAGCCGTACACGGGCAACTTGCGTTTAGCTAGAATGTAGGCAATGGCTGACATCCCAATCCCACCAATGCCGATGAAATGAAATGGTCTACCGCTGAAATCAACAGAACTCGGCATCTTCGCTCCTCACACACCACACCACGCCAATAACACGCGATATCATATCAAGAATTGTTTTTTCAGGATACAGTTCGCTAGAGATTTTGTACAAAATTCTCTGCGCGTCCCTTGATTTTCGGGACTTGTAGAGATGTTTGTCTTGTATCCTATATGACTTAGTACCGAGTAGTTTTCCGGAACGGTCACACAAGATAAAATTGCAGGTAACAGAGAATGGGGTTTGGGGACAGGACAAACTGACTAATTTTGGGCGGTTGCACAGTCCTGCATTATTTTTATTTCTATCCGCCTGCTGTGCTGCGGTACCGCAGCAAAAGCCCTACAACCTTTAGACCCAAGATTGGGGGTAAAACCCACAAGGATTTACAAACACTACCACGAACTACAAAATTTCGCTCATTTTGTAGTCATTTATCTATAGCATTTCGAGTTCTCATAGGAGGTGCCGCTGGCCGGGAGCGGGCCGGGAGCGGGCATACCTCACAACCCGATCGAACCGCTATAAAATTGGCGCGATGTCTCTACTAATCCTGATTTTGGGGAAATATGGGGAAAATAGCGATTTTTGGGGGGACTTTTGACCCGGTTCACTGGGGGCACCTGTCGATCGCCCAGACGGCTGCGAGTCAATTTGCTCTCGATCGAGTCATTTGGGTACCCGATCGCGCTCCTGGCCACAAGCCGCGCCCGTCGGGAGCGAGTTTTGAGCAGCGCCGGTTGATGGTTGAGCTCGCGGTAGCCGATCGTCCCGACTTCCTGCTGGCGCCGATTTTACCAAATCCCTCCGGCACTTCTTTTGCGATCGACACCCTGCTGTATTTGCAAAAAATCTATCCGGGCGATCGGTGGTACTGGATTATTGGTAGCGACGCACTCCAAACTCTCCCCAAATGGCACCGCTGCGCCGAAATAGGCGGGCTGTGCCACTGGTTGGTCGCGCCGCGGAGGGAGGAAGTCGGGGAGTGCCAGGATGTCCCAGGAGCAGCCGAAGCAAAGATCGGCCTTCAGACAGATGCTGTTTGCCGGCGAGTGGCAGAACAGATGGCTGTTCTTGACGTGGAAATTCGCTGGCAAGTATTGTCCGCGCCCAGCATCGAGATTTCGTCGAGCCGCATCCGCCGCTGCTGTGCCGAAAATCGCGACCTCCGTTACTTAGTCCCGGAAGTTGTCCGGACTCATATTGTCGATCGGGGCCTTTACCAGCCACCAGCCACCGAAAGCTGAATGCCTTCGGCCTGGGGATTTCTGGCCAGCTAAAAAAGCTGAGGTTTTTTTGATTAACACAAAAAGTTAGAAAGGATCGAGCTTTGCGATATGATCTGGTGTCATAACTCAATTCTTAAATTTTTCCAAAATTTAAGCCTAAGTAAAGGGCTGCCATCGTTAGGAGGTACAAGGTGATTAGAGTCGCGATTAATGGTTTTGGGCGTATTGGACGCAGTTTTACGCGCTGCTGGCTGGGTCGAGAAGATAGCCAGCTCGAACTCGTAGCAATTAATGACACTTCCGATCCGAAAACTAATGCTCACTTGCTGAAATACGATTCCATGATGGGAACGTTGAAGGGTGTAGACATCAGTACGGATGAAAATTCGATTATTCTCAATGGCAAGACAGTTAAGTGCGTGAGCGATCGTAATCCGCTCAACCTGCCTTGGAAAGATTGGGGTATTGATCTGATTATTGAAGCAACCGGCGTCTTCGTTGACCAAGCTGGTGCATCGAAGCATATCACGGCCGGCGCGAAAAAAGTGCTGATTACTGCTCCCGGCAAGGGGCCAGAGGTAGGGACTTATGTGATGGGAGTCAACCACCACAACTACAAGCACAGTGACTACACAGTCATCAGCAATGCTAGCTGTACCACTAACTGTCTAGCTCCCGTGCTGAAAGTGCTCAACGACAATTTTGGCATCATCAAAGGCATGATGACCACTACCCACAGCTATACTGGCGACCAGCGCTTGTTGGATGCCAGCCACCGCGACTTGCGACGGGCGCGGGCTGCTGCAATCAACATTGTGCCGACTTCCACCGGAGCTGCCCAAGCTGTGGCTTTGGTGATTCCAGAGTTGAAGGGTAAGTTAAATGGCATCGCCATGCGCGTGCCGACTCCCAACGTGTCGGTAGTTGATTTTGTCGCTCAGGTAGAGAAAAAGACTTTTGCCGAGCAAGTAAATCAAGTGTTCAAAGAAGCTGCTCAAGGCTCGATGAAGGGGATTTTGGAGTACAACGATTTGCCTCTGGTTTCTTGCGACTATCGCGGAAGCGACGCTTCTTCAATCTTGGATGCCAGTTTGACGCTGGTGATGGATGGCGACATGGTGAAGTTGTTGTCTTGGTACGACAATGAGTGGGGCTACAGTCAGCGGGTGGTTGACTTGGCTGAATTGGTCGCCGAACGTTGGGAAGGCTAATACCCGAAGGTAGAAGGCATTAGTCAGCAGGCAAAAGGTAAAAATAAAGAGTAGAGCAATATCGGTTTGCTGTCTGGCGATCGGGCTCCGATCGCCCTGGCACCCCCCTTAAAAAGGGCAGGGCTGTTTCATTCTCTTGTAGGGGCAATCCCCCCGTGGTTGCCCCGATCCCTGAAACGAACAAATCGTCGGTGGAGGGGGTAGGCACGGGGGCACTACCCCTACAAAACCCTCGTTTTTCCGAGAATAAATCAGCCCTGCCTTAAAAAAGGGGGGGACACGATCCTTGTCTAACAAAAAGAGTGGTGAATTTTGTCGTCAAAGTCCCCCTTCTTGAGGGGGATCTGGCCTCGGCTACAAGCCAGATTTCGGGCGATCGTACTCTTTGGGCAGAAACCGGGTTTTTTCACCCAAATATAGGGTTCCAACCCTTAATATCGGTAAAAAACCCGGTTTCTTTAGTCCCCGGCGCAAGTCCTAAAATTTGTTCGTATTAAGCGCCCAACCTCCCTCTGCGAAGGCTTGGGAAAATCCCAAATATTAAAAACAATCAAAATTCCGCCTATAAAAGTTGAACAACTGGAAAAATAGCAAGAGCTACGCTAGAGTTTTGACAAAAAACAATTATGAAAAAAGCACTAATTTGTGGTATATCCGGTCAAGACGGAGCTTATTTAGCGAAACTGCTTCTGGATAAAGGTTATGAAGTTTGCGGCACCTCTAGGGATGCCCAAATGTCGAGTTTCCGAAACCTTGCCAGTTTGGGAATCCGAGACAGAGTAAAACTAGAATCCATGTCTCTCAACGATTTTCGCAGCGTCTTGCAAGTCCTAGCAAAAATTGGGCCCGACGAAGTGTACAATCTAGCAGGTCAAAGTTCCGTCGGCCTGTCTTTTGAGCAACCGGTAGAAACTCTCGAAAGCATTGCTACAGGCACGTTAAATCTGTTAGAAGCAATCCGGTTTACCGGTGGCAAAATTAAACTTTACAATGCCAGTTCCAGTGAATGTTTTGGGGATACCGGAGGCATTGCAGCGGATGAAAATACGCCTTTTCGCCCCAGAAGTCCCTATGCGGTGGCGAAAGCAACAGCATTTTGGGAAGTAGCGAATTATCGGGAAGCGTACAATTTGTTTGCGTGTTCTGGTATCTTGTTCAATCACGAGTCGCCGCTGCGGCCGGAGAGGTTCGTCACCCAAAAGATTGTATCTGTGGTGTGCCGAATTGCTGCTGGTAGTTCGGAAAAACTGCATTTGGGAAATATTTCGGTGCAGCGGGATTGGGGTTGGGCTCCGGAATATGTGGAGGCGATGTATTTGATGTTGCAGCAGGATGAACCGGACGATTATGTAATTGCTACTGGTGCGAGTTATCCTTTGGAGGAGTTCGTGCAGGCAGCGTTTGTGGCGGCAGGTTTGGATTGGCAGGAACATTTGGTAACTGATGCGAGTCTCTACAGACCGACGGAGATTGCTGTTGGGAGGGGAAATCCGGATAAGGCGAAAGAAAAATTGGGATGGGAGGCGAAGTATAAAATGCCCGATGTGGTGCGGATGATGGTGGAAGCGAGGCAGATTTGAGGGAAATTTATGGGGTGAAAATATGGCAGCAGAATATGCGACAGCTAAGGAGTGGTATAAGGCTAATCGCCATGAGTTGAAAAAATATCGGGGTCAGTGGATAGCTTATACTAACGAAGGTGTGATTAGTGGCGATCGGGATTATGGAAAGATGAAGGACGGGATTCCGGCTGATAAACCTAATTTAAGTTATGTAATCGATCGTATATATGAAAGCGAGTTTGTGGAACCTGTTAGATTCCCAGGATTCCACGTTTAATGGATAAGTGAATTAAGTAAAAAACGAGCAAACAAATGGTTATAGATTTAATTCGTAATTTTGTAGAAGCCGGACAGATTATCTTTGATGTCGGAGCTAATATCGGACAAAAAGCAGATTTTTTCATAGGAATTGGTGCTAAAGTAGTCTGTTTTGAGCCACAACCAAATTGTGTGGAAGTCCTGCATCAAAAATATGGACATAATCCTCAAGTTACGATTGTAAATAAAGGTTTGGCAGAACATCCGGGAGAGATGCAGCTTTCTATTTCTAGCGATCTAAATGTTTTATCTACTTTTTCTGACAAATGGAAAACGGGACGATTTGCTGGCGTTAATTGGGATCGAGAAGTAACAGTAGAAATTTCTACTTTAGATGAAATGATTCAATTGTTTGGATGCCCGCAGTTTTGCAAAATAGATGTTGAAGGATTGGAATATCTAGTTTTAAAAGGACTGTCTAAACCTATACCTTGTCTGTCATTTGAATTTACCATAGAATTTATAGATGATGCGAAGAAATCGATTACTCACTTGGAGACATTAGGATATCAACTATTTAACTTAGCAAAAGGTGAAGATAGCCATCTTGCACTAGCTGAATGGGTTTCTAGCGATCGCTTATTTGAAAGTATTAGCTCATTTAATGAGCACCAATTATGGGGAGATATATACGCCACATTAGAGCCAGAAAAACTAACTCAATCACTGATTCCTACGATGCTCAAAGAAATGGAACTTGATGGCGAAGTTCAAGTTATTAAAAATATAATTAATAAAGGCTATGTTGTTTTTGATGTAGGTGCTAATGTTGGGGATTGGACAGCGAAAGTTTTGAGCCAAGGACATGATGTAGAAGTTCACCTGTTTGAACCGGTTCCTCATCTGTACAAAAAGTTGATACAAAACCTAGATAAACAACTAATTTTCAATAATCTAGGGGTAGGACAGAAGGAAGAAGTTAAGACGTTTTATTATTACGAAGCCAATCCCCTATTGAGCACTTTTTACCGCCGAGTCGATGTTGAAAAGCAAGGGTGGCTGAATCCGCCTAAAGAAATGACAGTTTTGACGACAACTATCGACAATTACTGTCAGCGCCACGGCATTAAGAGAATTAATTTTATCAAAATAGACGTTGAGGGTGGCGAATTAGACGTTCTCTATGGAGCTAAATATTTTCTAAAAACAGGCAGAGTAGATTATCTGCAATTTGAATATGGTGGAACTTATATCGATTCAGAAACAACGTTAAAAGAAGCATTTGAGTATTTGCAAAAGTTCCGGTATTCAATTTTTAAGATTTTGCCGGATCGGTTAGAATACAAACCCAGCTTTTTGCCAGAGGATGAAAACTTTGAGTTCAGTAATTTCTTGGCTGTAAATGAGCGATTCCGAGCTAATGTGTTGGGAGAACCTCCTAGACTTTTAGACGTACCGCAACTTTGTGATCAGCATTCTGTCACTCCCAAAGGAATTATTCACGTAGGTGCCCACGAAGGGTCTGAAATCGGATATTACCAAGCAATGGGAGCGCAAAAAATACTGTTTGTAGAAGCTAATCCTGCTGTATTTGAACGCTTGCAGGCTAATTTAGCTGGATACCCGAATGTGCAAGCTGTGAATTGTGCGATTAGCGATCGCAACGGTACTATTAATTTGCACGTTACTTCCTACGATCAAAGCAGTTCAATTTTGCCACTGAAGCATCATCAGGATATCTATCCCGATATCGTGGAAACACATCAAGTAACTGTGCCTTCAAAAACTCTGGATACGCTGCTGCAAGAATTGGAATTAAACCCGGCTGACTTTAATATCTTAAACATCGATATTCAAGGTGCGGAACTTTTGGCTTTGCAAGGAGCAACCAATTGGCTACAATATGTAGATGCGATTAATACAGAAGTTAATTACGAAGAACTATATGAAGGTTGCGCGATCGTTCACGATTTAGATGAGTTTTTAGACAGGCATGGTTTTGAGCGGGTAGCTACCACAACTCCTCACCCATCTTGGGGCGATGGTTTCTATGTGAAAAAGCCGCTCGTTACTATGTCTATCCTTAGTAGGGCGCGGTTTGGCAATCAAATATTTTTGTATGCGATGCTGAAAATTCACGAACAACAGCAAAATGTTCGGGTGGAGACATCAGCATGGATCGGACAATATTTGTTCGGACACAGTGAGCCACCTATTTCTAAAAGCTTGCCTGTTGTTCACGATTCGGGATTGGGCATTATTAATGCAGAAGCACCTTTTAGAAATGTAGAATTTGGCGGACCAACTTATCAGATACCCACTAAATATTACGCGCAGCACAAAGAGTTATTTCGATCGCTCTTCCAACCAATGCCAGAAGTAGAAGCGAAGGTAGCAGCAGCAGTCAGCAGCCTCCGACAACGCGGAAAAACTATTGTTGGCTTGCATTTGCGGCGCGGCGATTACTGGGGGCCTTATGCGGAATTTATGTTTATCGCTCCCAATAGTTGCTACAAAAAATGGTTGCAGGGGTTGTGGGAAACTTTGGATGAGCCGGTACTGTTTATTGCCAGCGATGAACTTGAAGAGGTTGTAGATGATTTTGCAGATTATTACCCGGTAACTGTCAAAGACTTGGGTGTAGAAATGCCAGAGGCTCCTTTCTATCCAGACTTTTATATATTGAGCCAGTGCGATGTTTTGGCTATTTCAAACAGTACCTTTTCTGTTGCAGCATCAATGCTAAATGAACGGTGCAAGTTTTTCTTCCGCCCTCACTTACCGTCGAAACAATTAATTTCGTTCGATCCTTGGGATAGCGAGCCGCTATACTGGCACGGATCTGGAACTTGGGAAGAAGATGAAAGCGGGTACGGTTTAGTGACAGCTAATCAATCTTTAGAAAAGGAATCAAATCCCCTGCAACTGAAAATTGCGGCTGTTCTGGATGTTGCACCGGCTTATCCTGAAGCTCTGGAATGGCTGCAGGGATTTAATATGGATTCGCCCGCGATCGGTAAAGTAGATAACAGTGAAATTTTGATGTCTGGTTGGGTGTTGGGCAAGAGCGATCGAGCTGTGGCAGTTGAGTTTATTTATAATGGCGAAACTGTCTGTACAACCCCCGTTGGCGGGTATCGATCGGATGTAGCCAGTGCTTTTCCAGGAGTACCGCTAGCAGGACGTAGCGCTTACAAAGCTAAGCTGGAAATTTCAGGAAAGCAGCCGGAATCTGATGTGCTAATCCAAGCAATTTTAGCTGATGAAACTTGCGTGAAGTTAGGATTAGTTCGATTGCAGGAAGTTGTATATCAGTTCCCTCTAGGCAATCAAAAACAAAAGTACCGGATGAAATGGTTTTTTGCAATTAATGAAGCGAGTCCTGGTTTTGATATTTATTCGCAAATGATTAAAGTAGCAGTTTATACTGCTCTGCAAAATACATCGCTAGAACCATATTGCATTTATGACGGCGAAGATAATGAATTGACAGATTGGTTGCAAAAAAATGGTGTTAAGATTATCTACCACAGAACACCTCACTATGAAAAACTACAAACTCAACATCCCTTATATTCGACCGTAGCTTTCGGTGCATTTTTGAGAATTGAAATTCCCAAAATTGTAGAAATTTATGAAATACCGGATGAGTATGTTTTCTATACTGACTGCGATGTCATGTTTTTTGATGATGTGGTTGACTATTTGCAGGGTATAACCTGTGAATATTTTGCGGCAACGCCCGAACACGATCCCAACAACTGGGAACACTTGAATAGCGGTGTGCTGTACATGAATGTCAAAAATCTTCAAAAGATACAGAAAGAATTTGATGATTTTATTGACAAAAACTTGGATCAGATATTACAGCTAGCTTATGACCAAGGAGCCTATAACTTATTTTTCAAAGATAAGTGGGATAGATTGGATATCCAGCTAAATTGGAAATCCTACTGGGATTTTAGCTATGAAGCAAAAATTATCCATTTTCATGGGCCAAAACCCACTCAAGCAGAAGAGATAAGGAGTAAAACAGCACCTGCGAGTTCTATGCTGTTTGCTAATGGTTTTTATTGGCTAAACACGGAAATTTGGCAATTCACTTACGAAAAAATTGAAGAGCTAGATGCAGGAATTTTGGTCAAAACAGCAGAAGGCGAACAGTTCGATCCTCAGTTAGAGGAGGCTCGCGAAGAATTGGCGCAATTTCAAACAAAACTGGAACAAAATCCAGGGGGATTTGAGCAATTTACAACTAGGCTGGAACAAGTTCAAGAAGAACTCCAACCAATTAAACAAGAACTTGAAAGCCGGCGGCTTCAATACCAAAAAACTCAGGAAGAACTCGAACAAACTAAGTCTCAGCTAATTGAAGTTCAGACTCAACTGCAAGAGATGGAGAGTGCTGTGGCTCCGTTAACTCAACTGGCAGAGTTGTATTTAGCTCAAGGAAAGTTAGAAGATGCGATCGCAGTTTGCGAGCAAGTCTTAAAGATTAACCCCAAGTTTGTTCCGGCTTACAAGACTTTGGGGAATGTTTTGCAAGCTCAGGGTAAACTGGATGAGGCAAGGAATTGGTATATTCGCGCTCTGGAAATTCAACCTGATTTTTCTGAAGCTTTGGCAAACCTGGGGACTATTCACGCACAGCAGCAACAATGGCAAGAGGCGATCGCAGCTTACCAAAAAGCGATCGCGATTCAACCGAATTTTGCTGGTGTTTACCGGAACTTGGCTAAGGTTTTTTCGCAAATTGGCAAGCCAGATGAAGCTGTCGAGTGTTGTTATGCAGCCGTGATTTTGGAACCCAAAACAACGGCAGAGGAATACTTTAACCTTGGCAATACTCTGCTCGAACAAGGGAAACAGGAGCGGGCGATCGTATGTTACCGCAGGGCGGTTTATTTAAACCCAAATTTGTCTGAGGCTCATGACAAGTTAAGTGAAGTTATGTCTGTTGTTGGGGAGTAGGGTGAAGCGATCGCTTATTATCAAAAAGCGATCGAACTTCCAGCACCAATCTAGAACTCACCGCCGCATCGCTACTAAAGCAAAGCACGGCCCGTGAGGAGTGTGAGGCTGATCGAAGTTGATGCGGATGTCGGTCAACCCAAAATAGGTCAAACATGACATGATATCTTCACGGCTCATCCAGTTACTAAATCGACTGCTGCCACCGCAGAAACCAGCAGCTTTTACTTCACCTTTGTATTCCCCATATTCCTGACGGTAAAGCATATGTTTAAAGCCTTGATACTCAGCAGCAGTCTTCTCGGCAAATCTTGGGGAAAGGTAAGGAGTGCTGCGGATTATATTCTCGTCATAGTAGTGAGTCCATATAAAAACTCGGTCTGAAACTTGAGCAATCAAGCCGATCAGCTCAGCAGGGTTTGTCATGTGGTACAGTATGCCGCTGGCGAAGCAAGTATCAAATTTGCCTGGATTTGACCGCAGGTATTCTACACAATCACCGCAAAGAAAGTGAGAATTGTGAAGTCCCACAACTTCTTTAACAATTAGACATTTTAGATAAGCGCGAGTGCTGGCCTCAACTGCTGTAATCGATGCTGCTCCCAGTTATCTCTAGCATATAGGTGTGTCCCGCTTCTAGTGGCCCTAGTTCCAGGATATTCTTGCCTTTAATTTCCCCTAATTGCTCAACAGCCCAGGTGATGCGAGCATCATCAAACAGTCCGCTTTGTCCTGCATTTAGTAATGACAAATCCCCTGGCAACTTAGATGCCCATTCACCTTGAAAAATATCCAGCGCATTCTGTATGTTTGGTGCAGATTTGACACAATAATCAATGATTTCCATAAGCTTAGTGTTATTTTTAAACCTACAATATTTTTCTGAAAATACAAATAAATTCACCACAATTTTCTTGAAATAGTTCTACTTCCAAACCTACGGATAGATTTTGCTGAAAGTATTGAATTAATTCAGAGAAAGTCTCTGGTGTCCAGACGTGGAAGTGAATGCTGTAATCCATGTCAAGTAAAGCCTGTACGCGAGACTGTATCTGCGGTTCAGGAAATTTGTCAACTAGCCTGACATACTCTTCATAATGAGGCAATCTTGACCATTCTGGCCCTTCTTTGTAGTCTCGAATTAGGTGGTCGAGGGTGGTCACGGGCCGATCGCGATCGAATATATGGCGTTTGTCCGGCACGCCCATGTACACGATGCCTCCGGGTTTGACAACTCTCAAAAAGTTTTCCAAAGCGCCGATCGGATTTTGACAGTGTTCTATCATGTGATTGGCAATGACAAAATCCCAGGAGTTGTCTGGTGTGCCTGCAAGTGTTTCACCGTCATCTATAATATCAACTTCTGCGAGATTGACCCCAGCTAGCTCCGGGTAGTGTCTCCTTAATTCTTCTACTGGCATCCGATCTATGTAATGAACTTTAACGCCAGCAGGAACTTCTAGAGGAGCATTCAGCGGGCCTACCTCAATTCCCTCACCTTTTAAGTATTGAGAAGCTATTTCTCTTCTTTTTGCGTACAGATCCATAATTTATTATCTTGTCTTGCGAGTTGAGATGTGACTCCTCAGTACAGGGGTAGAGCCCGATCGACCTTTCTAGTTTACCCGATCGCGCGTATTGGTCGATCACTTGAGGGCGATCGCGTGGGTGGGGCCGATTGCCCTTTCTAGTTTACCCGATCGCGCGTGTTGGTCGAGCGCGGGGGTAGGGGTGATCGAAGTTGCCACAGGTGAACTATGCCGTCACTCTACCGCGACATGACTCTTGTTCGATACCTAGCAACACTTCAGAAAGAAGGTTTTCTCTTGGAATAGCAGTACCTAAGTTTATCACCAAGCATCCAGAATTTGTGTCTCAGGAAGTGATATGGTAAGCTTTTTTGCATCTAGATTGTATATGGCGATCGAGGGGAGAAAGAGAGAGACAAGAGGGGGAGAGGATTTGACGATTGTCAATCGATCAAAGAAGCATAGCAGAAATGTTCGGCATTACTGCATTACTGCAATCTTTAATCGCTAGAAACAATTGGTAGTCTCTATCAGTCTGTACCAAAATACGCCAGCCACCCTTGGCAGAAGCAATCGAGTTCATTGAATAGTATATAATAGGTGGGTATGATTGTGGTTGAACTAATTTCTGTTCACGTTCCCAAGACAGCAGGAACAACATTTTCTACTGTTTTAAACCAAGTTTATGGAGAAAAAAATATTTATCTCGACTATATGGGCTCCAGACCAGGAAAATATGGATTATCAAAACTTCCACCAGAAATTAGAGTTGTACACGGTCATTTTCTGCCATTTAAGTACGACCATTTATATCCTCAAGCCAAGAAAATAATTTGGGTGAGAAATCCAATATATTTGGTAATTTCTTTGTATTTTTATTGGTTGTATGTGCCTCTGGGTTCTGTAGAAAAACAGCAAAAAATAGTGAGAGATATCAAAAAAAAGACAATAGGATTGGATGATTTTGTAGAACGACCTGAAGCAAAAAATTTAATCAGCAAATACAGTGGAGGAAAAACACTAACAAATTTTGATTTTGTAGGGGTGCAAGAATTTATAGAGGAAGATTTGGCATATATGCAGACGATGTTGAAATGGCCCGATTTTAATTTTGCGAGCAATAATTCTAATCCCAATCCCAAATATAAACAGGATTTAGAAGAAGTGTTTGCTAACACAAAGCTGATTGAAAATATTATAAAAAACAATCAAGAAGATTTAGAAATTTATCAAGAAGCGTTGAGGTTGAGAGCAGAGCGCAGAAAAGAATTACTTTTGATTCAACCTATTAGAGTAGAATGGAATCGCTCGCAGTCTCGATTAAAAAAAGTATTAAAAGAAGTCAAACAACAGGCTGAAATTGAATTGGCACAAGCTAAGTCGGAATTGTGCATGGTGAAAGCTGAATTGTTTTTAGAAAAAAATCAGCTAGATGAGGCGCTGACTGCTTGCGAACAAGCCATAAAAATTAAGCCTGAATTTGCTTTGGCTTGCCTGACGATGGGGAATATTTGGAGCGCTAAGGGACAAGCCAACAAAGCAAAGAATTGCTACGATATGGCAGTGTCAATTCAACCAACTCTTGTGGAAGCACTCGAAAATCTGGGAAATATTTGCATGGAAGAGCAACTGTGGTCAGAGGCTATTACCTGCTATCAAAAACTACTGATCGTACAACCCAGTGTAGGGGGTGTTTATCGTAATTTAGCTACCGCTCTTTACAACGAAAACAAGCTAGAGGAATCTGCTAATTGTATGTATGTAGCATTAACACTGGACTCAGAAAAATCTACAGCATTAGATTACTTTAACTTGGGTAATAGCTTTTTAAATCAAAATCTGGTGGAAAGAGCAATAATCTGTTACCGTAGAGCTGTTTACTTAGATCCAAGTTTTTCTGAGGCTCATCGCATTTTAGGGGCAGTTATGACTTAAAATATAATTTTACGGTTTTCCTGAGTTGATGGCGAGCATAAAAATAAAAAAATCCGGTAGTGCGGGCATCTTGCCAGTATGAAGGAGACGCTTACAACCACAAATTCAGGAGATCCAATTTACTAGGTACAGAAACAGAGTTGAGATACAAAAAGTAAGAGGTTAATTATGACGGAATGGCAAAGAAGTTTCTTTTTTAAGGGTAAAGAACTAGGCTACAATCGGATTAGATATAATAATCCCACTGAGAGGTGTGTGGAAATTCCGCTCGCCTTTGATTTTTTGGCAAATCTCCAAAAGCGAGACCGCATCCTGGAAGTGGGAAACGTCTTGTCTTATTATGAAAACACGTTGAGTGACTCAGTTGGAATCTTTCGTAGAAAAATTGTAGACAAGTTTGAGCAGGATTTAGGCGTAGATAATGAAGATTTAATGGATCTGCTATCAACAGAAAAGTATGATGCGATACTTTCGATTTCTACTGTAGAACATATAGGGCAGTCAGTAGAACCTTCAGGCAGTTATGGCGAACGTACAGAGAAGCGGGATCTAGAAGCTCCACTCAAGGCTATCGCTAAAATATACGACTTACTGGATGTTGAGGGCAAAGCTTTCATTACAGTTCCTTTTGGAACACTGACAGATGGAGATTGGCAAATTCAGTTCAGCGGACAATACTTAAGTCTGTTAACAAAATATGGAATTCCTAAAGAAGCAATATCCAGTCATTTTTTAAAGCTGATTGACAGACACCCTGTTTGGGAAAAAGCCCAGATGATGTGGACAGAAGCCGATGGTTTAGAGGTTAGCGATGCGGAGTACAACTATCCTTTACCTTATGCTAACGCGATCGCTGCGCTCGAGCTGACAAAGCTTTCAAACGACTTTCGCTTCAATTTAAATGTCGAGCCTACCCCTCTCTTTTACCATCGACCACATGATACTCGGAGACAATGGGAGGAATACAAGGTTCAACTACATCAAACCCAGGCAGAGTTAGAGCAGTCTCAAGCGCAACTGCATCAAGCTCAAGTAGAGTTGGAGCAGTCTCAAGCTCAAGGAAATCAAACTCAGGTAGAGTTGGAGCAGTCTCAAGCGCAACTGCATCAAGCTCAAGTAGAGTTGGAGCAGTATCAGTCTCAATTGCATCAGACTCAAAGAGAATTTGAGGAATCTCAGGCAGAATTGGCCAAATCTGAGTCTCGATTGCAGCGAACTCAGACAGAATTTGAGCAGTCTCAGTCTCAATTGCATCAGACTCAAAGGGAATTTGAGCAGTCTCAGTCTCAATTGCAGCGAACTCAGACAGAATTTGAGCAGTCTCAGTCTCAATTACATCAGACTCAAAGGGAATTTGAGCAGTCTCAGTCTCAATTACATCAGACTCAAAGGGAATTTGAGCAGTCTCAGTCTCAATTACATCAGACTCAAAGGGAATTTGAGCAGTCTCAGTCTCAATTACATCAGACTCAAGGGGATTTGTCTACAAACAAGTCAGTGTTGCACAAGACAACCAGAGAATTAAAGCAGTCCCAATCTCTTCTTTATCAGACTCAAGAAGAATTGGAGCAATCTCAGGCACAACTGCATCAGACTGAGATAGCGCTGCAACAGTCTCAGACGCAACTGTATGAAATTCAAAGGGAATGGGAGCAATCTCAGATACAACTGCGTCAGACTGAAGAGGAAATGGAGCGATCGCGATTGCAGCAAGCTATAGCCGATCGGAAAAATGAACCTCTGGAGATACAGTATCCAGTTTTAGTGTGCGAAGCTTGGTATGCTTATCAAAATGGTGATTTGCTTAAAATGAGAGAGTCATTACAGGAATCTTTGAAATGCACGCAGTTGTCACGAACAGAAACAGTCAATAATTGGTTAGAGAGTTTTAGCAATTTTGGTTCAGAAAAAGGACAGCAACTCGATACCTATTCTCTGACAAATTCCGAAGAATGGAAACAATTGATGCGTCAGGTATTGGCAGCTAAGCCAATGTCATTGGCAAGCGGAAAAGGCAAAGGTTCTAGCTAGCTATCGTTAAAGAGATAAAAGCAATGCAGCAAATCCAGACAGAACGGACGCAAACTGAGGCTATCGTGCATCAGACTCATGGGCAACCGAGACAAGCGAGTGACTTAATTCTTTTGGTCTCAACGCTTGCAGCTCAATTGCACCAGACTCGCGAAGAATTACACGAAGCTCACGAGTTACTGCACTTGATGCGGGAGAAAGTGAAGCAATTGGAACCATTAAATGTTTTACTGTACGAGACTCAGAGAGAATTGGAGCGAACGCAAGCTGCGACCCAACAGCTTCACGAAGAAAAAGAGTGGCTGGAATCTAAGCACCAAGCTTTGAGACAGACTGCACAGCAATTGCAAAATGAATTGAAGCTAGTACAGACTCAGGCACATCAAACTCAGAATGTTCCCCTGAAGTAGATGTGCTATGTTAACCGCGTTTTGCTTTCATGGCAATCCGCAGCCTGACCAATTATGAATTCTGCCTAATTGATTATGAACAAGGAAACACTAAACTCTTCTTTTGGTATTAATGTTGCAGGTTTTGTGAAAGGAGAGTTTGGTATCGGGGAAGGAATGCGTGCCAATCTTAGATCGCTTGAAGCTGCCAGGATTCCTTTTGCGATTAATAATTTTCACATAGATTGGCATCGCAACTTAGATGCAACCTATCAAGAACAAGACTTAGCAAAAGATAACCCCTATTCTGTCAATCTCGTAAATTTTAACCCTGACGGTATAGCTACATTTCTTGAATCTTGGGGTTCTCAATATTTAGAAAACCGATACAATATAGGATTTTGGGCATGGGAACTACCGAACTTTCCTCCTGAGTTACAGTTTGGTTTCAATTACTTTGATGAAATATGGACTTTTAGCAATCATGCCGTAGAAGCCATATCAGCAGTATCGCCTATTCCAGTTATCAAGGTAATGCCTAGCCTTGTTTTTCCTCCCGTCTCCTTGGGCAGAGAAGCCTTGGGATTACCGAAAGACAAATTTATTTTTCTCTTCATGTTCGACTCTCTCAGCACATTTGAGCGCAAAAATCCTCGGGCAGTTGTTGAAGCCTTTATTCAGGCTTTTGGTAAATCCAATGAAGATGTTTGTTTAGTAATTAAGTTTTCTAATTCACAACATTATCCCCGCCAGCGAGATGAATTTAAGGCACTGGCAGAGCAATATCCATCTGTTCACCTCATAGAAGGGCATTTGATGAGGGATGAGGTGAATGCCTTAATTTACAATTGCGACTGCTATGTATCGCTGCACCGCGCTGAAGGTTTTGGCTTGACAATGGCTGAAGCGATGTACTGGGGTAAGCCGACGATCGCGACTGCTTACTCGTCTAATATAGAATTTATGAATGTAGGTAATAGTTTTTTAGTCAAATACGATTTAGTGACTATTTCTGAAGATATCGGGCCTTATAAAAAGGGTAATATTTGGGCAGAGCCTGATATTGAACACGCAGCAGCACTGATGCACTACGTATTTCACAACTACCAGCCAGCAAAACTTGTAGGAGCAAGAGCTGCTCGTGAAACTCAGTCTTTATTGAGTCCGCAAGCTATTGGGAAAAAGATTAGAAATCGTTTGGAAAATATCATTGCAACCAAGATAAATAGCCAAGATGATTTACAGCGAAAACAAGATGACTTGCGGCGAGAAAGAGATGATTTGCGGCGAGAAAGAGATGGGCTGGAATGCCAAGCTCAAGCCTGGAAGAACACTGCACAAGCAGTTCAAATCGAAGTGGAGAAGGTGCAGTCTAAAATAAAAAAATCTGATGCAGAGATTGAGCATTTGAAATCTTTAATTGAACGAAAAGAAGCCTTGCGAGTCTAAATAAGGGAATGCAAAAATCATGCTAGGATACTCATAAACCTAGCATGATATGATTAATGTTTATGCGAGTGCACTTTTCGCCAGAAGAAATGCTCGCTAGCTGCTTTTAGCTAATTACAATATTTGCATTGTTTCTATTTGATTGATAAACGTCTTGGCTATGACTGCCCAATCAAACTTTTGTTCGACATATTGCCTAGCATTCTCTACACGTATACTCTTGATTATAATATTTTCATCTCTGAGACGCGCGATCGCTTCAGCAAACTGCTCGATCTCTGCAATGATACAGTGCTGTTGGTGTTCCAGCCCCAAACCCCTCGATCCAGTGGGAGTAGAAATCACCGGAATGCCTGCTGCCAGATAATCCAGCATTTTTAAATTCGTACCTCCCCCAGACAGCATAGGATTTAAAGCCACGTCAGCAATTCCCAAAATAGCACTTTTAGTTTCGTCGTCTACAAATCCCATTGCACTGACGTTTGGCGGCGCCAGGTGAGGTTCAGCACCTAAACCTACACTTCCCAAGGTTAGAAATTTAACATCAGGAAGCTGTCTGGCCATCTCAAACATACAGCGCACAGCATCTACATTGGGAGGATGCCCGCTGCCAGCAAAGACTGCTAAGAAATTTTGGGAAAACCCCAACTTTTCTTTTTTCAAGAGTCGCTGAGTCAATGGAACGTAGCTTACACTCTCTAAATCTCCACCGTTAGGAGCGAAAACAAATTTATTTATATCTACATTATATATTTCGCTCATGAGTTTGGCTTCTCCAGGAGAACACGCCATAATTAAGCTACTAACTTGACAGCATTCTTTCTCAACCTTGCGGGTTAATTCTAATAATTCCCTACCTCCTGAATTATCTGGAAGAATACCTTTTTTTAGTTCAAATTCTACATTGTGAGCTTCATACCAAATCGGCAGATCAGTCACTTCTTGAATAGCTGGAAGAAGATAAGGATGGGAAGCAACTACAAAATCTGAATTTTCTGTAGCCTCTCTTAAAGCCAACATATAATCTCGCGTCATATGATAAATTTTAGGCATTACCACATCGCCAATACCAAATGGTGTTCCTATCTCTCGTTGAATATTCTGCTCCGCTTCTTGATGCTGCATTGACCTAGGAATCCTCGTTTCCCAGAGCCCGGGAGAAATTTCACCTCTAAATACCCTATCGTTAACATCAGTCAAAGTAACTAACTCTATATCAAATTTGTTAGTTAAATGCCGATAAAAGTGAAATACGCGAAACTGCCCGCCGTATCTAGGGGGGAAAACGGGAAAAGGTGGAACTACAGTGATTTTTTTGCGCTTTTGTATCGTCTTGTGGCGTTGTATCGTTGTAGTTAAAGGTATTGGGGTAGTTACAGGAGATTGAACAGTTTCATCTAGCAATCGGGCAACTGTATTTGCCCATGTAATTTCTTGAACCTGCTTTTGACCAGCAAGCCCCATCTGCTTTGCTCGATCGCGATGTTCGCAGAGATAATCAATGCGTTCGGCGATCGCCTGCGGGTTTGGTGGAACTGAAAACCCTGTTTCTCCATGCCTGACAAACTCATTAGTCCCCCCCGAGTCAGTACCAGTAATTACAGGCTTACCGCTCATCATTGCCTCTACGGTAATCAGTCCGTAATCCTCATCGTAGGGAATGTAAAGAACAGCCAAAGCATCCGCGTAGAGATTTACCAACTCGCGATCGTTAACAAAACCAAGAAAAGTAATTCTTTTGTCATCACCCGCAATTTGTTTGAGACCTTCAAGCTCGCCACCAGTTCCAGCTATTTTAAACTGTATATTCGACTTGACATATCTCATAGCTTCAATCAAGTGAGCGATGCGTTTGCTGCCGTATTCCAAACGACTGGCAGTAAATAAATAATCATCTTTCCCGATCCGAAACCCTGTTTGAATTGGTGGCGGATAAACAACTTCTATCTGGCTGTTAACCGGAAAATAATCCGGGCGTTTTATGACATTATGTGATAACGAAGCATACTTCTTAATTGCAGTGGGAGCTAATGCTATACCATCTAAGAAATGAACTATTTGACGGGTGAGCGGCCCTGGATATTGAAAAGCATCTGCTGATATGTGTTCGATATTTGAACGAATTTTGTTCAGCCTTTCATAAAACTCTTTTAACGCAGTTCGAGCGTCTTGATTTCGATACATGAACTCCTGCAATGCACAAATTTCTGGATTGTTAGTAGTGTAGATTTTTGGATAAGTTGGTGGATACAAATCATATAAACCGCGTGATGTGTGGAACATATAGCAAATATGATGTTGATGGTTTACCATCCAAGCGGGATACTTGCAGGAAATAACCGCATCAAAGTGACTTAAATCTAGTTGGGAAAATCGCCAATAGTTATCCATTAAATCCCAGAAATTAATTTCTGGGCTAGGCAATTTTATTAAATCTGCCTGATGTGCAGTATGCTGATTGATGTGATGCAGCAGACCCCACCAAACATTTTCTGCACCCCCAATCCGAAATGGTATTCCACTGGGAGATACTATCGCTATTTTCATATTTATTTCCTGATTAATTTATTGTTTTTTCCGCGGTTACGTCCATCAACCAATCAGACACTACTTGATATTCAATATTTCCCAAACCTGCTTCTTCTAAGTAATGAGTCATTAAAGTTTTGGTAAATCCTGTCAAGTGCCAATCTCCCTCACAAGCTTGTGACCCGTATAAAAATTGAACCAACAGTTTCTGAGCTTCAACTGATTGATGTTTTTCCGACTTAAACAGCTCCAGTAAATCGATGAGACTGGTTGTTCTTATTTTTAGTATACCTCCCTGTTTCAACAAACGACCCCATCCTGTTAGGACGGGTTGTGTATCGCACCTAGGCATATGTTCTAGACAGTCCTGAGCAATGATTTCGTCATAGTAACCTGATGGCAACAAATCTAAATGTCGGATGTCCGCTACTAAGTCCGGCTTGCCAAAGTCGTGAAGGTCTACATTCAAATAACCCTGTTTAATATCCCAACCGCAGCCAAGATTTAAGCGTCGGGGGTATTTAGAGTAGTCAAATCCTTTTAACTTAAATTTCAATTCCTGCGCTTTAAACTCTGCTGATTCCCGAATAGTGGAGATTACCTGCTGGCGCGTACATTTTCTCTCAGTAAGTACGCTAAAGAAATGATGGTAGCCTTGCACGTCAGAATCTCTTAGCATATACGTGCGATAAACTGCTTGCACAAAATCTTGATGACTGAGGTGAGCAGTTTCTTGCAAAAATGTCGCGTCGTTTATTTTGCTTGGTTGAATAAAAGAGTCGTTCAAAATCGCAATATTCTCCTTGTCGCGGTGGTTATTTGTTGGCAAAAACACTTCGTCCTTCAGCGGTACTGGCTGATTATAATTTGCCTGGATGATTGCGGTACTCCTCTCATTTTCTGATTCACCTATTTGCTCATAATCTTGATTTGCTAGCTTGCGCCGCATCCAAAAACTACCGCCATGTTTATAGACTCGATCGAATTTTTCATCGGCTGACCATAAAGAAGATAAAATACTGGATAGTTCTGGATGCAAACTAGCATAATAAACTGGCAATACTATTTCGTAATCATTTAAGCCATTAGCTAATAAAGTACCTAACAGGTACTGCTCGTTATAATATCTTTCTTGCCAAGATTCTGGGTAGTCAAATGGCCAGAATATATCATGTATTTGCAGGTATACACCCGGATTCAGTCGCGGCATGATGTCAAGGAAGCAAATGGTGACATCAGAATTCATAAAACATCTATGAGAATTATCAATGAAGACAATATCGTTTTTCTGGAGATTCTCAAATATATTTAGATCGATTTCCTCTACAGGCTGACGAATCACCCGATCGCATATATCATCAATTTCAGATCTAGGATAAGGATCGATCGAGATAATCTGGGTCTTCAAATTATTGTCTCTAATCGCTCTTCTTGCAAACTTAGTCGAATTGCCCGAACCAACTTCTATGTAAATATTTGGTTTTAACTCAGCAATCAAACAATAGAGAGAAATGCTATCAAATGCTGGGAAGTATGGATTAATGTACAAAGGTTCCCTTGCATCTTCATTGCTATCTACATCTATATTTGCCAACTGATGAAAATACTTCGGAAAATTCTGCAAAACTCTCCGATACACTTCATCATTAGATTCCACCGCTTGACTAATATACTTATTAGGCTGGCTTTTGGTATAGCGCGGTTTGTTACTACTACTGGTGGGATATTCCAGCTCAATTTTAAACATTTTTTCTCCTTCAATTTCTAGGTTCTATTTCAGGTTATTATCCCTGATGATGTGAGAGCATGAGCATACTGTTCTGCATTGTTAAGTGGCTCAGCCGCACCGCTCTTTGTGATTAATGCTGCAAATTGTACATAGCACGATGGATCGACCTGTTTAGCATTTGTTATGCTATAAATTTTGATTTTCATGCCCTTTAGATTCTGGCATACTCGACTAAAAACATGATCGGGATCGTAAAATCGACCGTGACGGTTCCCCCATCCGTAGGCGCAATAAACTGTAGCATCATCGTCAAATTTGACTCGTTGCGGTATTGAAACAGCCGGATCGGTTTGAATTGCATATTCATCAAATAAATAGAATGGGGTAATACATACGGCACCACCCGGCTTAAGTATCCGCGACACTTCTTGAATAAAACCCTGATCTGAACCATTTTCAAAATGTTCAAATGAGCAGTGGAGCGCCATTTTAGTTGCAAACCCATCCGCTACTGGCATATTCGCTGCGTCTCCTCCGATTTTATTGCCATTCAATCCATGAGGGTAATCAAGGTCTTGCAAATATGCTTTCACACCAAACAGGCGATGATAAATTTCTGGTGTGGGGCTGTGCTGGCTAGCAATATCGATGTAGATGTCTTTGTCGTTAAGTTGTAAAAGTTTGGCTGCTATGTAGTGTTCTAGAGTTTTTTCCGGTAGATTAAAAGAGTAATAGTCAGGGAAGTCCTGTACATATCGTGCATTCTGAAAGTATTGGCGATACTCTTGCACGTCCACTTCATAATTTTCTACATCAATTCCTAGATTAACAAGACCCTGAAATACTTTTTCTTGCGAATCAGGGTTGTGGATGACACCACCTTGTTTTTGGGGATTAGGTATTTCAGGATGATAGTAATTAAAATCAGATTTTGGCTTGGTTACTACTGCCATCGGCTTTTCAATATCAATTGGCTTCACTTCCCTAAAAATAGGATTTTTTTCTTCCTTTTTAGTTATGTTAAACTCTCTTTGAATCACTCTTTTTAAGGTTAAGTTTACCTGTGTTCCCGTCAATAATTCCTCTTCAGAAACCGCACATACTTGACCATACTCGTCTATTTTTGTTATTCCAAACCCCATTGTTAATAAGTTATAAGCAAAAGACTTTGGATGAAATCCAGCATTTTGAATACGGGAGCTATTAAAGCTCATATAAATACTTGCATGGGGATTTTGATCTAGTAATTTCTGCATCCCATTGAAAATAATAGGAGTCACTCCTTGAGCTTCTATACTAATCGCATCTATTCTGGGTATCTCCACAAAAACTTCATCCAGTGAATATGTTTCAAATTCATTCAATCGATCGTTTATTGGCAAAGGAAAAGTATTTATGTTGGCGTAGACCTCTTGAATGGATACTTGGATTTTTGTTTTTGCTTCTTCTGCTACAACATGAAGCACCGTGATTTTTTGTTGATTGTGCTTGATTTTTAGTTCTTTTTTGAAGCCAGCGTATTCAAAAAGGCGATTCTGTATTTCTCCAACGGTAAGTATGTCTGACATAATTTTACAATGGTAAGTTTTTAAATTCAATACTATGAAAAAAGACTAGCATTTTTTTTTCGATCATTTGGTCAAGTTGATTTAGATGTATTTGCCCTAATGGTGGCTAAGTTATTCTGATCAAACTCATAGATTTTTGACCTCAAGTTCAATGGCACGGCGATAAGCCTGACTTGCCTCATCTACTTTACTTGTTTTAGCTAAGGCATCTCCTAAATTGTTATGTGTTGCAGAGCAATCTGGGTTTAATTTTATAGCTTTGCGGTAGGCAGCGATCGCCTCATCCAGATTTCCTTGGGTCATAAAAGCTGCACCCATCTGCTGATAAGACGAACTAGAATCGGCAGGGTAAGAGCATCTCAATCAGTCTTGACAAAAGGATTTGAGAAGAAGCATCATGTATTCATCATTCATTGCAGCCCGTTTCCTTTTCTGTGGCAAGCTACGCTTGAGAGTGGTTTCTTGATTGAC
>NZ_JADEXD010000293.1 GCF_015207285.1 Tychonema sp. LEGE 07203 | reverse complement strand
GGTTAATACCGATCCCGATCGCATTAACCCGCCTGTTTTGCCTCCGGGCACGCGATCGGGTCACGATATCTCTGTCGGGGTAGAAATAGATGCTGGAGTGGCGATCGGCAATGTCCGCTCTACTTCCCATCAAATTACCACTCAGCGCAGCGGCAACATTGTTCGCGTCCAATTAGCTGACTCTGACACAATTCCCAATAAAGATTTAATTCTGCGCTATCGAGTAGCCGGCGAAAATACTCAAGCAACAGTCCTGACTCAATCCGACCAGCGGGGCGGTCATTTTGCTACTTATTTGATTCCGGCCTTAAACTACAAAACCAATGAAATTGTACCGAAAGATGTCGTGTTTTTGATGGATACTTCCGGTTCCCAGCAGGGCGAACCGCTGGCAAAATCTAAGGAGTTGATGCGTCGCTTCATTCAAGGGCTCAATCCCAAGGATACTTTTACTATTATTGATTTTGCCAACACTGCGAAAGCGCTTTCAACAACTCCTTTAGCGAATACAGAAGCTAATCGACAAATGGCAATTAAGTATATCGATGCTTTGCAGGCTAACGGCGGCACAGAACTGCTCAACGGCATTCAAACTGTGATGAAGTTTCCGGCGACAAAAACAGGAACTCTGCGGAGTATTGTACTGATTACTGACGGTTATATTGGTAATGAAAATGCAGTGCTCGCCCAGGTGCAGCAGAGTCTGAAACCGGGAAATCGACTTTATAGTTTTGGTGTGGGCAGTTCGGTGAATCGGTTTTTGCTCAACCGTTTGGCAGAAGTGGGAAGAGGTACTTCTCAAGTAGTTCGTCAAGATGAACCCTCAGCACCGGCTGCTGAAAAGTTTTTCCGCCAAATTAATAATCCGGTATTGACTAATATTCAAGTTAGTTGGGAAGGAATGGGGGAAAAACCGGAGATTTATCCGATCGCCCCGCCAGACTTATTTACCAGTCAACCGCTGGTTTTGTTTGGCAAAAAGAGCGATCGAACTAACGGCCAACTCCGCATCCGCGGCACTCAAGCCGGCGGCAAAGTTTACGAGCAAATTTTACCTGTGAATTTTGCTCAATCGGGGCGACAGCGGGAGTCAACTTCAGTCTCCGCAAGTGTTGCTGATTTTGGCAATCCGGCGGTGGCTCAACTTTGGGGGCGATCGCGCATTAAAAGTTTAATGAATCAAATGTTTGGGGGCGAGACTAAATCTCTGGTGGAAGCCGTGACTGATACTGCTCTGACTTATCGCTTGCTGTCGGAATACACCGCTTTTGTAGCTGTGAGCGAAGAAGTGCGAGTCGAACCGGATGGATCTCGCCGTCGCGTGCAAGTGCCTGTAGAATTGCCGCAGGGTGTCAGCTATGAAGGTATTTTTGATGCCGAGAAGGACGAGCAAACTAGGGGCGGGGTTCGCAGTATTGCCCCCACTCGCGGTTTTGCACCGATTGCTCCAGCTCCTGGTGTCGCGCAGCGAGCCCGTTACCCCGAACCAGCACCGCCGCCGCCGCCCGCGCCGAAGCCTTTGACTTCTAGCTTGCAAATAGTCAGTGCCGAAGGGTTGGATGCCGCGAGTCGCGCGGCTCTGATTCAATACTTGCAATCTGTTAATCTCCCGGCGGGAGTTAGCGGCGAGACGGTGTGGGAGCTGTCGGTACAAAACGGCCGCGTACAGAAAGTGGCGATCCTCTTCGTTGGCGTAGCCCCCGTAGGGGCGGGCTTCGCTAACGACTCTGGAAGCTCGACGCTGCAATCAACAGATGCCCTAGAGACTCTCAAGAAAGCCTTGATTTCCTGGCAACCTCCTGCCGGATTCCAGGGTACGGTGCGCCTGAATTTGCGGATTAATCCCGATCGTTAAGGAATGACTGTTTTTGTGAAGAAACATTAACTTTTAAGTCAAAAGTACCGAAAGGGCGATCGCTACCGCGAGAAGAATATAAAATCTTTATTAAGAGATCCTGTTTAAACAGGAACTGATGTTAACAGAAGTTATAAACTTTGACGCAAACGCTGAAACAGTCTAATTTCTGACAAAGTTCCATTTCTGAAACAACCTCCCAGTCAAGATTTCTCGCCCCCCCAAATCAGAGAAGGTATCAAGCCCTATGCAAGTTAGCGAAATGCTCAGCAATTACGAAAAAGGACAAAGAGACTTTGCAGGAGCCGATTTGGGCGGTGCAAACCTCAGCGGAGCCATCTTAATCGGAGTCAACCTTTCGCGAGCTAATCTTGCTGGGGCGAACCTCAGCAGAGCCTTTCTCACCAAAGCAACGCTCAAAGGCGCAAACCTTTACAGGGCAAATCTGAGTTTTGCCAAAATGGGCGAAACCAAACTCTCCGGCGCAGATTTGACAAAAGCTAATTTGAGCGGAGCTTTTTTGGTAAAAGCAAAATTGCCGAGAGCCAAATTAAGCGGCGCAAATTTAAGCGGCGCAAACCTGCGGAGTGCTGTATTGTGGAATGCCAATTTGTGCAGCGCCGACTTGCAATTAGTTAACTTCCTGGGCGCGAATCTGACTGGAGCTAACTTTAAATGGGCAAACCTTTACGGTGCAAAGCTCAACAGTGCCAAACTTTTTGGAGCTCAACTAACCGGAGTCAGTCTGCGGCGAGCGCAGTTGACAGGGGTGAATCTCTGCGGTGCAGATTTGAGCGGCGTTAATGTCAGCGAAGCTAAACTGATGGGAGCTAATTTAGAAGGCTCGAATTTGGCGGGGGCCAATTTCAGCGCGGCTCAGTTGCGGGGCGTTAAATTGGCGGGTGCAAACTTAACTGGGGCTCAGTTTAGGGGAAGTTGTTTGATCGGAGCAAATCTGAATTGGACAAAACTGTGTGAAACTGATTTAATGGCAGCAGATTTGAGCGAGGCGACTTTAATAGGAGCTAATTTAGATAATGCTTTGTTGGCGGGAGCTATTTTGCCGGAATCGACTAGGCGCTATTTTTCCTTAGCTGGGGTGTGCAAAGTCAATTCTTGGGAAGTTTCGGAAATTTAAAATTGGTAGTTGGTAGTTGGGAA
Organism: Tychonema sp. LEGE 07203; assembly: GCF_015207285.1. Lineage (GTDB taxonomy): Bacteria > Cyanobacteriota > Cyanobacteriia > Cyanobacteriales > Microcoleaceae > Microcoleus. The sequence goes on along the minus strand of NZ_JADEXD010000293.1, from coordinate 216 downwards.
TTGGGAAATTGTTGGTTATATTATACGAGCAATTCCATAAATCACGGGAGCGCTCTGCTTACCGCAGATGTAAGGCAGATTTACGCAGATTTACGCAGATAATTTAACTGGTATTTAACTGGTGCCCAGGCTAGAGCCTGGGAACGAATAAGTTATTAAAAATGGCAGATATCTGTGGCCGACAGGGCAGTCCTGTTTCCAGACTGGGAATGCGAT
>NZ_JADEXD010000089.1 GCF_015207285.1 Tychonema sp. LEGE 07203 | reverse complement strand
CCCTTATCAAGGGGGGGGACAAGAGGGTTTATCTGTGAATAATAACAAAGGGATGGTGTTAGTTGATGCGGCTCAATCTGTGGGGGTTTTACCTTTGGATTTGATTGAGTCTGGGGTGGATTTTTATGCTTTTACCGGTCATAAATGGTGGTGTGGCCCGGAGGGTTTGGGCGGGCTTTATGTGAGTGCGGATGCTTTGGCAGATTTGCATCCGGTGTTTATCGGTTGGCGGGGAATTGTGACGGATTCTCATGCTAATGTCCTTGGATGGAAGCCTGGATCTCAACGTTACGAGATTGCGACTTCGGCTTATCCTTTGTATTCTGGTTTGCGAAGTGCGATCGCCCTTCAGCATGAATGGGGAACTGTTGAGGAAAGGTATGCAGAAATTTGCCGTTTGAGTAAGTATCTCTGGGAATGTTTGTCGGAACTAAGTCATGTAGAATGTTTGCGGACATCTGCGCCGGAAGCTGGTTTGGTTTCGTTTCGATTAACTAACGGGATGCCGCACAAGCAGTTAGTTGATTTGTTGGAAAAGCAGGGAATTATGGTGCGGACAATTCTGAATCCTGACTGCGTGCGGGCTTGCGTTCACTATTTTACCACTGAGGCGGAGATTGATAGGTTGGTTGGGGCGATCGCGATACTGTAGGGTGTCTCGCCCTTAGCTATTTCAAATAGTTGAAAAATCTCATAGCAACGCACAATACAAAGTGGTTGGGCCGATCGCCCCTAAGTTCGTATATTGGTTATGGTGTGGCTTGAACAATTATTATTAAGAAGATTTTGGGTATTCCTGAAGTATAAATGTCTGGAGTCTACCTTTAAGGTTCTGTTTCATCACCCGAAGCAGACGATTGTCCATTGGCTGTTTATCTTGAGTGAAAAAGTCGTGGAGTACCTGCACTTTGCCTGCATAGTCTCGATCGGCTTTACAAATTACAATTCCTGCATGATTTGAGGTTGTAAAGTGAAGATTGATAAAATCTTGACGATTTTATGTAATGACTGTGCGCCCTGCATTTGTCGCGTACATCAAGACTTCATCATCGGGAATTTTTTGATTGGCTTGTCCGGCTTCATAGGATGTCAAAACATCATAGCCACGCGATCGCAGTAAATCGACCATTGCGATCGGGAAATTTTCATTTGAGTAAAACTTTAGCATTAGCAGTTATTCATTTTCAGCAAGCCACAGCTCGATTTCTTCTCGGTTGCGATCGTAATAGTTCGCAACTGCTTGCAAATCTTGAAGGGTAATTCCTGGATAATTATAAAGAAGTTCGGCTTCAGTTGCGCCCTGTTGTTGGTAGGCGATAATCGTCCAAACGGGAATGCGAGTATCGCGAATTCGCGCTGCACCGCCACAAATTCCTGGAGTTTTGTGAATGGGATGTTGAAGGGTTTGGACGAATTGCAGCGTTTGTGCTAGCAAGTCATCAGGCAGTGTTTCAATGGTTTGGAGAAGTTGTTCTTTGAGGGTCATAATCGATATCCAGATGCAATAGCGGTTTAGACAGCGACTTTTTCCGGTACAGCCCAGAGAATAAATCGATCGAGAGAAATGCTTTGGAGTGCCGCCAATTTTTCAGTTTCTTGTTGTAGCTGAACGGGTAAGTTTAAGGTGTGGGATGTCATTAATACAACTTCCGTTTTCTAAGACAATTGCAGATTGGCCGGTAGTTAAGTTTAAGATTTTCTCAATTTTTCAAATTTTGGAAAAACTTGAGTTTTTATTTTAGCGCAATATCTCTGCGGGATGTTGCGTGATTTCTAAGAATTGACACCTGCCGATCAAAAAGCCGATCGCCCTTTCTCTAAAAAAGCCGGGGCGGGTTTATCTAGATGGTTTGTCAGACTCAAATATTATCTGTAAAACCCGCCGCTACGATCGCCTGTAGGGGCGGGTTTTACCAACCATCTATGTTGGAAACCAACAATATAATAAACCCGCCCCCACCCAACGATTCAATTAATGACTGTGCCCGTGCCCACCATGATTGTGTCCGCGATCGCCGTGAGAATGACCACGATCGCCATGATTATGCCCGCGATCGCCGTGAGAATGTACGTGATCCCGAACAACCAAACTTGGATTCACCGCGATCGCACTTTCACTCAACAACGCTTCAATCTGCGGATTTGCCCACTCCGCCGCCATTTTCAGGAACTCAGGACGATCGTTCACGCAAGGCAATTTGCGGTAAGTTACTCCTTGACGCTGTTTCTGCAAAGACTCAATAACGTGATCGACATCTAACAAAGTTTCGTGATTTTCTGTCGCAAATCCGATCGGCATAAACACGATCGCCGTTGCACCCAAATCAATCAAATTCTTCGCAGCCAACGTCGCATCCGGCTGAGTCCATTCAATCAGCGGCGTGTCGTGATTCAGCCAGCCCACCGAAATCAAAGGATAGCGATACATCAAACGTTCCCGCACGCGATCGTACAAAGCCTGACTTTCCACAATCCCCGAAGTAAAACCCTTCGCCTTGTGCGGACAACCGTGATTCATCAGCACAATCCCAATCTGAGAAGGCAAATGCGCCACAGCCAAATCGTTCTTAATTTCCTCTTCCACCATATCAGCCATTAGCTGAATGTAAGCCGGTTCATCGTAAAAAGAAGGAATGTAGCGCTGTCCTTTTACCCAATGTTCGCCGCCGTCAGTGGTTTTGACTAAAGCATTATTCACTTGTTCCACTGCAATGCCGCTAGTGAAAATAGAATCAACTACCAACAGCGGATAAATCAGGATTTTATCAAATCCTTCTGATTTAATTTCGGCAATTACTTGTTCCGGCAAAAACGGCGCGCAAAAGTTAAAAGCTTTGAAAACTTTTACTTTATCGCCCCATTTTTCCTGCAAGTTCTTTTCAATTCCGGCGCGCTGCTGTTCAAAAATAGCATTGTGCGGCGAAACAAATTGACCGTGTTGGTGACTCCACTCGTGCAAGTCAAAAATTGCTAAAATCTTCGCCAGCGGCGGATAAATCCAAGTCGGTACCGGCGCGAATTTGGCGGTAAGTAAATTTAAAGCTTGTTCGTTGTAGTTGGCAAAATCTTCGTAGCTTTCGACTTCGCCGTAACCCATCAGCAAGACTGCAACCCTGTCATTACTTGCGGGTGCATCAGATGTTTTGAATTCGATTTTTTCTGGAGAAGCAACCACTTTGTATTCCTCTATTTGAATTTTTTTGAGAGTCGCAGCAAGGATGAACCATAATTGCGAAAAAAATCTGGTTTCTAGGCTGCCGGGATATCCCCATTATCCCGTAGTCCGGCAGGGGTTTCGGCTAGCGTTAAGTTTTATGTTTTCTTAAGACTTCCTCACCTTGCCTCCAGTTTCGGTGTTTCGGAGCGTTCCCAGCGTTTATTGTGGGGGGATACTCTTCAAACTCGACTCTGTTATTAGTTTAACACCCTATCCCCCTGGATAGCATATAATTAGTTATGGTGTACAATTAAGTAAAGTTATGTTAAGCTGATAATTAATATTAGTGAAGCAAGATGAGACTGGTAATTTGTCCGGGAGTTCACGACCCAAAACTAACCGATCGCTTCCTAGCGGGACTTTCGGAGGTGTGGGAACCAGACAATCCTCGGCAAAATACTCAAACATCTTACCCTGTCAAGATTTTTCCCGCTCATAAACACCCGCCTTTTTCAGCGCTTGACATATTTCACTTTTTATGCAGTCAAGAGTTGACCGGAGAAAGTTTAGTATTTGTGAGCTTTTCAGCGGGGGTAGTTGGGGCGATCGGGGCGGCTTGGATGTGGCAGCAACTCGGCGGCCAAGTCGGGGCATTTTTTGCCCTAGACGGTTGGGGAGTACCCCTAGGGGGCAATTTTCCCATCCACAGGCTCAGCCACGATCGCTTCACGCACTGGAGTTCAGCCCTTCTCGGCAGCGGTGGAGACAGCTTTTATGCAGATGGGCCGATCGCACATTTAGATTTATGGCGAGCTCCCCAAACCGCCCAAGGCTGGCACATCAGCCAAAACCGAGCCGGTATTGAAACGGCAAAACCCACAACCGCAGCCAAATTTTTAGTCCACCTATTGCAACATTACGGAGTCCAATCAGTTGTTTAATTTTGATTTATTAACATCATCGGCGATCGCACCTACTGCCACCGTTTCGGGCCTAGACAATGCTGGATCTGCCGGCAAAACCAACAGCATCAAACAGTGGCTAATCTTTAGCGCCTCAGCATTTTTAGTTTCAATTCCCGTCTTCGTGCAAGCACCGTTAGTTCGCTTGTATCCAACCATCAGCCTCCTTTCAACAATTCCTTGGTTTGTCCTCAGTTTAATCTTAATTTTTCGCCCAAAAACCCAACTCTGGGGAGATTTATTATTGGGATTTGCCGGATGTTGGCTGGCAGGTTCCATCTATTGGGGCTGGTTTAGATGGGAACCTATTTTACATCTACCTATAGAAGCAATTGGCTTGCCCTTTGCTATTTGGTGCTTGAACAAATCTTGGGGAAAAGTTGGCAGCTATTTTTACTTGGGTTCGCTATTTGGCACTGCGATTACTGATTTATATTTTTATTTGACTGGGTTGATGCCTTACTGGCGCAAAGTTATGTACGCGGAACCGGAATTCGCTATGCCGATTTTTCAAAGTGCGATCGGGCAAATCGACACTCCTTGGGGCATAGGCTGCGCTCTACTTTTAATTGCTGTGTTGCTAACCGTCGGTTTGCTGAGTTTGCGCGATCGAGAACTGCACTGGCGCGCGTTTAGCGGAGCCGTGTTAAGCACGCTTTTGGTAGATGGTTTATTTTGGCTGGCTGCTTCTGCTGCTTGAGATTTATGATTGGTTTTTATGTTGGTGATTTTTGACCGCAGATGCGGGCGGATTGACGCAGATTAACGCAGATTTTTTTTGAGGGATGGAAGATTAAATTGCTTTTTGATTTATGATTGGTTTTTATGTGTAGGATTTTTGGCCGCTGATGCGGGCGGATTGATGTGGCTTAACGCAGATTTTCTTGAGGGATGCAGTCTTGAGATTCCTGAGTTTTTTAAGAAGTCGGGAATTTGGGTATTTAGGGAACAATTATGGGTTAAAATCTAAAATCTAAAATCTAAAATTGATATCATGGCTTTCATTTCAATTGGCGGTGTAGAACATTATTACGAGTGGATAACTGCAGATAACGGCGATCGACCTAGCGGCAAGCCAGTAATGGTATTTCTCCACGGCTGGGCCGGCTCGGCGCACTACTGGGAAAGCACGGCACGGGCGATGGCTGGCGATTTTGATTGTTTGTTGTACGATATGAGAGGATTTGGTCGATCGCCCTTGCCTCCTTCACCTCCTAAATCCAGTTACGATCTCGAAACCTACGCCCGCGACTTAGCCGAATTATTAGAAGCTCTGAATTTACCCCGCGTCTTTCTCAACGCTCACTCTACAGGAGCATCTATTGCGACTTTATTTCTCAACCTTTATCCTGAAAAAGTAGAAAAAGCTATTCTTACTTGCAGCGGGATTTTTGAATACGACGAGAAAGCCTTTACAACTTTTCACAAATTCGGCGGCTATGTTGTCAAATTCCGGCCGGCTTGGCTGGCTTCGATTCCGTTTGTCGATCGACTGTTTATGGCCCGGTTTTTGCGCCAATCTCTCCCCACAGAGGTAAGTCTGGCGTTTCTCCAGGATTTCTTAATGGCAGACGAAGAAGCTGCTATTGGTACAATGGTGACAGCAGTCAGCAAAAAAGCAGCCGAGGAAATGCCTCGAGAATTCGCGCGGTTGAGCGTTCCCACCCTGCTGGTAGCCGGAGAATTCGATCGAATTATCCCCGCCGTCATGGGAGAGCAAGCAGCCTCCCTCAGCAAAAAAGTAGAATTTGTTATAATTCCCAATACGGCTCACTTTCCGATGCTGGAGGATGCCCCAACATATTTGCAGCGCATCCGAGAGTTTTTGCCCGCAGCGGCGTAGTTGAGTTATTGTTCAATTAATGTACGATCGGACAAGTAAGCTTTAAAAGCTGTCTTTACTCCGATCTTAATTTTTAATTCGTAATTTCTTAAAGCGAAAGGTGGTAATATGAACGACCTCGACCAATACTATAAAGTCCTGGATCTGCTGCCGGGAGCTTCCCGAGAAGAAATTACTCAAGCCTACAAGGATTTGGCGTTCATTTGGCATCCCGATCGCATCCCCAAAGACAATCCCCGACTACTGCTGAAAGCTGAAGAAAAGATTAAGGAAATTAATCAAGCTCGCGAACAATTGCGATCGATTCAGTCAAGAGGTCAGAATCAGAACGCTCAGCAAAAAAACACCCAACAAAAACACGCCCAGCAACAAAACACCCAGTACCAAAACACTCAGTACAGAAACACCCAGCAACAAAATCCTCAGTACCAAAACACTCAGTACAGAAACACCCAGCAACAAAATCCTCAGTACCAAAACACTCAGTACAAAAACACCCAGTCGCCACCGACAACACCAAAAGAGCCGCGCTACTATTATTCCGAACCCTCTTCAGGAAAATATGCTGGCAATTATGCTGCACATTATGCTGAAAAATATGCTCCAAATCCTACAGGGCCATATTCTGAGGCTTCCCGCTACCAATCGCCAAAACGGGAACCATCTCAGTCTTACCGCCAAGCTGCGCCCCAAGCTCCGGATTTGAGCGGTTCTAACTTCAAAGGAGCTTCCTTAAAAGAAAAGGATTTTTCAGGGAGAAACTTGAGCAATGCAAACCTGAGTGAAGCCGACTTAAGCGATAGTTTTCTGCACAACGTCAACCTCACAGGCGCGAATTTGCACAAAGCAAACTTGTTCAGAGCAAACCTGTTAGGGGCTTGTTTGATCAATGCTAATTTGAGAGAAACTAATTTGATCGGAGCGGATTTGAGCGGTGCAGACTTGAGCGGTGCGGATTTAACGGGTGCTAAAATCGGTTATGGCGATCGGGTTATGGTAAAACTCACGGGAGCTAGATTAACAGGTGTAATCTTACCCGACGGTACTGTTCACAGCTAATTGATAACGATAAATATTCGCGCCAACTTACTTAGGGTTTGCTGATGGGATCGATCGCACAAACCCAGTTTTTTTGACCCGGTTCTTTGGCTTGAACGACTTGTTTTCGTGCATCATATCGTTTCCGGCTGCATCGAAATCATAAAATCGAGTCAACAATTCCCCAATCAACAGTCAACAATCAAAAGTCAACAATCAACAGTCAACAGTCAACAGTCAACAATTCCCCAATCAACAGTCAACAGTCAACAGTCAACATCATGTCTGAGTGCAACCGGAATTGATATCAAACCCCGTTTCTCGCTCCAACTCGATCGATCTAATTTAATACTAATTACTTGCGCCCGCGCAACTTTCGCCCAGCAGCCAGCATCGCGCCGCCCGCCATCAAACCCGCCACAGTCATCGGTTCGGGAACTGCTTCAGCTTTTAGCGTTCCCACAGAGCCGCCTTTAATAAATACAGCAGAATCTAGATTGCCGTCACCAATATCTTTAATGCGGATGCTGAGAACATTCCTCTGATTTTGCTTGAGCAAACCCTCAAAACCTAAAACTTTAGTAAAACCGTCCAGCCTAACGATCTTAGCAGCAATACCTGTCAAACTTGGGTTATCAATATAATCTGGGTGGTCGGTAGAGCGATTATTTGGATCGGGAACAAGATGATTAATTGTAACTGTTTTCCCGTCGCTCAATTTTGCTAAATTAGTGCCGTTCAGCCGCAGCTCAAAATCATCATTAAATTCAGAGCCGCCGAACTCAGGAAACTCCTCAGAAGCAAATACATATTCAAAAAATAACTTTTCAACCGTGGAATTAGCAAAAAAACTGAGATTGAGTTCAGTCAAATCCCCCTCTTCGCCCTTTGGCCCAAAGTCCGTGTTTAAATCGCTGCTGTTGGTCATCACGTTATCTTTCCGATTCTGACCCGGTATGTCGGTGACTTTTCCTGTGCTGAGAACAACACCCGATCGCAAACCAAAGGGGTCATTAGTAAAAGTACCAAAAGCAGCCGGATTTCCCGTAATTGAAATAGAGAAATCACTCAATCCTGCTGTATTAGTTCCTAACAAATTTTTTTTCAAAATCTCAGTGTTATTAGTTGCCCCTACCGAAAATGCCATTGCCGGCGCTGCCAACAAGCTCATAACACCCGTCAGTATAGCAGTTAAACTAGCCGTTTTGTGAAAAGTTATCATAATTTTTTGGCGACAATCACCAAGCTGATTCAATGCACTACTTCATTTTCACATTACATCAGTATCAATGTCTAGTGTCTTTACAAGGACTTTATATTTAAGTATATTTACGGTTTTTGTGGTTAATTGTGTTGGGTGTTCTTTGGTAGTTAGTCAGTCAACAAACCTCAGTACAAAAATATGGATGCCAAAATACACGCAGACAGATTAATAATATCAAATCCTCTCTTCATCGGAATAATAAATTCGAGTCAACAGTCAACAGTCAACAGTCAACAGTCAACAGTCAACATCATGTATGACTGTAACCGGAAATGATATAATTTCCTGATTTACGGTGTTCGTACCAATGAAACCGGGTTTTTATACGGTTGGCGATCGCAATTACTATTGAGAGACGACAGAGGGCTAAAATCCTTTTGCTTCTCCTTCCCCGCGCGGATCGGCAGCTCCTTCCAACCAACCATCAGGTGTCAGGACGATCGCATTAGCATTTCCCCAGCCGTCGCGTTCGACAATTTGGTGTCCCCGGCGGCGCAACTCCGATAGCGTCGCAGCATCAAAACCTCCTTTTTCCACCATCAGGCGATCGGGCAGCCACTGGTGGTGAATTCTCGGTGCAGATACAGCCTCGCTGACATTCATTTCGTAAAGCAACACATTCAGCACAATTTGCAACACCGTGGTAATAATCGTGCTACCTCCGGGGGCACCGGCAGCGAGGCGAAATTTGCCATTTTCTGTGACAATCATCGGTGTCATGCTGGATAAAGGAGTTTTTCCAGGGGCGATCGAATTTGCCTCACCGCCCACCAAACCAAACAAATTCGGCACTCCCGGCGCAGCGGCAAAATCGTCCATCTCATTGTTGAGCAAAATTCCCGTACCCGCCGCCACCACCGCAGCCCCAAAACCGCCATTCACCGTAAACGTCAAACTCACCACATTCCGATCCGAGTCAACTACCGTCAGGTGAGTAGTTTCCGGCGACTCGTACACAAAGCGGCTCAAAGTTTTAGCATCAACAGCTTTTACCTCCGTCGAGGGTTTGGCTGTTGTCATGTCGATTTGCGATCGGCGAAATTTGCCATAATTCCTGCTAGTCAAAGCTGTAACCGGTACGCTGACAAAATCCGGATCGCCCAAATATTCTGCCCGATCGGCATAAGCAATCCGCATGGATTCCGCCAGTAAATGTAGCGTATCTGGACTTTTCCTTCCCCATTTCTTAATATCCGTATCTCCGAGAATATTTAAGATTTGCAATAAATGAACGCCGCCCGAAGAAGGAGGCGACATCGCGCAAATTTGGTAAGCGCGAAAGTTACCGCAAACCGGATTGCGCCAAATCGGCGTATAGTTTTTCAAATCTTCGAGAGTCATGATGCCGCCGTTTTTAGCCATGTCGGCGGCGATCGCCCGCGCAATATCCCCGCGATAAAAACTTTGCGGGTTTTGAGAAATTTGCCGCAAAGTCCGCGCCAAATCTTGCTGCACCAAAAGTTCTCCCGGCTGGTATAAAATGCCGCCGCGAGTAAAAATATCCCGCGCCGCCCGATTTTTTTCGATCGCGCCCACTCGCCCCCCAACAGCCTTTGTGAAGCGCGAACTCACCGGAAAGCCATTTTCCGCAAGGGCGATCGCCGGAGCCACCACCCGCGCCCAAGGCAACCTCCCGTACTCGCGGTGCACCGTATAAAGTCCAGCCACCGTGCCCGGAATACCCGCCGCCAAATGTCCGTCCAGACTTGCCCTTGGGCGCACCTTGCCTTGCTTGTCGAGGTACATATCCCGCGCCGCCCGTTTCGGAGCTCGTTCCCGGAAATCCAGCGCTTGCACAGTCCCCGTTTCGGCCCGCCGCAGCAGCAAAAAACCCCCGCCCCCGATACCCGCCGAAAAAGGTTCCACCACCGAAATCGCCAAAGCCGTAGCCGCCGCCGCATCCACCGCATTGCCTCCCTCTTGCAACACCCTCAGCCCCGCAGCGCTCGCCAGCGGGTGAGCCGAAACTACCATGCCCTGTTTGCTGCGCTGCTGCAACTTTGGCTGCAGTTGCTGCTGGCAGCCGCCGAACAGCAAAACTGCTAATAAACAAGTATAAATTCGCACTTTACCGCTTAACTTTAAAAACATTTATCCCCCCGATTTCTCAGTTAATCTTACAGCAGAATTTGAATAACATCATCCTAAAGATATAGATTAAATCTTAATTGAAATCAAATAATTAATAGCTACAAAGTTACTCTTTCAATTAGTCCGATAGTTTAATTACAATAGTCCCGACCTTTTTTGGGGCTGCGACCCAGCCCGCATTCAACCGTTAATATTTCACAGAATCCAGGGTGAGCTAGAACCCTAATTATACCGTTGGTGATTGCAAACTGTTCTGACTGTTGCGAGGGAAAAAGTTAATTTTATGAATTTTATCTAAAAAATTTAACAAGGCTGTATAATGGTCGATCTAGAGTCTTATTAACTGTGCGTACAAAATCTTATCATACAGAAATAGCATGGGATCGTTTCCGACTTTAAAAAAAGCATTTTTTTACGAGTTGCAAGCGTTAAAGCAAAACACAGATGCTCCCAATAACATCCTATGTTTGCCTGTGCGTTCCTAAAGGCGAGGCGGTGGAAAAAAGCTGGAACTATCCAAAGAATAACAACAGTCTGGCTGGAAACTTAACAGCTCAAACAAAGCCGGCAAAAATGCACGCGATCGCACTCAGTGGTTTTCAAGGCCTGCAATTTGCAGTTTCTGCAGAAAACCCTTACTTTCTAAGTATTTTCATGCAGGCTTCGTTCCTAAATGGCGAAAACCATACTTAAGCGAACAACTACCAAACCCTAGCTAATTCAATTTATGAACAACAGCGAAAAAGTCAGTGTAATCATTCCTGCGTTCAATGCAGCCGACACTCTGGCAGAAACAGTTGCTTCCGCAGTCAACGGTACTCACAAGCATCTAGAAATTTTAATTGTTGATGACTGCTCTACTGACACTACTGCAAAAATTGGTGCTAAACTGGCAGAACAAGATTCGAGAATTCAATTTTTCCGAAATTCCGAAAATTACGGGGTTTCTAAGTCGAGAAATTTAATGATACATCGGGCAACGGGCAAGTATGTAGCGTTTCTAGACAGCGACGATACCTGGGAAGCAAACAAGCTAGAAGTTTGTTTGAAAATGCTCGAAGACAATCCCGAAGTCAAAGCTGTGGCTCACGCTTTGCGGTATTTAGACAAGCGCGGCAACAAGTTGGGCTATATTTCCACCTATCCTACAACTAAAGCAGAAATGCAGGCGATTAAGGATACAGGCGAAAGTCCTTGGGTTTTTCCGTCTTCTGTTGTAGTCGATCGCTCTATTCTACTCCAAGAAGGCGGCTTTGCCGAAGATTGGCAGGTAGGAGAAGATACAGAGTTATTTACCAAAATTGCTCAAAAATACGGCTTGCTAGCGGCGACAGCACCTTTGGGAAATTATCGAATTAGAGGGAACTCTCTCACAGACAAACACTGGTTGAAAAAGCGGATAGCTGCGGATTGTGTCAAGGAAAACCAACTGCGGCGCTTGCGGGGAGAAAAAGAGTTATCTCTCAACGAGTACGAACAGGTATTCTTGAAAAATTTGCCGCTTTTGAACAGGCTTAACAAATTCCGACAAGTTTTGGCACTGCACTACATGAGAAAGGTGGGACAAAGTTTATTAAATCGGGAGGTTTTGCCGACTCTAATTTACGGCATCGGTAGCGCAGTGCTTTCCCCCATCGCTGCTGCAAACAAATGGAAATGGATGAGGGAGCGCGAGCAGTTGAGTCAGAAAACTGTAGAAGACATCGGCCATTCGGCAGAGTTAAATCCCCAGCGAGCGTCTGAAATAGACCGGAGTTCCTAGAGGATATTATAGTTGTATGCAGGTTGCAGTCGAGAAGTTAGCTGATATCAAATCCTCTCTTCATCGAAATAATAAATTCGAGTCAACAGTCAAAAGTCAACAGTCAACCGTCAACAGTCAACAGTCAACCGTCAACAGTCAACATCACCTGACGGTGTTACCGGAAATGATATGATATCAATCCAGCCCCGTCGCAGCTTGTCAGTAGAACTCAAGGAGGCAGCCTTCAATCCCGTACAGGGCGATCGTAGCAGCCGCCCGCTGTGCTATTTGCTGCCAAAACAGTTACACTAAATAATTGCTTGAGTAAAGAGCAAAGTTTTTTGAAGGAAAAAGCAGGTATCAAACCTCTTTTTTAGGCAGAAAGTAAAAGCAAAAATTTAGAAAAAATTCTATTTTGTACCTTCTACTTTTCAGAGGACGATCGCCTTTTTACTTTAAACTTGATGAAATTTATGGACTGGCAAGAAGTTTCCGGCAACTGGGTATTAATTCCTTCTAAACCGATCGCGATCGTGCATTTTCTCGGCGGTGCATTTGTGGCGAGTGCGCCGCAACTAACCTATCGCTGGCTGTTAGAAGCTTTGGGAAATCAGGGATATGTTGTAGTAGCAACGCCGTTTGTCAATACTTTGGATCATATTGCGATCGCCCGCGATGTCCTCAACAAATTTGAAAATGCCCTCGATCGCCTGCGGGCCACTAAATTGCTCAAAGCTTCCTATCTCCCCATCTACGGGATAGGGCACAGCATGGGATGCAAACTGCACTTGCTGATCGGTTCCGTGTTTGATGTAGAAAGGGCCGGCAATATCCTGATTTCTTTCAACAATTATGCAGCCTCCGAAGCCATTCCCATCGTCGAGCAAATTTCCCCCGTCTTTAAAGTAGAGTTTACCCCTTCCCCGCAAGACACCAATCGCCTCGTCCAAGATAGCTATCAAATCCGGCGCAATCTTTTAGTCAAATTTAACGGCGACAACATCGACCAAACCCTGCTGTTAACAAATCTGCTCAAACCCAGATTTCCCGACATGATTACAGTTCAAACTCTGGCGGGCAACCATCAAACGCCCTTGGGTCAAGATGTTAGCTGGCCTGTGGGTCAAATTTTTACACCCTTCGACGCGATCGGACAATGGGTCAAACAAGAAGTGTATCGGGAATTAAATCAATTAAAACGGACAATTCTGCTGTGGCTTAATCCACTTTCCCGCGTTTAAAAGCTGGGGTTGTTGGTCAACCAGAAAGTTCCTCTGGTAATTGCAAAATATCATTTTCATCGTCCGCCTGCGAGATAGGGGTATAATTTTTGACGATCGACAAACAGTTGCGGCCATCAGCCGTTCTCTTGTAACTGATACTGTCTGCGATGTCTTTCATCAACTTTAGGCCCCGCCCGCCCCCAGCTTCGCGATCGATTTTTTCCGACATATCTTTAATTTTTTGCTCTAAATCAAACGCAGCGCCCGAATCCCAAATTTTGATCTCTAAACATTCACTGTACACCGCCACCTCAATGTCAACCGGCAAATCCGGTGGTTTACCCTCGTGGGCGTGACGCACCGCATTTGTAAAGCCCTCAGCCAAAGCCAACTGACAGCGTATCCATACACTTGTGGGAATTCGCGGATCGTACAATTGTCCAAACCACGACAAAACTCTTTCTAAGGCACTCAGACCAGTATTGATTTGAAGAGCCGCTTTCTTTAGGACTTGCAACTTTTTGGAACCTTTTAATTCAATTACGCTCTGCCACAGAAATTATAGTTCCATAAAATGTAGGCAAATATTGTCTTGCCTGTACTTTACGTTTTTGACTGTTTTTCTCAAAAGGCGGGCAACTGCTAGCGCCAACATCACCCGTGCCAGTTATTCTACCAGCCGCGTCATTTTCCGGGTTCTCGATCGACCTTTTTGCTGTGTTAGACCAGGCACAATTAAATCGGAGTTCGATTATACTAGCTTTTGCTGCTAGAAAAATAAATGTCAAATCGAGTAATTAGGTGCTTATGATACCAGAAGTGCCGCGCAGGTGTCAATTCGCGCCAGCAGTCCCAAAAAGTCCATAAAAGTTTATATTCTGAGTGTAAACTGGGTGAGTTCGACTTCGCCAAAATTTGGTTCAAATTTAAAGGTAAATTGAAGTCGATGGCTGGCAGGCAAAAGCATTTACCTCGAAAGCGATGTGATGAGACTGTACTCAATCTCAAACAATCGCGCTGACAGGATATATTTTTAATGACCCCCAGACCTTGAAAGACTTGTAGTACCTGAGTGCCCATGTTTCAAATTCTGGTTATTGACGATGATACTGCTGTTCAGGAACTGCTGAGGAGAACTCTGAAAAAACAGGGTTACGAAGTGACAGTAGCAAGTAATGGCGAAGACGGTGTAGCCCAGGCGCAAAAATTGCGTCCGGCCTTGATCATCTGCGATTGGATCATGCCGCGCTTGACGGGCATAGATGTCTGCCGTCGAGTTAAGGCAGATCCGAATCTGTCAACTACACAATTCTTTTTGTTGACTTCTTTGGGTTCGATCGCCGATCGAGTCAAAGGGCTCGACGCAGGTGCCGACGATTTTATCTCCAAGCCGATCGAACTAAACGAGTTACAGGCGAGAGTACGCGCCGGATTGCGGCTGCACCAACTGAGCCGAGACTTAAAAATTGCCAAGCAAGATTTGGAAGCCGAGTTAGCCGAGGCTGCCGAATACGTGCAATCGCTGCTGCCAGATCCGGTGACGGAACCCGTAAGCATCGAGGCAAAATTCATTCCCTCCCGGCAGTTGGGGGGAGATTGCTTCGACTACAACTGGCTGGATGCCGATTATTTGGCGATTTACTTGCTCGACGTAGCCGGTCACGGTTTGCGGGCGGCGCTGCCTTCTGTGGCCGTGCTGAATTTGCTGCGGTCGCGGGCGCTGCCCAACCTTGACTACTACAAACCCAGCGACGTTTTGCGGGCCCTCAACACCACCTTCCAGATGAGCTACCAAAATGACAAGTATTTCACCATCTGGTACGGCGTTTACAACCGCATTTCTCGCCAGCTCCTGTACGCCAGCGCCGGTCATCCCCCGGCCGTGTTGATTTCGCAATCGCCCGCGAACCCTGCTAAAATCCAGCGATTAAAAACCCCCGGAATGCCGGTCGGAATGTTCCCCGACGCCCCCTATGTCGATAATTGCTGCGATGTCGAGGATTTGAGCACTCTCTACATCTTTAGCGACGGGGTATACGAGATCCATCAACCTGACGGCAATATCTGGGGGCTTGACCCTTTCATCGACCTGCTAGCAGCTTACAACGATGCAAGTGCCGACCAGTTAGACCAAATTTTGAACTACATTCAAAAGTTGAACTCTAAAGCAGTTTTTGATGATGATTGGTCTTTGCTCAAGGTGAATTTTGGCTAGCTGACCGCAGTACATCTGCGACCCAATAGCCAGAAGGCAGCAGCCAAAAGATTTAGTTACTTGAGAGAATTTTGCTATTAAAAGCATCGCGGGTCGGAAATATCTCGAAAACTCGATCCATGCTGGTGAGTTCAAATAAGATGCGGAT
This sequence comes from Tychonema sp. LEGE 07203, assembly GCF_015207285.1. Lineage (GTDB taxonomy): Bacteria > Cyanobacteriota > Cyanobacteriia > Cyanobacteriales > Microcoleaceae > Microcoleus. Next base: position 10,506 of record NZ_JADEXD010000089.1, on the reverse strand, counting down.
TTGCTCGTTGATAGAACAGACAACTAATTGACTCCCGGCGGCCCGGACTGTTTTGAGCGCCAAGACTAAAGCGCCCAAACCAGAACTATCCATAAATGTCACATCTTGGAAGTCGATCAATACCACATCGGCTCCCGCTTCCACTAGGTCGCTAATCTCTTGGCGGAATTGACTTGCCTTGGTGCCGTCTAAAATGCCAGAGGGCTGAATAATTTTAACTACAGGACTCATATTTTGCGGTGGGAATGTCAGAATTTCTAGCCAGACTAGGGCTAGTATAGCTGCGAGATGGACTCGGAGCCAAATAACAGAGGAGGAAAGCGCCAGAGCGATCGAGCGGGAGAATAGTTTTGAGTGCAAGAGTTGACGGCGGTTGTTGTTGATTGTCAGGCCGATCGGACTCTGGGCAGACGCGGGGCGAGTGATTTTTGAGATGGAAAATTTTTGTTGTACCGAATGCCTTACGCGATCGACCGAACCAAGCTAACTTTGGCGCGGTAGAGGAGCTTGTCCCCTTGTCTGTAGCCTGTGTAGCGTACTTTGACGGGTTCTCCGGGTTCGGCTGTTCCTTCCATGAGTTGGTGCTGTTGCGGGTTGTAGGGAAGCTCTGCTCCGACTGGGGCGATCGACTCTACTCCCCAATGCTGCAATAACTGCTCGACCGGCCGCAACAGCGGCAGCAGTTTCTGAGCCCGCAAATTGTGATTTTCCTGAGCTTTGCTCGCAGCAGTCGGCCACTGCAACATCCAAGATTCTAAAATTTGCAGGCTAGAGAGCTGAAATTCCTGCATCAAAGATTCTCGCTGCTGTTCGACCGTAGCTTGCAAGCGCTGATATTCTTGTTCTAGGGCACTGGGTGCAGCAGGTTCTAACTCTTCTACAAAGTCCGGCGCTAAAGTTGCGAGCAGTTCAGTTAAGGAAATTTGCAAAGCTTGACTAATTTTGAGCAGGATGTCGGCTCGGGTTTTCAAAGCTAAGCCGCGACGCAAACGGCTGAGCTGAATTTCGGGAACTCCTGCTTTTTGGCTGAGTTCTCGATCGCTCGAAAACCCGGCTTGTTGCATCAGGCGTTGCAGTTGAGGAGCGCAATCAGGAATATTAGCTGCCACGAAAAAGTCATCCAAATTGATAAATCTACATATTCTCGATCGTAAACTGTCGCGAGCCTTAAAAAAATACATCTTTGGCGCGGGTCGGTGAAAGTGCCTGCCCCACTACAAAAGCGGCACGCGAGCGAACCCACAACCAAAGCGACTATCTCGCGGCAACTTTTGCGGGTTGACGACTGTTGACAATTTATCAAAATGTTAATGTAATGTATCGATCGAGTGGTGCAGTCAGTGCTTCCAACCGGCAGCGATATTGTACAATCGAGCTAGACAGAAGACTGACCATCAAAGAGCTACAAATACGAGCCAATCTGTTTCAAGTGCCGGAGCGCCACTTGAGGAATGCCTCGGGGATAACTTTGACTATCGTTTTTCGGTCTGCATTTATGAACTACCCTAATTGGAATCAGAATTTGGCATCCTCGTCATTAAATAACGGTCAATCGGCGATTGACAGGCGTCCTCTAGTTTTGGCGGTAGACGACAATCACGACAACTTAGAGCTTCTGACGCAAATACTGGATTTGTTCGGCTGCGAATTCGTCGGAGCCGTTGACGGGTACAGCGCTCTGGCGACAGCAGCCGATCGACTGCCCGACCTCATCGTACTAGACATTTGCCTGCCCGATATAGACGGTATAGAATTAATCAAGCGCATCAAACAAAACCCCAACCTCATCAATGTTCCGATTGTGGCTGTCACAGCACTGGCAAAAGCAGAAGACCGCGATCGGATTCTCGAAGCCGGATGCGTTGCATACCTTTCTAAACCTTTCAACATCAAGGACTTAGAAACGATTATTCGCGACCACCTCAACTATCATCCTTTTCTGATTTAGTTTTAGACTTAGAACTCGCATCGCGAACTTTAGGTGCAGACTCCAAAATTGCTATGGTTCCCGTGCGGCCAGTCTCCAAAGTCGCATCGCTGAGCAAATCTGTCACTCCCACACCTAAAATCTCTTTGATTAAGTCTTTCAGTTGCAATTCCAGAACCGACTCTAATTGCGATCGTACCTGCGAAGCCAAATCTTCCTGACCGTTCTGAGCCAGCAATTTTTCAGGCTGAGTAATCGCATTTTCGATCACAATTATTAATTTATTATCCAAAAGATTGCAGAGCGCCTGACTCGTTTGGTTTCCGAGTAGAGAGCGGTACAAAGCTTGGACTCCCTGTGCAAGACTTCGTTCTAATTTGCCGCGAGTAGGTACTAAAAATTCCCCGGTCATATTTTTTAGGTACAGCGAAATAACTCAAGAAAACTGTTATAAAAGAAGTCATTAGTCAGTAGTCAGTAGTCAGTAGTCAGTAGTCAGTAGTTGTTGGAAATTGGTTATTGGTTATTGGTTACTTGCTACGAATTCCCAATTGCCAATTTTCAATTCCCAATAACAACTAACAAATAACAACTAACAACTAACTGTCATCAGTCAACAGTCAACAGTCAACGGTCATCAGTCAACAGTCATCAGTCATTAGTCATCAGTCATCAGTCATCAGTCATTAGTCATCAGCCATCAGTCATCAGGAAGAAGGGTGGAGGCTGGAGGCTGGAGGCTGGAGGCATAAGAAGGAAGTCTTTAGTTATCTTCGCCAGAGACATCCGTTACAATCTACTGCATGGCGAAAGTGCAATTAAGAATGCCTAACTCTGATTTGCTGCTATAACAGTTAACCAGTAACTGTTAACTGTTAACTGTTAACTGTTATAAACAACCGTCGCGCTAGCCGACAGTAACTTGATTGGTTTCCACGCCAGTTGCACCCTTAACACCTTTAGCAATTGTCACTAACTTGTTGACAATTTCTTGACTGGCAACAGTACCTTTGAGAACCACCGTAGTGCCGAGTTGCGCCACATAAACAGTCTCAATATCCGCAACATCAGGATTTGCATCAAAGGCCTGAGCCACCCGTTTAGCTAAACCGCTTTGATCGTATTCTCCATTCAATCCCATGCGTTCCGGTGGGATTGTCTGAGGGCTCGCTGCGGGTTGAGCAGGTGCTTGAGCTTGAGCTTGAGCTACAGGTGCTTGGTAAGCTGGAGCTTGCACGTTTTCTTGATTTTCAAGTTTTTCTAAACCAAACAATCTTTTTAACCAGCCCATAGAGTTTGTCCTCCGACAAAGTTTGTGTTAATTTTTGTGTTAGTTGACAGTTGACTGAGCGCAGTGCAGTTGTTATGCTCAATAGCAGGAATTGCGATCGCACTAGCTAGACTCTGAAACCGAATTTTTCTACAATAAAATATCGTTCCAACCATCCGCCCCGCTAGCAAAACCGGGTTTATTGAGTTGTTTGCGCCAGTCATAAATACCATTTAATGTTGTACAAGTTTGCAGATCATCTGTCTGGAGACATAAATTATCCGGCTCTCAAACAAATACCTGCGCTCGCGGTTCCGGCAAATCAAACTTAAAGCCTTCTTCCCCAAGTTGTACAATTTTGTTGTACATCCACTCGTGCCAAGTTCCCGCAACAGGCCAGTTAGGAATGCAGTAAGCCGAGAGATAATTATCATAAAATTTGGTTGCTACAGCTCGCATTTTATTATCGTTTCAGCGGTAGCGATCGAACACTTTGGCTGTTCAATATCCTGGATAAAATATATGTTTTTAGTGTAAAGTGCAGCCAATTTTCGCAGCACCAAAACCAGGTTTTTGTATCATCCCAGCAACTCATGATGAGGTCGATATTTTAATAAAAACCATTGCTGTTTGTTGGGCAGGTTGGGAGTTCGCCCTGTCGATCGTCCAAACTCTTCACCCATCCACAGCAAATGTGGTTAAAGTAAGTAAAAATTCTTAACGGCTGTTTGTGAAAAGTAATTTAACTTTTGATAACAATATAAATTCTCAGGAGATTTTAATATTTGTAACTAAAGGAACATTTTTTAGCTGACATAGCTAATACCGTAGAAAGATGTCATTTTAGGCGGAAAGGGGGAGCATGAGCTTGTAATTATCAAGCAAGGGAAACCAGAACTATTAATGCTTTATGCAACTGGATTTTCGCGCGATCGCCTTTAAGTCAAGATCGAGCAGATAATAGCAATGATTATTTTTGCTTATACCTTGGCAGTATTAGTTTTCTAGTTTTTGACTGGGAAACTTTGCAAGACCCAACTCAACTTTGACGACTGCTGCTACCTCAGTAATTGGTAATCGGTGAAAATCTCATCCGTCCCTGTTACCTGTTAGATATTCCGAGCAGTGGCTTGAGGGTTCTAAAAGTTTAATTGGCGATGTTGGCAAATTACCGTTACTGTAAAACTCTGGAGTGTTAAAAATGCTAAAACAAATGTGTTGGTTGCCGAGATTGGGAGGCAATGGAGAAAAGATATTGCACTTGCGGACTGAAGTGCGTCAAGCGTGGCGGCCTTATACAGCTTTTCCGCAGTTCGCTGCATCCGACTACCGGGAACCGAACGGTTCTAAGGGATGGGCAACTTTTCAGAAGCTGACAGCTCAAGGGTGGAAGTTAATATCGACTGAACAAGGGCAGCAGTCGTTTTTTGACCAACAGAAAAGTGCTTAAACCAGAAACCGCAGCGATAAAATAAAAGCTCAAATCCTCTTCTTTTTATTGGTGTCTCGGACGCAAAAAAGGGGTTTTTTAACCATGATATTTCCGCGATATTGTGTCCGGGAAATTACCTGTAATATCAATTCCGGTTGCACTCCTCATGACTGTTGACTGTTGACTGTTGACTGTTAACTCGATTTTATTGTTCCGATGCAGCCGGAAACGATATAAGAACAAGGCTTAGGGCGATCGTTCTCCGATGACATGACATCAAGCATTGACAATCCTCGTGCCTGACTGCCGAGGAGTGTCAAAGAATTACAAATGCGATCGCCCTCCGAGTTTTCGCTCGAAAAAAAAACTAACCCCTCCTGGCAAAGGAGGGGTCAAAAAATGAGTTGACATTGCAGGACTGGCGGGCGCGGGGGCGCGGCTCAACCCGCTTTCAGGTGCGATTTTTTACCGCTCCTGGTGTTGGTTTCTCCGAGAAACTGAGTTGATGAGCGCAAGTCCTAATTGAGTCCGATCGGCAGCTAGTGCGATCGCTCGATCAAATTGCTCAACACTGTACGCGCCCGTTCTAAAGGCAAGTGTCTCGGTTTGCCGTTCCAGACAATCTGATATTCGTTGCTGTTTTGACCGTCGCCGTACCCAGAAATCAACTTCAGGTGAAATGCTTCCTCAGCTAATTGGTGAACTGTATCTCTTAGAGCAGTTTGTGCGATTTTCATAATTTGCTGCCTCTTAAATCCTTTTTTACAGTCATAGCCAATTTTAGTTGGCTCTGTACCTCTCCAAAGTTATAGCTTTTTTTAATTGAGTAAGCAGCCGCAAATCAACCGCAAAATACTACAAAATGTTAAGTTACCCCAACTCTTGTCACTGCTTCGTTTTGCTGCATTTTGCCCTCTAGCCATACTTCTATATTTTACCATTCACTTACTCAGTCATTAGTGGTTGGTAATCGATCGCGGGGAATTGGTAGTTGGGTAATTGTCTCGCTCTCCCGCTGTTTCCCGGAAGCCTATCATTATTTGTAAACATAATTTTTTTGTTTGAGTGCTGTCCACCTTCGCGAGTCTTTTATTTTTGCTAAAAAATCAAACTGAGGAAGCATTTGTCAATCAGCACTTATACTCATGTTTTATTCAGATTAGGGGTAAAAAACTGAGATTTGGGCGATCGAGCCGATCGCCGTATTTATCCCCGCTCACCCCCAAATCGCAAATTTTCAACTTTTGTTAAAAGCAGTTTTTTTGAGTAATTCTTACTAATTGACAAATGTAGCGCCAGTCTTAATTTGTCCTATCGTTTCCGGTTGCATCGGAATAATAAAATCGAGTCAACAGTTAACACTAAACCATTCAGTTTTTGGTATTGCTGAATTTGACTGTAAATTCTACTTAGACAGAAACGATTTCCTCGCAGAGAGTAAGAGCTTGAGATATCGAGTTTTGAAATCTCATATTTCAATTCAGTAACGCCCAAATATCTTGGGTTAGATCCGCCACCACAATTTATAATTTTCATCAGGCCAGATTACCAATTACTAATTACCATGTCTTTACAATTTATTAGCATTCCGCCAACAACTGGCAAACCTGTCGCTTTGATTGTCGCTTTGCACGGGTGGGGTGCTAATGCTCGGGATTTGACAGCCTTAGCACCGGCTTTCAATTTGCCGGATTATCAGTTTGTGTTTCCCGATGCCCCGTTTCCCCATCCCCAAGTAACGGGGGGCAAAGCGTGGTATGACCTTCAAAGCAAAGATGCTCGGGGATTGGTAGAAAGCCGGCAATTGCTGAGGGAATTTTTGCTGTCTTTGGAAAGCAGCACGGGCGTGCCTTTGTCTCGCACGATTTTAGGGGGCTTTTCTCAAGGCGGAGCGATGACTCTGGATGTGGGATTGACTTTGCCCGTAGCGGGTTTAATTTGTTTGAGCGGTTATTTGCATTCGTCGATTTCGCCCGCTGCGGGGAGTGCTTTGCCGCCTGTTTTAATCGCGCACGGTACTCAAGATACGATTGTGCCGATTAGTGCTGCGGTGCGATCGCGCGACAGTTTGACTGCTTGGGGAGCTCAGGTGCAGTATCGAGAATTTAAGATGGGACACGAGATTCTGCCGGAAGTTGTAGATGTAATGCGAAGTTTTGTTGTAGAAACTGTGTCGAAATCCAATTAAAGGCTTAGGATATAGTATGGCGGAAGTCTAGGGCAGGGGTAAAAAACATGAAAACTTTAACCAAAGCATCGCGCGATATTGCTGTACTTACTTCTGAAGACGTGGCAGAATTGGCTGTCCGTTTGGAGGTTGACGATTATACCGATCCTTTTGAGGGATTGAATGATTGGCATTTGTTGCGATCGCTTGCCTTTCAGCGGCCGGAGCTGGTTGAACCTTATCTCCACCTTCTGGATATGGAAGCCTACGACGAAGCATAGGCTTAAAAATCTAGCTTAAAAATTTTGATGGAATTGAGGAAGAAGTTAGCAGCATATTTTGTTGCGGGTTGAACAGATGAGTTATGGATTTTTGTCTATTTTCATCTTAATTTCTTTCTTGATTCTTTTTTTGATAGGTGAAGGAAGAGGGAAGAAGGAAGAGGGAAGAAGGAAGAGGGAAGAAGGAAGAGGGAATTAAGAGATGCGAGGGGCAATTTTCCAGAATGGTGTCAGGAATTCATCAACTTCTCATAACCTAGAAGGTTGCTATATTACAAAAAATCATGAAGGGCAGACGAATTTTAATCGGCGTTAGCGGCGGGATTGCGGCTTACAAAGTTTGCGAAGTAGTTTCAACTTTAGCAAAAGCTGGAGCTGAAGTTAAAGCGATTCTTACTGATGCTGCTGCTGAGTTTGTAACGCCTTTGACTTTTGCTACTCTTTGCCGCCATCCTGCTTTTACTGATAAGGATTTTTGGCAAGCAAATCACGGCCGCCCGCTGCACATTCAACTGGGAGAATGGGCGGAAGTTTTTGTAATTGCTCCCCTGACAGCTAATACTTTGGCGAAGTTGGCGGGGGGTTTTGCTGATAATTTGCTGACTAATACTGTTTTGGCTTCTAGTTGCCCGATTTTGCTGGCACCGGCGATGAATACGGATATGTGGGAACAGCCGGCGGTTGCCGGTAATTGGCGGGAGGTGCTGACTTATGGGCGCTATCACGCGGCGAATCCGGGGGCGGGAATGCTGGCGTGCGATCGCGCGGGTGTCGGCCGGATGGCAGAACCTTGTGAGATTTTGCCTCACATAGAGTCGCTGTTGTATGGTAAGGGCGATCGAGATTTAGCGGGCAAGCGGGTGTTAATTTCTGCGGGAGGAACGCGGGAACATCTCGATCCGGTGCGGTTTATCGGCAATCCTTCCACGGGCAAAATGGGCATAGCTTTGGCGCAAGCTGCACTGCACCGCGGCGCGACGGTGACGCTGGTACATAGTATCACTGGCGAATTACCTCTGTCAGGTGTGCGGGCGAGATCAGTTACGAGTGCACAAGAAATGCTGCAGGCGATGTTGGAATGCTTTCACGATGCGGATTTGACGGTGATGGCGGCGGCGGTAGCGGATGTGAAACCGGCCCACTACAGCAGTGAGAAGTTGCCGAAGCACGAACTCCCCAATTCTTTACCGCTAGCACCGGTAGCGGATATTGTGGCAGAGTTGGGAAAATTGAAACAGCCGCACCAAAAACTCGTCGGGTTTGCTGCACAAACTGGAGATATTGTCAAGCCTGCGCTGGAGAAATTGCGATCGAAGAAATTGGATGTAATTGCCGCAAACCCGATCGACAAAATAGGTGCAGGTTTCGGCAGCAATACCAATCAAGCAATATTAATTAATGCCGCCGGCAAGCAACTAGAAATTGCACCTTGCAGCAAGTTAGAAATGGCTCATCGGTTGTTTGATTTTGTGCTGGAAAGGTGAGGGCGCGATTTACTTCTTAACTTGCATTAGCTGGTTCCGGCAATAATTCTGATTCCCCCATTTCCGTTGATATCGAATCAGCGGGCAATTCAATACCTGCGACAGTAATTTCTAGTTTAAATCCTAACGCTTCGAGCAGTGCTACCAAACTGTAAATTTCCAAACCGCCGCTTTCAGTCAGCATTTTGTCAAGTTTTTCGTGATGCTCTTTTGCTGACTCCGAAAGAGCATTCATCCTGATTTTAGCCTCAATCACCTTTCTGATGGCATTTCTCAAAAGTGCGGGTTCAGGGTCTTTTTCTTCCAAGATAGCCCCGATAAATCCAGCAGCGTGTTCAGCATCTTTGAGAGATTCAATTAGAGACTCGTAATAGCTATCGCTGGTAGGCATTTTCATTTCTTTCATAGTCGGCCGAATACTCCTTCGCTTTGAGAATATCTTGTTCTTGGGTACTTTTATCCCCACTACAGAGCAGAAGCACAATTGTCCCTCCTATTTGCCTAAAATAAATCCGGTAGCCAGGGCCGTAGTTAATCCTAAGTTCACAGACACCATCTCCAACTGACTTATAATCCCCCAGATTGCCGAGACTAACTCGCTCAAGCCTTGCATCAACCTTAACTTGGGCTTTGCCATCTCGTAGGGCGTAGTACCACTCTAAGAAAGGAATCCTGCCATCAGGTCGGATGTAACGTCGAATTTCACGCTTGTTGTACTTCCATAATTTTATCGTAATTGATTGACAATTCCTATCGTAAGCGTGATGAGAGTGCATTAAGTGGGCAAATCATACTTAAGACAGAGGCATTCTACCGACAAAATAGTAAACCTTGTTTGAGGAAACAAAGTTTAAATCAAACAGGGGATTGTCAATGAACTTTAAATCGATCGCAAAAACCAATCTACTATTCGGCAGCATGATAATTAGCCTCGGATTGCAAGCACTTCCAGCAGCAGCCGCACCAGTCACCGACGCGCAAGTTGCCGCCCTCGTAGAAGCGCTGCGACAAGCCGCGCCGCCGCAAACCGCAAACGACGGAATGTACAGTCAGTGGCAAGTTTTACCCAACAATATTTCCCGCTGGGCAAAATTCTGTACCAAACAAGATTTAACACCGCAACAATTTGAAGCCGACGCGACAAAAGCCAAATCAATTGTTACCTGTATCGCGGGCGATTTGCTGCGCGACGAATACAAAGCTAGCGGCAACAATGAAACCGCCGCTGTACGCCGCTCTGCTTGCTGGTGGATGACTGGAGAATCCGCAGCTTGCAAAAGCGGCGCAACTGCTACTTATGCGGATAAAGTTCTCAGCGTTTACCAGCAGCAGCGCGCTAAAAAGTAAAGTTTGTGCTGGCGAAATTTAGATTTTTTGACTGCAGATTAACGCAGATAAATTGCGATCGGTTTCATTCCCCGATAGCCAATTCATCTTCTTTTAAAGTAACTGTTAGCCTAAATCCTAACGCATCCAATAACGCGATTAAAGTGTAAATTTCAGAAGCGCCACTTTCCGAAACCATTTGATCTAGTTTCTCGTGATGTACTTTAGCTTGCTTTGAAAGATTGTTCGCCAGCAAACGTGCATCAATTACGTCTTGAATTTCCGCCCGCAGCAGTTGAGAATCCGGTGATTCTGCTGTCTTCAGCCACACTCAGGTAAGCCGCAGCTTCTGCGGGGTTTTGTAGCGATTCAATTAGTGCATTTAGCCAGCTATCACTGGTTGGCGCTGTCACGTTCTTCATATTCTGCCCAATACTCCTTCTAAACAGCAATCTATAATCTAATACGGTTCTCTTTTAATTTATGAATAACTATAGTCATTTCAAATAAAAAAGAGACACTATTGAGCGCAGTAGGCACAGATGAGTTCATCTAAAGATGTGCCAGGAGGAGCATACATTCTGGCTCGCTTTAAGGCACTAAAATCGTGTTCAATATC
>NZ_JADEXD010000292.1 GCF_015207285.1 Tychonema sp. LEGE 07203 | reverse complement strand
GGCGGTAATACACGATCTTTTTTTAAACCGCAGATGAGAGCTGATAAACACAGATGAACGCAGATGAATTAGATTGATTTTGGTGGCGGAGTCAGTGATTGTTGACTGTTAACAGGATTGTACAATTAGAATGCTAATGACTAATGACTACTGACTAATGACTACTGACTAATGACTACTGACTAATGACTAATGACTCCTGACTAACGATCGCCCGCAGTGCCGATTTTCCACTGTTTGTTCTAAAATCTCAAATATACAAGCCGCTAGTGCCAAGATTGCGGTAAACTCAGCTTGGCTCAACATTGCCTTCAAATCTAAAATCTAAAATCTAAAATCAAGATGACTGTCCAACTAAGCGATATTGAAACTCAACTAGAAATTCTCGGTCAAGAGTCCAAAAGTGCGATCGCCGCGGCGAATACCCTCGAACAACTCGAACAGTTGCGCGTCGGCTACCTTGGCAAAAAAGGTCAACTCTCTCAAATTTTAGGCATGATGGGCAAACTGTCGCCAGCTCAGCGGCCTAAAGTAGGCGCGATCGCCAATACCGTAAAAGAAGCTTTGCAAGCCGACTTAGAAGACAAGCGCGCCGATCTTCAAGCCGCCCAAATCCAAGCCAAACTCGCCTCAGAAACCCTCGATGTCACCATGCCGGGAATTTTTCGCCCCCAAGGTCGAATTCACCCGTTAAACGCTGTTATAGACCGCGCTCTGGATATTTTTGTCGGCCTCGGCTACACTGTCGCCAACGGCCCGGAAATGGAAACAGATTATTACAACTTTGAGGCGCTCAACACTCCGCCGGACCACCCGGCGCGGGATATGCAAGATACATTTTATCTGCCGGGAGGCGACTTGCTGCGGACTCAGACATCATCGGTGCAAATTCGCTACATGGAACAGCACAAACCGCCGATTCGGATTGTCTCTCCCGGCCGCGTTTACCGCCGCGATACTGTGGATGCTACTCACGCAGCAGTCTTCCACCAAATCGAACTTTTAGCGATCGATGAAGGCCTGACATTTACTGACTTAAAAGGCACAATTAAAGAGTTTTTGCGGCAAATGTTCGGGCAAGATTTGCCGATTCGTTTCCGCACGAGTTACTTTCCGTTTACAGAACCTTCTGCTGAAGTTGATTTGCAGTGGAACGGCAAATGGCTGGAAGTTCTGGGCTGCGGTACGGTCGATCCGAACGTTCTTCAAGGAGTGGGTTTAGATCCAGAAAAATATACTGGATTTGCGGCTGGTTTTGGGGTGGAGCGGTTCGCAATGGTACTTTATGAAATTGACGATATTCGCCGGGTTTATTCTAGCGATTTGCGCTTTTTGCGGCAATTTTAAATGATGAATTGCGATCGATTTGAGGCTCTGTCTGGAGGTTTCGGTCAATGCAGAGCGATGCTGTTGGTTTCGGGGGATGAGAAAAGAGGGAAAAAACACGCTCTCATGTCTGAAGAGTATCACCCGGATTGGATTGGTTTTTAGTTAGGGCTTTAGTATTTTGGAAAAGAAGGACTAAAGCCCGAACGATCGAACCTTAAGAAGAAGGACTCGCATTCCGAACGATCGAACCTTTCATACTTTTGGTTTTTAGTTAGGACTTTAGTATTTGGGACAAGAAAAACTCGCATTCCGAACGATGGAACCTGTTTGACAGTGTGGAGCGAGCCAACACTATATTATTGATTGTTTAGTTAAAAGCATCCTTGATGCTGTCAACAGCCCGCTCGATAGCGTTTTTGGTGTTATCTACTGCTTCCTGAGTGCGAGCTGAATCTTCTTCGGCTCTTTTCTCGATTGTAGCGGCATCTTCCTTGGCTTTGCGCTCTACAAAACTACTATTATCCGATGCTCGATCGACTTTAGCGGCATTTGTTTTGGCAGTTTCCTTAACCTTTTCTTCTGCATCTTGGATGAAATTCTTGGTTCGTCCAGCATCTTTGCTAGCTTTTTCTTGCATCCCGTCGCCAATATCTGCTGCTGCGATCGAGTTTACAGCAGGAGAGGCCATTGCTGCGGTGTTCGATAAAAACCCACCCTGCCAAACAAATGCCATCGCACCCAAGCAAAGCACGGTTGCAGCCATCCAGCGCCCGACAGTGGAAAGCAGTTTGGCAAAATAATTCAGTTTCATAGAATACCAAATGAGATATGACATTCTATTTCTACCCGATCGGAACGATCGGCTGAACCATTCTCTAGATAGAGGTTGTCGGGCGGGGATCTGTTGAAAAAAATCCGTCTTTTGATAGATTGAAGCCGGGAACGTCAGTCTATTTTAAATTGAATGATTGAATGATTTGAGATTGAAGAATTTGAGAATAAACTCCACAGGCGGGATTTGGGGGCTTTAACAGTCAATTTGAGATTGGTGATTTGCGATCGAACAATTTACTGCAGAGCTACAATTAGGGGATTTTAACGAATGCTAAGCTGTCGCGCAAATAAACATTGCATATTTTCCGCGGGCGGGACACCCCACTCATTGTGAAGATTGTTTTTTACATAAAATTTAAATGCCGCAACAGCTTAGCGATTAGCACTTTTTGCGCCAATATCAACAGAGGTGCGATCGACAGTCACGCATCTAACACTACGGTTAACGGTTGACTGTTGGCCCTCCCCCCCTCTCACTCTCGCTCTCGGACTCTAACATAGCGATAAATTTACAGGTGCAGCACCTTAATTTGTCGTCGCCCAAATCAGTAAAGATTAAATTTTATCAATAAAAATTGAGTGAAAGGTATAAAGAATGTTATATAAAACATTTGTATGGAATATAAATCAATTTTTTTGCTATATTGACCTGCAATAAAGATAATGGTTTTGATTGTGATGAGGAGTTGAACGGATGAAAAACTTGAATTGCTGGAACAAACCCGCTGCATGGCTGGGCGCGATCGCGATCGTCGCCGGAAGTTTGCAGGCAAGTGCGATCGGTGTTACTGCCCCACCAACATCCACCAGTCAGGATGCTGAAAATATTTCTTTTGAAAACAGCGCCACTTTTCAAATAGCCCAAAATAACGGCCTCTGTCGCAAAGTCACTCCCAAAGAAGGTTTGACGGTTCGCCAGAACCCAGACCCCAAATCTCCGAGAGTTGGCGGTGTAGCAATGAATACTCAGGTAACACTGTTCCAAGGCGCTACTTCTGTTAAAGCCTCCGACGGCCGCCTCTGGATTCAAATTACCTCTCCGGTAAAAGGATACATAGCTACCGGATACCCCAACAACGAGGCCAACATAGCTT
>NZ_JADEXD010000088.1 GCF_015207285.1 Tychonema sp. LEGE 07203 | reverse complement strand
CCCTAGCTCTTCCATCCACAATCCCAGTGTTAAAATAAGAGTAATTGTCAGATAGCAAGCTAAAATATTAGCGTACATAAATACAGAAGCCATGCGGCCGGGGGGATTGCCTTTGGGTTCGAGTACCCAGCCAAAAACAGGCTGCAATAAATCGATGCCGCTCCAACCTAAAAATTGCTGTCCCAAACCTAAAATTATTACGGGTACTGCACTAATTGCGATCGTCCAAGACATTTGTCGCAACTGAGCCGGAGTTTGAATTAAACTGCTGAAAACGGCAAAAACTATAAAGAAAGGCCAAAAATTGCACAAGCCTAAAACAGCATCGATGCGGTTGTTGGCAAAAATCGTTGTGATGACTAGCACCGCAAAGAGGATGGCGAATCCTCGGTTCAGCGGGCGGCGGCTAATTTGACGATACTTTTGCTTGAGGGTACCTGCCAATCCTAGGAATATTCCTAAAGCTCCCAATATTGGAATTAAGGGAAAAATCAGCATCCCGATTTGAGCGAAATTCCAAGGAATTACCAGGCGGCTGTCGGGATGTTTTTGGAGGCGAGATTTGAGATTTTTTGCTGTTTGTTTAACAGCTAATTTGCACCGATTTTTTATGTTCACTCACACTCCAATTCTTCAATTCTTCAATTCTTCAATCCAAAATCGTTAGGCTAGTTCCCAAGCACATTCCGATCGCGTTAATCGAATTTGAGCTAAGGCAAAAATGGTCGGGATAATCCGCCCGTAATTCGTAGAAATCGATCGCCAACCCAAATCCGCCACAAACCAAGTCCACATCACCGGGCCGAGCAGCGAAAACACGCTCCGCGCCGCACCGTAACGAGCCGCACTCACCGCCATCCCGCGCCGCGCCGCCTGAATTGCGACATAATTTTGAAACTGGGTGGCTGCGGTTGCAGTGCCTGCAAGCACTCCTTGTCTGGCCATTTGATAGGTGGCAAAATGCAGCGCAAATTGATTGGCCATCAGTTTGAGCAACATGGGTTTTAAGATGGAACTCACAGCTAAAGCGCTGCCGCCTTTGAACAGCAAACCCAGCGGGTCTTTTTCTGCAGAAATTGGCAGGGGTTGGGAGAGTTTAGAATCAACAATTGCTCGCTGTACGCGCAGTGTTAGCGCTTGCTGTTCGTCGGCGGGTAAGCGCTTCCAGGCGCGGCCCATTAAATGCAGAAATACTTCTGCCTCTAAGTCGGTGGTTGACAACTGTTTGGGATAAGGAATTTTGAGATAGCGACAAACTTGAATTAGTGCTTGTCTGTAGGTTACTTGTTCGGTTCGCCCTCGGAGTACCGTCACCCCGTCGGCTGCAAGATACCGAAACCGCTGTTCTACCGCGTCTAGCCACGCTTGGCGATCGCGGCTTTGTACGTCTAGGGGTGCGGGGGTTTGCACGTAGTCTAAAGGGTTAAACTTGCGGCTGAACAGAAGTTCGGTTAGTTGCTGCAATTCTTCTTCTGTTGTCAATTCTAATGCTGCTCTGAGTTCGTCCAAGATTTTGCCCTCCGCTAGGGTTATTTTAGATTTTAGATTTTAGATTTTAGATTTTCCCGAGTAGCGGGCTGTGGAATTTGCCGATCGCTACATTTTTTTAAACTAATCTTACCTGTCCATTCGTGCTGTCGGGAGCATCTCATATTTGTAAAAACACTTCTTCTGGCTCCTTCCTTTTTCCTGTTTCCTCAAGCCGAACTGCCTCCCGCCTTCTGCCTCAAAACTCCAATTTTGGGCTGGGCTGCTTTCATTGAGATGCTCCCGTGCTGTCCCCTATTCTACTACGTGCTGCAGGGCGATGGTGTTGGGTTTGCAACCTGTGCTACGGCTCTCAGGGTTTGGCCGCAAACTGAAACACTGCACAGAAACTTCCCCCGCAGCTTTAAACTGATAACTATTGACTGTTGAGTGTTGAGAGTTGACTAATTATTAATGACAACTGACAACTGACAACTGACAACTGACAACTGACTACTGACTAACTATGTTCGATGTTGTGGCGATCGGTGCGGGGATGGCGGGACTGATTTGCGCTCGGCAGTTGTGCCTCGCTGGCTATTCTGTGGCTGTTGTTGAGAAATCTCGCGGCCCCGGCGGGCGAGTCGCTACTCGCCGCGTGCAGGGCACCAGGGCCGATCACGGGGCTCGCTATCTGGAGCCGCAGGGAGCGGCGGTGCAGGCGTTGATTGATGTTTTGGTCGATCGACAGATCCTGAAACTCTGGACGGATAGTGCGGCAGAATTCCGACAAGGAGAAATATCTGCTATTCCCTGTTCTTGTTATGTCGCACCTGCTGGGATGAATACTCTCGGTAAGTATATCGCAGAGGGTTTAGACATTTGGTACGGCCGCCGAGTCAAGGCGATTTCTCGTACCGACAATCAAATGTGGCGTCTTTCTCTGGAAGTTACGGACGACAATTTAGAGACACCTCAAGAATTGTTTGCGAAGGCTGTAGTTGTAGCAATTCCTGCTCCCCAAGCTTTAATGTTTTTGGATTCAGAAATCGGTTTGTCGCCGGATTTTATTGACAAATTGCGTTCTGTGGAGTACGACCCTTGCATTACAGTTATGGCGGGCTATCCTGCAGCACGAAATGTAGAGTTGAGCGATCTCAATCCGCAGTGGAAATCTGTTTCTTTTCCCGATGATTCTGATTTAGCTTGGGTTGGCCTCGACAGCAGCAAGCGCAGAGAGTCTCAGCAGCCTGTGTTTGTGGTTCACAGCAGCGCCAATTTTGCGGAACGTTATTTAGAAGCTGCTGATTTGGATGCTGTCGGTGGGGAATTGCTCGATCGCACTTCTGAATATTTAATGCCTTGGCTGAACGAGCCGGAATGGTTGCAGGTTCACCGCTGGCGCTATGCTTTTTGTCGAAATCCTTTGCCTGTTGCTTGTTTGCCGGCGGCTGGGACTTTGCCGCTGGTTTGTGCGGGGGATTTGTGCGGCGAAGGTCAAATTGAAGCTGCTTTGCGATCGGGTTTTGCGGCGGCTAATTGGGTGAATTCTCAGTTACAGAATTGGCCGTTAGATGCAAGCTTTCAATAGGTAATTAACACCGAAATTAAGGTGCGTCGGGGAGGGAAATCAAAATTAAGCTTGATGTTAGGTTGGGTTGTGCAGTCATGGCTGGTAGGCGATCGACCTAGCGATCGAACTGATGCTCTGTTACAGCTTTAAATTGCATATTCAGGGCGGGCTCGCGTGCCCAACCCCTACTCCCCACAAGAGTTGTACTGTTTTTTACATAAAATTTAAAGGCTGCAACAGCTTACTTATAAAAAAAAGGGAAAATGGCGCTCCCTTCCACTCTCCCAATTTTTTATTTATTTGCTATTTTTTGCTTTTTCAAATCTTCTTCTTGCATTTCCAATAACTCTGGAACCGTTACAAATTTGTACCCTTCTTTTCTCAATCGAGCAATAATATTGGGCAAAGCTTGTACAGTCTTTGCTCGATTGCCGCCGCCGTCGTGCATCAACACAATGCCACCGGAACTTGCTTGCCGGAGTACGTTGTCCATCAACGATTGGGTAGCACTCCGCCAATCTAAAGAATCGGCAGACCACATGACAACTGTATAATTTTTCTTCTGTGCGTAAGCTGCTAATCCATTGTTTAAAATGCCTCCCGGCGGGCGGAAAAGCGATGTTTTGACCCCGGTCAATTCTGTAATTAATGATGACGTGCGATCGATCTCGCGAGCTGCGCCGTCTTCGTTGTACTTAATGTATTGGTGGTTCCAAGTGTGGTTGCCGATCGCGTGACCGGCCGCTACTACTTGTTTGCCAAGTTCGGGATAAGTGTGCAGGTATCTTCCTACCCAAAAGAATGTAGCTTTAATATTGTTTTTCTTGAGAATATCTAGGATTTGTGTAGTAGTTGTCGGCCAGGGCCCGTCGTCAAATGTCAGGGCGATCGCCTTGTGCCGCGAGTCGAGTTTCGCCTGACGGATGGTTGCACCTTTCAACTGGGAGGGCAGGCTTGATTGAAAGCGCTTTTCGTCCAAAGAGGCGATCGCTTGTTGGGAAAATTCAACTCGACGGGCGATCGCCCCTTTGATTCCGTTAACATTGGCGATCGGCTGTTGTTCTGAGGGCTGGGAAACGGCCAACACTTGCGCCTGTATCGGTGGTGCAGTTCGCCCTGTCGCCCGCAAGTTGATTGGCAACGTCACGCCCAGCAAAAAACTGGTGGCGGCTGCCACAAAAACAACGATTAAATTTTTGCGCCGCCTCAACAGCCGTTTCAATTTTGTCACGTCATTATCTCCTTCACACCTTGCACAGTTAATTTTAGATTTTATGTCTGTGTCCTAGTAATCCACTTAAGAGAATCATCTTAAATCGGATTGCGCCTAAAAATACCAATAGCTGGTAAAAGTATAGTCATTTATTGCATGACATGGGAGGCGTTAAGTCCCTCCCCCTTCCCTTTCACTTTGAGCGGATCGACCCGCCTCGGCCCAACTACGCAGCTCCCTATCCCATTGCGGAACGCATTTGGGATTGCTTTTCTGAGGATATTGTACGCTGCATTCACATCGGAATTAATTAGCTGACCAGTCGATGTTTTGTACAAACCCCGCTTAATCCGCCCCCCTGTAAACACAGGCTCTTTTTCGGTTTTTCCATAAACAGGAATTGGGTCTAAACCTAAAAAACTGGAGCGGGATGTGTAGGATTCTTCCTGCACAATTACTGTGATTCCCGCCAACCGAGCTTTGTACTCCAACATTTCAATTAATCGAGAGTGAGGAATACTAACAAAGTTTTGATTGTTTTTCTTCCCTAACTCAATTTCTGTTTTCCACTGCGCGTTCTTGCCAATTACTAGCGTCCCAATCTGCTTGGTGAGCAAAAGGTTAATAATTAGACGGCTAGCATGATGTAAGTAATTATCAACTTTTTGATTGCGACAGCGAGTTAAGCGCTGAATGCGGGGCGAAGTTTTGCGATTCCCTTTTAACTGGGATTGCAATCGTGAAGAGCGCTTATTGTAAAACTGGTTAATCGATTTCAATGGTCGCCCGTTAATCAACAAAGGGATAAATCCCGGTTGATTTGAAGTTAACGCCACTAAATTATCCAGTCCTAAATCAATACTAGCTACAGAATTAGCGTTGCCAAGGGTGGACTCCGGTTCATCATAAATTATTTCAATTACATAGGAATCACATTTCGGAACCAGCCTAATTTGGCAAACCTGGTGGGGATTGACTTGGGTTTTAATTAAAAGTTCTGTACCCGAAAGTTTAATAATTCCTTTCTTCAACTGTTTGCTGCTAATTGCTTGAATTGTGTAGACGAGAAGGTTTCGCCCTTTAACTTTATCTTTGTACTTTGGCAATTTTGGGCGACCCGTGAATTTTGAAGAATCAACTTTGTAAGCTTTAACGGCTTCAAAAAACGATTTCCAATTCTTGTCTAGCACCATCAAGATTTGCTGACTTACTTTAGCAGGCAAAGCCTTATATGCTTCGTGAGACTTCATCAATCGGTTCATTTCGTTGTAATTAACATAACCCCATCCATAAATAAAGCTCTGACGAATGACGTAATTGGCGGCATTGTAGAGGTTTTTGGACTTGAAAGCTAGTTCGTCAATTTGGGCGAAACGGTGTTCCGTTGATTTAATGATGTGCCTCTCTGTTAGTTGCATTTGAGACTTGCGTTTTTTGGGCTATGCGTATTCCTTGTTCAACACTCAAAACAATATAATACCATTATTGTTTATAATTGCTTATAAACTCAATGAAGTTTTACAATACTGCAAATAACCGATCGCACAGAACTCCGACAGGATAAAAAAATTTAAGACTTGTGTACAAAAAACCGCACAACCGATGAAAATCGGCGAAATTTCAACAGGATTTACGCTCTTAAACCGGGTTTATTGGAAAAATCTGGGTTTCTCAACTAAAAAACTAAATATAAACCCGGTTTAAGAGTCCTCATGCTTAATATCGTCTCCGATCGACAGTTGACCGCGATAAAATTCGATCGCGCGTGTCCCGTTTAGTACGCTTTCATGTTGCGGAATTAAGTCCGCACTACGATTCTCTGTTTGTACAAGCCAACAATCCGATCGATAACTTCGTCAACAGTCAGATTGTCTGTTTGAATTTCCACAGCATCCTCCGCTTTCCGCAAAGGTGCAATCTCGCGGGTGCTGTCCTGTTCGTCCCGCAGGGCGATGTCTCGTTCCAACTCGGCCAAACTAATATTAGCCCGATCGGTCTCTTTGAGCTGTAACAGCCGCCGGCGCGATCGTTCTTGTACCGAAGCCGTCAAAAAAATCTTCAATTCCGCATCCGGAAAAACGTTAGTCCCGATATCGCGGCCTTCTGCCACAATTCCGCCTTTTTTACCGCAGCGTTGCTGTTCCTCCACCAGAAACTCCCGCACGGCCGGAATCGCCGCCATTTCCGAGACGCGGGATGTCACTTCCAAACTGCGAATTGCCTCAGTTACATCCTCGCCGTTAATCTTCAGCGTCAAAGCTCCCGGATCGAGGTTGTATTCTAAATAGCTGCCACTGACTAATTCGGCGATCGCGCATTCGTCAGAAATCGGCGTCCCCGTTTTCAAAGCCAGCCAAGTCAGCGCCCGATACATCGCCCCAGTATCCAGATAAAACAGCGAGAGAGCTTTTGCTGCTTGGCGAGTTACGGTGGATTTGCCAGCGCCCGCCGGGCCGTCGATCGCCACAATCGGCCGCCGGTTCCTGAGAATTATATTGTCAATCAACCGAGTAGAGCCGACTCTGGCTGCTACGGCTAAAAGTCCTGCTGTTTCCACAACCTGCAGCGGCGCGAGAGTGTCGGGATCGACAAGTTCGGCGTATTCGAGCTTGACTGCAGGCCAAGCAGCGACTTCTTCCCGCGCGGCAGCGAGGGCGGCGGCGGCAGTGCGGTCGCCTGAAGCAAAAGTTTTTGAGGCTTGTTGCAGGGCGCGGTAGAGGGCGCAGGCTTGCTGTTTTTGGTCTGCTGTCAAATACTGATTGCGAGAACTCATCGCCAGTCCAGACTCTTCGCGGGCGATCGGACAAGCAACAATCTGGACAGGCAAGTTAAGATCGACAGCAAGTTGGCGGATAATTGCTAGCTGCTGAGCGTCTTTCTGACCGAAATAAGCTTTTGTCGGCTGCACCAAACTCAAAAGTTTAGTCACAATTACCGCCACGCCCTGAAAATGACCGGGCCTCGACTTGCCGCACAGCACCGATGTCATCGCCGGTGGCGGCACCACTTGAGTTAAAGAGGAAAGGTAAATTTGTGTTTGGGCGGTTTTCTGTGTTTCTGTTACCCCTGAGTTGCCAAACATTTCTGTTGCTGCGGGAGCAAAAATAGCATCAACCCCAGCTTGTTGGCACAGCAACCGGTCTCGATCCAAATTCCGGGGATAATCTTGAAAATCTTCTGTCGGCCCAAATTGCAGCGGGTTGACAAAAATGCTCACCACGACGATCGCATTTTCTTGTCTTGCTCGCTGGATCAAGCTCAGATGTCCTCCGTGCAAAGATCCCATCGTCGGCACCAAACCGACTGTCACGTGAGGTGCAGCAGATTTTTGTGAATTTAAGTAGCAGCGAAGTGCTGCAATCGCAGTAAACAGGCGCACCGTTGAATTCTCCTGAAGGCAGCATTTATCGGTCAGAATTTGTTCAATCTGATATCTTGCACCGATGTTAGCAACAAACTCGCCCACAAAAGAGCGCGACTTTGGCAGCGAGTGCCAAATGTCAGTTTGACACAATACCAAATCCGGGGAACTGACACCTTGCACCATTTTCAATAAGCTTTTTATGGGCGAGCTCTCCTGCCCAACCCCTACTCCCCACAAGAAAATTTACTATTTGACAGAACAGGCCGGAGAGCCTGTGCGAGCGAGAATGGTGCAAGATGTCAGGGGAACGTTACCCTGTTGTGCTGGTGCACGGGCAGCCATTGCATCTATGCGCGACGGGCCCTTGGTAGCTAGTTAAGACGCAAGCTGCATTTGTCAAATCGTCCTGCATTAATCTCTCTCTCTGGGCTCTTTCTCTGTGTTCTCTGCGCCCTAATAAGGTTAAATCATTCCGATGCAACCGGAATGATTTAACAAATGCTTCCCGGCTCTCCTGAAATTTTGGTAATAAGTTAATCTAACGTTTGGTAAGAGGTAATGGGTAATATATAGCCTTTCAAGCGAAAGATGAGGTACTATCCGGCATAGGCCAAACCGGCCAAACCGGGCATAGGCCAAACCGGGCATACCTCACTTTTTTGAGAACCGCTATAGCATTTCTATCTCTCATATGAGGTGCTGTAGGCCAAACCGGCCAAACCGGCCCGCGCCGGGCATACCTCACAACGATCTCGAACCGCTATAAATCAGGAATCGATCGCCAATTCCCCATTCCCAATTACCAATTCCCCCGTATCGAACTTTAATTGGGTCAATCAGAACTCAGTAGAAATTATAAATTGTTAGTGGAACCCGCACCTACAAACCGCCACAAAGCCAATCCGCCGCCCCTTCCCCTCGCAGCAATCACCTCATTATCTAC
Organism: Tychonema sp. LEGE 07203; assembly: GCF_015207285.1. Lineage (GTDB taxonomy): Bacteria > Cyanobacteriota > Cyanobacteriia > Cyanobacteriales > Microcoleaceae > Microcoleus. The sequence continues at coordinate 17,643 of NZ_JADEXD010000088.1, read as the reverse complement.
CAGAAAATATGCAAAAAAAGCCTGCTTCCCCACACTCAGACTCAAAAAATCCGCCTCCCGCGACTCACCGCTGCGAATAAATCCTTGATACACAGTTTTACCCAACAATTTCACAGTAATTCTGGTAAAATCAAAAGCTAAAATATTCTTATTTACCAAAAACTTAGTCGGCCCGGAAAGAGTTAATTCGATCGCCCCCACTTGCACCGAATTCTCCACCTTACCAGTTTCGATATCCGCTGCCGCACCGGCAACAGGTTCCGCCGAATAAGCAATTTTAATTTTCGCTACCCACTCAGGGATGTAACGTCCCGCACCCAACACAATCCCCGCTTTTTGTCTGGTTTTTTTTGTGCCGGTGATAAAGCAGAGTTGCCAGTTGCCAGTTAATTGCTCGAAAGAATAGCGAATTTTATTTTTTTTCGCATTTTTCTCGGTTTCTAGGAGGGCTGCAACTGCGGCGGCGGGAGATGGTTTAGTATTCGATTGAGCGGCTTGTTTCAGAACGGATATGCTTGACATTTAACTAAAAATAACATAAATTTACTAGGCTCGATCGCAGATATTTAGCAACAGGCTGTCGGGCCTGTTCCACCAGCAGAAAAGAGATTGATTGTGGGGCTGGCATTGTACCTGCCTCTGGTGCGCCACAGGCTGTCGGGCTTGTTCCACCAGCAGAGAAGAGATTGATTGTGAGACCGACTCTGGGGCCTGCATTTGATACATCTTTTTCAATCGGGTTTCAAAACTTTGATAATATCGGTTAAATACGACCGATATCTGTAACTATAGAAGAAGTACATAGTTCGATCGACCGCAAAGAGGCCACCGTGCAACCCGTAGACTTTACAACTTTAACCGCAGCTTGCAGCGAACTGCGAGCCCAATGGCTGCCAGCGCGCCTAGAACAAGTCTACCAGCGCGATCGATTTACCGTGTCCCTGGCCCTCCGCACCATGAAAGGGCGCGGCTGGATAGACCTTTCCTCCCATCCAGCCGCCGCCCGCATCTGCGTCGGCGACTCCCCGCCCCGAATTCCCGACACCTTCACCTTCAGCGAACAACTGCGCCACCAACTGTGCGGTTTAGCCTTAGTTGCCATCGCCCCCGTCTCCCCTTGGGAAAGAGTCATCGACTTGCAATTCGCCAAACGTCCCGGCGAAGGAGCCCTCTGGCATCTCTACGCCGAAATCATGGGCAAGTACAGCAACATCATCCTCACCGCCAGTGACAATCTCGTTGTCACCTGCGCCCACCAAGTCGGCGTCAAACAGTCCAGCGTCCGCCCCATCCAAACCGGGCAACCCTACGAATTGCCCCCTTCTTTGACCGATGCAGTGCCGAGTCTGAGCGAACCTCAAAACCGCTGGCAAGAACGAATTAGCCTGGTTCCCGGACAATTAAAGACTAATCTGTTGAAGAATTACCGAGGGTTGAGTAAAGGCTTAGTGGTGTCCATGATTCGATCGGCCTCTTTAGACCCCGAACAATCCACCGACAGCCTCAATCCCCACCAATGGCAGCAACTATTTCACCGCTGGCAATACTGGCTGCAATGCCTGGAAAACTCCAAATTTCACCCGAGTTTTACCCCCGAAGGCTACACCGTCATCGATTGGCCCGCACCAGAAAAGAACGGTGTAGGGGCGGTGCCCCCCTGCCCGCCCTCTGATTCTTCCTTCTCTTCCGTCCAAGAATTACTCAACAGCTACTACACCGGCGAAATCAACCAACAACTATTCGCCCAACTGCGGCATCAGCTTACCCAAAAGCTCAACAACATCCTCGCCAAACTGCGCCTCAAAGCCAACACATTTAAAGAACGCTTGCAGCAATCTGCAGATGCCGACACCCACAAATCTCAAGCCGACTTGCTAATGGCAAACTTGCAGCATTGGCAACCGGGAATGAAATCAATTTCCCTCCCCGACTTTGAAACCGAAAAACCAGTTGCCATTCCCCTAAACCCGGAAAAAAACGCCGTTCAAAACGCTCAAGCAATCTACAAAAAACACCAAAAACTTAAAAGAGCCCGCGTAGCAGTAGAACCTTTGTTAGCCGCAGTACAAGCAGAAATTGACTATTTAGAACAAGTAGAAGCCGCGCTTTCGGTATTGGAAACCTACCGCAACACCCAAGATTTGCAAACCCTGGCCGAAATCCGCGAAGAACTGATCCAACAAAAATATCTCAACGTACCAGATTACCGCAGTACCGACAAAGATGCTGCGATCGAATTTCACCGCTACCAAACCCCCAGCGGCTTTGAATTATTAATCGGGCGCAACAACCGCCAAAACGACCAACTCACGTTTCGTACCGCCAACGACTACGACTTGTGGTTTCACACCCTGGAGATTCCCGGAAGTCACGCCTTGCTGCGTCTCAAACCCGGTACAGTTGCTGAAGAAACCGATTTGCAATTTGCCGCCGACATGACTGCATACTACAGTCGCGCCCGCCAGAGCGAACAAGTCCCGGTGGTTTATACAGAACCGAAATATGTATACAAGCCGAAAGGTGCCAAACCTGGTATGGTTGTCTACAAGCAAGAGCGGATTGTCTGGGGCAGACCGCAGCAAGCTCTCGCATGATACGATGGGCGATGGGCGATGGGCGATGGGCGATGGGCGATGGGCGATGGGCGATCGAACAATCCATCGAACAATCCAACTAAAATAGATTCCCAGCCAGGACTTCCCTCCTCACTGCCAATCCAAAAGTCTCTCTATAGTGTAAAGTTTTATTACAATACAATAAATTATATTGCAAAAATACCGCTTAAGAGAGATGATATCTGTCTTAGAACCCGCTGCAAAAAAACGTGCAATTTGGGTTTCCTCACCGTGAGAAAAACACTGTGAGAAAAACAACGGATTTAACTATTTGTGCAGACCAGCTTTAGCTAAAGCTGGTCGTTTCTGTTGAAATTATCTGCGCTGCATCTGCCTGGAAAAAGCAGTTGACCGATTAATCAAAGATTTACGCAATAAATCTCATGTTCTCTGATTTCAGGCTCTTGGCAATCAAAGGTGCACCGGCGCACCCTACGCAGAGAATTCCTAGAAAGTAAACGTCGTTCTGATCACCCCAATCACCAAATCTGAATTATCATTATTGTGATCCGGAGCAGTCAGCCAAATCACACCAGGAGTGACCGAAATATTGTCGCTCAAATTAAACTGATAGAAACCTTCAACGTGCAGCGAAGTATCCTTATCTTCCGGCAAAGTCCGATTAGTAGAACTCGTCACCCGCGGCTCCATACCTACCAGAATCCCCGCCACATTTCCTTCTTTCAACAAATCGGGAAAAGCCAAAGTAGCCGCCCAGTTCCAGATTTTTTGATCTCCCCGCTGCACGGAACCGGTAGGAGTAGCCAAGTTAGACAAAATGCGCTGGTTCGTGTAACCAGCCCAACCGCCAATAGCAATTCTGCGACCCAATTTCAACGAAGCCTGCGCGCCGTAGGAATTGCTAGAAACTGGCAGATTGCTATCGCTGTCGAGCCCGAAGGAACCGAGACGAGCCGGGAAATTAGAAGCATTGCTGCCGGTACCGGTCACGAAGTTGTAGGAATTGACGTATGTTAAACCCACAGCAAAGCTTTCGCTCGGCGTGAAAGTCAACTGAGCTAAAGCGCCGTAGGAACCGTTGAACAAACCGCTACCCCGCGCCGGGTTCGCAGCGTCGCCGGCCAAATATCCCAAACTAAGTTCGAGTTTGTCCCCAAACTGATGCCGCAAACCGATGCCAGAACCGCCTGTCAAATAGTAAATTGGGTTGCGAGTACCGAAGTTGGAAAGAGCGCCGCTGCCACCGTCTCCGTCAAAGTAAGGGTTGACTGTGTTGGTAAAATCGTCAGCAGCGCCGGCGTTGGCTTCTAGAATTACAGTAGTGTTTTTGCCTAGGGGAAATTGGTAAAGCAGCGCATCTAAACCAACAGTATTGCTAGCCTCGCCGAAAGGCCCGGCATTAAACCGCAATTCCCCTTCAGCGGTTTTGGTATTGTTAGTAGAAAACGAACCCAAGTTTAAAACTTGCAGTCGAGTTCTCAGCAAATCTTGACCCGTGAAACTCGTGTCAAAATTGAGACGCACCCTGCTGCCAAAAGCCGTAGTTTTATCAGCTTCGCGGCCCTCGGCATCGTCTCCTCCGGCGATACCCGTCACGGCAAATACTGCTTCGCCGTTGAGTTTAGTGGTAGTCGAAAACTGATTTGCTTCTAATTCAGAGGTGCGCGCTTCCAAAGCATCGACGCGGCCGCGCAAAGTTGCCAATTCTGCTGCAAATTCTTCTTGCAACCTTTGGATAGAAGCCAAATCTTCTTTGGTTGCCAGATTTCCCGTACCGCCTCTAATCAGTTCGCTAACTTTATCCAAACACGCATTTAAACCCGCTGCAAATTCGTAGCGAGTCATCGCCCGGTTGCCGCGGAAAGTGCCGTCAGGATAGCCAGCTATGCACCCGTAGCGCTCTACTAGGGATTGCAGTGCTTGGAATGCCCAATCTGTGGGTCGAACGTCGGAAAGTTGGGAAACTGAGGTTACTTGGCCTGCAGCATTTTCGCTGCTGCCTTCTGTGCTGTATTGGTTGATTTGTTCTAAAACATTTGACTGTGCTTGAGGTTGCACAATTGGAGGAGTTGATTGGGAAATCTGTTCGGGTTGTGCTGCGGGTTTTTCTGCTGCTGCAACTGCGGGTGGTTCGGCGCTTAATTCTGCTGCTGCAATTGCGGGTGGTTCGGCGCTTAATTCTGCTGCTGCAATTGTGTTTTCCGGTGCTTTTGTCTGTTGGGCAACTGGAATTTCTTGTGCTGTGAGATTTTCTTTCTCAATAGTGTCAACAGTCAAGTTGGTAGCTATTGAGGCTGGCTCTGTTGTCTCTGCTGTCTCTGCTGCTGTTTCAGGCTGTGCGACCGACTTTGCATCACCTGGTAGTTGCAATTGATTGGCTCGAGCTGTCTGGAAATTTTCTACGGGCTCGTCTGCTGCTATAACTGTTGAAGATACGACTAAACTTGCTGCCAATACAGCGGGACTGACTAAAAGTCCTTTCCACAAAAATTTGGACATTTTTTCCTCACACCACGTTAGTTCGATCGCCCAAATCTGCAGAACGGGCGATCGTAAATCCCCTACAGTATTAGCGTAATAAGATTTCTTGTCAATAAGAAAAGTCATCTTTTCCAAACAAGGGAGAGCCAGAGACTAAGACAGAATTTTCTACTGTCAACAGCCTACTGTCAACTGCCAACTGCTACCGTATCAAGCATTGCGATATCCCAAAATGTGATTGGGTGTGGAGGTTCGGTGAAATCTGCTGTGGAAAAACTCAAATATGCTCTCGTTCACGAATGGCTGACTCCCCTAGCTACGGGGGGCTCGGAACTAGTAGTGCAGGAAATCCTCAAATACATCAACGAGGCAGATGTCTATGCCCTGATTGACTTTGAATCAGTCAATCCCGAAAGCTATCTTTTCGGGCGACAGATTGGCACAACATTCTTGCAGCACTTTCCGAAGGCGCGCAGCGGCGTGCAAAAATATTTGCCATTTCTGCCGGTGGCGATCGAACAACTAGATTTGCGAGAATACGACATCATCCTCTCATCATCCCACGCCGTCGCCAAAGGCATCCTCACCAGTCCCCAGCAACTGCACGTCTGCTACTGCCACACACCCATGCGCTACGCTTGGGACTTGACTTTTGACTATCTCCGCAACAGCAAAGCCGGAGGGGGCATCCCAGGAGTGTTTACCCGATATTTGCTGCACCGACTGCGGCAGTGGGATGTCATTTCCGCCAACCGCGTTGATTATTTCATCGCCAACTCCCAACACACGGCGCGCCGAATTTGGCGGTGCTACCGGCGGCGGGCTGAGGTGATTTATCCGCCGGTAAATATCGAGCGTTTTTCCTTGATGCGACAAAAACAAGATTTTTACGTCACAGTTTGCCGGTTGGTAAGTTACAAAAACGTAAGTGCGATCGTCCGAGCATTCAATCAACTCGGTCGAACTCTAATTGTCATCGGTACCGGCCCAGAATTAGAAACGATTCGGCAAATCGCCAAACCCAACGTGCAACTCCTCGGCTGGCAACCCGCCGAAGTAGTTGAAAAATACATGGCCCAAGCAAAAGCCTTTGTCTATGCAGCTTGCGAAGATTTTGGCATAGCTTTAGTAGAAGCTCAAGCTTGCGGGACACCAGTCATTGCCCTGGCAGCCGGCGGCGCTTTGGAGACAGTGATCGACATTCGCCAACACCCAGAAACTGGGACAGGTTTATTTTTTTCCTCCCAAACCGCAGCAGCATTAGTCGAAGCAGTCGAGGAATTTGAGCAGTTGCAAGGCAAATTTCATCCGGAAACGGGACGGTTGCACGCCTCCGGGTTTGCCCCCGAAGTCTTTGAGCGGCGCTATCTAGCTTTTGTGGAACAGTGCTATCAGGAATTTCAATCCCGCGATTTTAGCGAGTTTGAGAGTTGATCTCCTCTCCGGCTGCTGCGTCTGCTCTCAACTGCCAACAAACCAAGTGCCAACTGCCCTCTGGCAACTGCCCTCTGGCAACTGCCCTCTGCCAAATAAGAGGGCCCGCACGCACCATCCACCGCCCCTACCAACAACCAACTCCCAACAGTCAACAGTCAACAACCAACTGCCCTCTGCCCCAGAAAATTGAGTATTGGAAACATAATTCAGAGAACAAAGCGTCTTGAGGCTTTATGATCGAGACTGTGTGTGGTGTGAAGTGAAGGAGTAAGATGACTGCCGACAGCCAACTAATCTCCGGTAAGGTAATTCGAGCGATCGCGAGACGCGGTTTTGGGCCTGTCCTCGACGGAGACAGACGCATAACTCGTTCTCTACAGGGCCTCGACGGAGAATTTTTCAAGCGGCTATTTGACATCCTGTTTTCCTTATCGGTTCTGCTCCTGTTTGCTCCGGTTTACCTGCTTTTGGCTCTCTCGATCGCCTTAAGCTCGCCCGGACCTATTTTTTACGTACAGGAACGAGTAGGCAAAAACCGTAAAATGTTTTATTGCCTTAAATTCAGAACGATGGTGGAAAATGCGGACGACATATTGCTAGAAATCATGGAAAGATCTCCGCATTTGCGTCAAGAGTTTGAGGACAATTTCAAGCTGAAACAAGACCCTCGAATTACCTGGATCGGAAGATTTTTACGAATGACCAGTTTAGACGAGTTTCCCCAGTTTTGGAATGTTTTAAAAGGAGATATGAGCGTCGTCGGACCGAGACCTTTAGTTGAAGAAGAACTGCCGAGATACGGCCGTCACATCAACAAAATTCTCACCATCAGACCTGGAATTACAGGTTTGTGGCAAGTGTCCGGCCGCAACGACATTCCCTATCCCAGGCGTGTCCAAATCGACCTCTATTACGCAAATGACAAAAACCTTTGGATGGATCTGTGGATTGTTTTCAAAACAATAGGAGTTGTGATTTTTCCCAAAAATAACGGCGCATATTAATTCTTGTCCGCAGTCAGCAATCGGTAGTTAGTTTTGTTTGTTACTGACGGCTGATGCTGACTACTGACAGCCAGCGGCAAACTCTTTGTCAAAACATTCACAGTTTCTTGATGCCGATCGCAGAATTGTGAGTTAATCTAGAGCTTGAGAATGCGGTCGGCAGGCCACAACAGCCTCTGGCCAGCAAATCCGAAGTGAATTAACACAGCCTGTCAAAGGAAAATGAGATGACGCAACGCAAGCGAGCGCTAATAACAGGTATTACAGGTCAAGACGGCTCCTACTTGAGCGAATTACTGTTAGAGAATGGATATGAAGTTCACGGCATTATCCGGCGGAGTTCTAGTTTCAATACCGATCGCATAGATCACATTTATGTCGATCCTCACAGCGCGGACGCACAGTTATTTCTGCACTACGGCGACTTAACCGACGGCACTACTCTGCGCCGGATCTTAGAAGAAGTTCAGCCGGTAGAAATTTATAACTTAGGCGCTCAATCCCACGTCAGAGTCAGTTTTGATTCGCCGGAATATACGGTTGACACAGTAGGAATGGGAGTATTGCGCCTGCTAGAAGCAATTCGGGACTACCAACGCCGCACGGGCATAGAAGTGCGGTTTTATCAAGCAGGTTCTTCGGAAATGTTTGGTTTGGTGCAGGAAGTTCCGCAGAAGGAAACAACTCCTTTTTATCCCAGAAGTCCCTACGCCTGCGCTAAAGTTTACGCTCACTGGCAAACAGTAAATTATCGCGAATCTTACGGACTTTTTGCCTGCAACGGCATCTTGTTCAATCACGAATCTCCCCGCCGCGGCGAAACTTTTGTAACTCGCAAAATTACTCGCGCCGTTGCCAGAATTGTCGCCGGCAAGCAGAAAAAGATTTACTTGGGAAATCTCGATTCCAAGCGGGACTGGGGCTATGCTAAAGACTACGTGCGGGCAATGTGGCTGATGCTGCAACAAGACAAACCGGACGATTATGTCATTGCTACTAACGAGACCCATTCGATTAAAGAATTTCTCGATTTAGCCTTTAATTACGTCAATTTAGATTGGCAAAAATATGTCGAGTTTGACGAACGCTACTTGCGTCCGGCAGAAGTAGAACTGTTGATTGGCGATTCAACTAAGGCGCGCCAGCAGTTAAATTGGGAACCGTCTGTAACTTTTGAAGAGTTAGTGCATTTGATGGTAGATGCTGACATCACAGCTTTAGAAAAGCAGGAACGAGGTTCTGGTAACGGATTTGATTGATGCGGCGAAACTAAGCAGTCACCGCGACTGCTTGACAGCTATTTTCGTTCAACAAAATTGGTAGTTGGACGATCGCTCGTCCTAGTTGAGTTAATGTAGATCCACTAGGGCGAGTTTGGTTATATTTTTACTGAGCAGGAAAAACAAGCGGGTGGCATTTTTAGACAGAAAATTGTCGATCGACCTTTATTCAAAATCCCCAGGATAAAATTATGACAAGCTTGGATTTAAGCAGCAAGCGCATTCTAGTTACGGGCGGCGCAGGTTTCCTAGGCCGTCAGGTAATCGACCAATTAGTCAAAGCAGGGGCGGATGCCGATAAAATTGCAGTAACTCGATCGAGCGACTGCGATCTCCGCGTCATGGAAAACTGCAAGCGCGCCGCCGACAAACAAGATATCATCATTCACCTAGCAGCCCACGTCGGCGGCATCGGTTTAAACCAACTCAAACCGGCAGAACTATTTTACGATAATTTGATGATGGGCGCGCAACTAATCCACGCAGCCTACGAAACAGGAGTCGAAAAATTCGTCTGCGTCGGTACAATTTGCGCCTATCCCAACCTAACCCCAGTTCCCTTCAAAGAAGACAACCTTTGGAACGGATATCCCGAAGTAACCAACGCACCTTACGGAATAGCAAAAAAAGCCCTATTAGTGCAACTGCAATCCTACCGCCAGCAGTACGGATTCAACGGTATCTACTTGCTACCAGTAAATTTGTACGGCCCGGAAGATAACTTTGATCCGAAAAGTTCCCACGTCATCCCCGCATTAATTCGCAAAGTCTACGAAGCCCAAGAAAGGGGAGACAAAACATTGCCAGTTTGGGGAGACGGTAGCCCCAGCCGCGAGTTTTTGTATTCCACAGATGCAGCGCGGGGAATTGTGATGGCAACTCAATCTTACAATGAATCCGACCCGGTTAATTTGGGAACAAATAGCGAAGTTAAAATCCGCGATTTAGTGGAAACCATTTGCGAATTGATGGGATTTGAGGGAGAAATTGTTTGGGAAACAGACAAACCGAACGGTCAGCCGCGCCGCTGTTTGGATACCCAAAGGGCAAAAGAAAGGTTTGGTTTTGTGGCTGAGATGGGCTTTAAGGAAGGGTTGAAAAATACGATTGATTGGTATCGAAAACACGCAGTTTGAGTTTAGAAAGCCCCGGTTTCTTGAATAAACCGGGGCTTGTTTTTATAAGATTCGGCGGTTGAAACCGCTACTACAAAAACAATGTCCGCCTCCGCGGACTAAGAATAAGAAACTATACCAATCGATTTCCTCTTGGGTAGAACTTTGGCTTTTTTTATAAGATTCCGCGGTTGAAACCGCTACTACAAAAACAATGTCCGCCTCCGCGGACTAAGAATAAGAAACTATACCAATCGATTTCCTCTTGGGTAGAACTCTCCTACAATAAATTACTTGTGGAACACCTTTATTGTAAAATATATTATTTTTGCAACATTTTTATTTTAGAATGGAACTGAACCAGCAGAAAGAACTTTTCAGCAAAGCTTATGTGCGTGCCGTGGCAGCCGTGGCAGGTTTCTCTGTCAGTCAGCCAGAGGTAGATGATGACAGCATTGATTTGAAGATTGTGGCAAGAGGCGGTGAGGGAGTAGTTTTTTCCCCTGAGCTTAACCTACAATTAAAATGTACCTCAAGAGATGTACTCGACGGACAGTTCATCCGATATCCGGTGAGGATAAAAAATTACAGGGATTTGATCGTCAATTCCCAGGTTCCGCGCCTGTTAGTGGTAGTTTTAGTGCCGGAAAATTTAGAAAACTGGTTGCAGCAGTCTGAAGACGAAATGTGCATAAGGTATTGCGCCTACTGGGTGTCGCTGCGGGGACTGCCAGAAAGACTCAATACAGCCAATGTAACAGTTGAGTTACCCCGCTCTAATCAGTTCACAGTAGAGGCTCTAAAGTCTATTGTGCAGCGTCTTAGTCAAGGAGGTTTACCGTGAAAGTAACTGTCAAAGACAAAGAAGTTTTCCAAACTATAGATCCAAATGTGTTAGCAGAACACTTAGAGACAAATGGCTGGCAAAAAGTTGCTTTAGTTTATGAGAATACTTGGATTTGGCACAAAAAGAATGATGTCGGTCAGATTTTTGAAATCAAGCAGCCTGTGAGACAAGAATTTGATGCCCCTCAGCTTATTGCTGAAGCTTTTAAGACGCTAGAAGTGGTTGAAAATCGTTCTCAGCTAGATATTCTTAGCGATTTAATCACTGCTTTACCTAATGTTGCAATATCGGGATGGATTAATAAAGTACACGGGGCAGAATCTCCGGCAAAAATTACATTAATGGGATTTGTAGTGGGGAAGTTGAGAAAAATTAGTCTGGAATTGAGCGGATATGATTATCAGTTGGCCCTCAAGGCTTATGAAGCGCGATCGCCCGTAACTTGTTTTGGCGATCTAATTAAAGAAAATGACTGTTTCGTGTTAAACAATCCGCGCGATTTTGCCCTGCTCACTGAGGCAGAATTAATTTCATAGTTTGGGAAATCCTGGTTGTGGTACAATATCAAGCAAAAATTATTGTGCCGATCGCATTACAGGAAAACAGGTTGTGCAAACTCTAAAATTAGGTGCATCGGGTTCCGATGTTGTTAAACTGCAAAAACGCTTGCAGGAGTTAGGTTTTAATCCAGGAAGTGCAGATGGTAAATTGGGACCAAAAACTGAAGCATCCCTCAAACAGTTTCAAAGCAATCAAGGGTTTTTGGCTGACGGAATTGCGGGCCCGAAAACGCTAGCTGCTTTGTTCCCCGGAGAACCTTTGCGGTTGTCACTTTTATCAGACAGGGCGATCGGGCTAATCTTAGAATTCGAGGTGGGCGGCGGGCGGAAATATTACGAAAAGCTGTTGCAGCGTCCAACTTGGCCGGAAGCAGCATCGGGAATTACGATCGGCATCGGCTACGATCTAGGTTACAACACAGTAGAAGTTTTTAACCAAGATTGGCATAAATTAGGAGATGCAGATCGAAAACGTTTGAGTAACTGCTGCGGCTTGAAAGGGGAAGCTGCAAAAAGCCGTTTAGCTAGCGTGCGAGACATTCTTATTTCTTGGGAATTAGCGTGGGAAGTTTTTAATGTCGTAACAGTGCCGAAATTTTACAATTTTACTAAAGAAGCATTTCCCGGTTTTGAAGAATTGCCTGCGGATGTTCAAGGCGGATTGGTAAGTTTGGTGTTCAATCGCGGCACGAGTATGGAAGGAAACCGCCGCCGGGAAATGCGTGCAATCCGGGATTTAGTGCGGAAAAAAGATGTGAAGGGCATTGCTGAACAAATCCGGGAAATGAAACGGATTTGGGTTGGTACGAGTATTGCAACAGGTATCAACAGGCGGCGGGATGCGGAAGCGGCTTTAATTGAGGAAAGTGCTTAATCACAAATTAATAATGACTAATTTCATAACCATTGTAGGATGGGCAAATATCTATTTTTCATAAAATTGGTTCGTAGTGAGGTTTTTCGTGCGATCGAAAAAGAAGGACTGAAATCCTTTTTACGAACCAATCTGTTTGAGTGTTCAGATTTTATTCCGAGCGAAAAAGAAGGACGGGAGCATCTCATTTTTGCCAAACTGAGATGCTCCCAGAAGGATTAAAGTCCTCACTACGAACTTTGTAAGTCTAATAATTAAAGCTTTGAACTTGCAGCAGTATGCGGTGGTAGTACAACTTTCTTGGCTAAACCTAGCACTTGCAAAATTTTAATCGCCCACCAAGTCATGTCAACTTCCCACCATTTATATCCAGCTTTTGCTACATTTGGATAAGCGTGATGGTTGTTGTGCCAGCCTTCTCCGTAGGTGAGAATTGCTGCCCACCAAAGATTGCGAGAATTGTCTTGGGAGTTGAATGTGCGGTAGCCTGTCATGTGGCTGGCAGAGTTGATTAACCAAGTGCTGTGCCACAGCAAAACTGCCCTGAGAAATACGCCGTAAATCACAAATGACCAACCGCCAATTAGGTACAGCAAGATTCCTACAGGAATTTGCAGTATCAGAAAGTTGCGATCTAACCAGCGGTAAAATGGATCTTTAGCTAAATCTGGAGCGTATTTCTTGTAAGTTTCGTAATTAAAAAACTCTTGGTGCGGGTAAAATATCCACATCATGTGACTCCACCAAAAACCGCGCCGCGCGGAGTAAGGATCTTTATTGTTATCTTCTGTGTAGAGATGATGCTGGCGGTGTCCAGAAACCCAAAAAATCGGGCCGCCTTGTAAGGCTAAAGCACCTATTGTGGCGATCGCATATTCTAACCAAGAAGGCACTTGGAAGCTACGATGAGTTAACATTCGGTGATATCCCAAGCAAATCCCAATGCTGCCAAATAGCCAGTGCAGAAATATCGCTACACCTAAAGCAGACCAAGAAAAAAACCAGGGGGCTAATAATGCTAAGCCGTGTATTATCCCAAAAAATGCCGCAGTCGTCCAGTTAAATGCGATCGGCTGTTTGCCCTCAAGGGCCGTTTCGACGGAATTATAAGTCATGAAATTTTTATTTTAGATAACGGCGATTTGCTAACGAAACAACGATCGACCTTCCCCTATACACTGGTTAAAACTGATGCTCGCGAAAGCATACCGTTACAGGCGGAATAGAAAATGCAAGTTTTACTTACATATTCAGCTTAACAGGCGTTTCCTTTTTATGCAAGTATAACTTGCAATTTATTGTATGGCCGCTCAACGGAATCCAACTCGGCAGCGTTTAATCGGTGCAGCGCTAGAGTTATTTGTCTCTCGGGGAGTTACCGAAACCACGACTAAGCAAATTGCAGAATTAGCTGAAGTTAATGAGGTAACGCTATTTCGGAATTTTGGTAGCAAGCACGGCTTGCTTTTGGCAGTCATTGAAGAGGCTGCCGTATTTACTAAGTTGGGTGAAAGTTTAGTCGATCGGACAAATCAGACTAGCAACATTCATGAAACGCTCAAAGACTACGCTATTGCGTGCTTACAGGCGCTGGAACGGGTTCCCGAAGTCGTGCGATCGGTGGTGGGCGAAGCCGGAAAGTACCCCGCAGAAAACCGCGCGGCGTTGGGTAGAGGCTTTACCGAAGCCAACCGTTACGCAGCAGAATATTTTGCTGCTGCGATCGATCGCGAGAAGTTGCACACGCATTTGAGCGCCGAACAGCTTGCGAGTTTACTCAACGGAATGTTGGTGGGATATGCGGTGATTGAGTTTACTAGCGAGTTTCACCAACTTTGGCATGATCGGGAGGATTTTTTGGAAAATTTAGTCACGCTGTTTTTGCACGGGGCTGTATCGTCTTTTGATGAAGAGGAAGAAAAGGAGAATGTTAGTTTTTTGAGTGAAAATCCGAAGGTGGAAGCTGGGATTTTGCCTGCGTCTGGCGGATTTGGCGCCAAAATTCGGGACAGCCCCATCGCCCAGAATCAATTTGCAGTTAAATCGGAGTTGGCGACAAAAAAAACTGCTGGGGAAAATGTGTTAGATTTGCCAGCAAATTTAGTCGCTGCCATTTTGCAGCGAGCAAAAAAGCTGGGAATCCAACAATATGCTTTAGTATATGTTTTGTTTGGATCGGGATTGAGTAAAGATGAGATTGTTGGGTTGGAGCGATCGCACCACATCAGCGATTCTCGCCAACAACTGCTGCAAGTCACCCAAGGTTTAGGGCGGCAAGTTCCCGTAAATCAATGGATTTTGGGCAAGCGCTACGGTTCTTATACTAACAATCCGCTGACTCAGTGGTTGAAAAGCCGGAAAGATAGCGAGTCAGCTTTGTTTTTAAATCGAACTGGAAAACCCCTGTCGGAAAATGATTTAGTAGAACTGTGGGAAGAATTGACTGCGGGATTGGTGGGTGTTGAAGCAGAGGCGATCGCGATCGAACAAACTCAACAAACCTGGTGCGTGGAGATGTTAATGCGGGGTATGAATTTGGAAGATATGCAGATATTGACTGGGTGGGATGTTGCTAAGTTGCAGCCTTACCTGCGGAGATCCAGGGAAAAAACTGCTTTGGAACAAGCGATTCGTCTCGATCGCAAATCCTAGACAAATCATAGTATTCAAATGGCAAGGTCAAAGAAATGGGAATCAGTTTGAAATTCAACTTGCCTATAATGTACTGTGTTGAGACAATATATGCTATCAGATTCGGTTAATTTTCCGTGATATCTGTAGGAAACTGCAGTGCCGTTTCCCTACGCTGTGGCGAGACAAGATATATTCTGAAATTCGGTTAATTACCCATGATATTTGTAGGACACCGCAGTGTCGTGTCCTATCTTTTTTAGCTGTTTCTCTACCCTTTTTAGCCGTCTTCCTAGGTTTTTTCGCATTCTTTTAAATTTATTTAATCTGAAATATGAACACTCCTCAACCTTCATTAACTAAAACAGAATTAAGAAAATCGCTCCTCAACACCCGCAAATCCCTATCAGCACAAGAGTGGAGAGAAAAGAGCGAAATCCTCTGCAATCACCTGCAAAACTCGCCCCTATTTGCCCAAGCAAAAACAATCCTCGCCTACTTCAGTTTTCGCCAAGAACCAGATTTAAGTCCCTTGTTTGCAACACCCCGCAAATGGGGATTTCCCCGCTGTGTCGGGAAAGAGCTATCCTGGCACATCTGGCAACCCGGAGATGCTTTACATAGTGGAGCTTATGGCATACTAGAACCGCTGCCTGATGCTCCAAAAATAGATGGTTCAGAAGTAGATTTAATCCTCGTACCCGCCGTTGGTTGCGATGTTCGCGGCTGTCGCTTGGGCTACGGCGGCGGCTATTACGATCGAATGCTAACTTTACCAGAGTGGCGAGCGAAAATGACGATCGCCACAATCTTTGAATTTGCCTTGCTAACTCAGCTACCCGTTGACTCCTGGGACAAACCGCTGCACGGAGTTTGCACCGAAAGCGGGTTAAAAATGATACAGCAAAAATCTTAAAGGTCGATCGAGTAATAAATTTTTAATCATTAGCAAGATGTCGGCTCAAACAATCGCAGCAAAATTGGTTTGCAGCATCGGACTTCCATCCTCATAAAAATCTGAGGACTGAAGTCCCCACTACAAACTTATACAAACTTATAACAGTTATTTTACAAGACATGATATTATCCCTAGAGCCATCTTTAGTTCTCAGTATAGTTTAATCTAAAATCCCAAATCTAAAATCTAAAATACTATGGCCCAGCGCTATGTTCGAGTTAAAACAACACAAGGACACATCCATTACGGTTTGCTGCAACTGAGCCACAGCGTTCAAGTATTTGACGCACCTCCCTGGTTACAAGGACAACCAACAGATTTGGAACTCCAACCAGATACTTACCAAATTCTCGCCCCTTGCTCTCCCTCAAAAATTGTAGCTGTCGGCAAAAATTATGTCGATCACGCCGCCGAAATGGGTACTCCAGTACCCGAAGAACCCCTGCTGTTTTTCAAGCCGCCCAGCGCTATCATCCCCGCAGGTGGAGCGATTCGCTATCCGCAGCAGTCGGAAAGGGTAGACTACGAGGGAGAATTGGCTTTGGTAATCGGTCAACTCTGTAGCAGCTGCACTCCCGAACAAGCACACGGCAAGATTTGGGGCTATACCATCGCCAACGACGTGACAGCCCGAGATTTGCAAAAGCGTGACAACCAGTGGGCGAGGGCGAAAGGGTTCGATACATTTTGTCCCTTGGGGCCTTGGATTGTCCGCGAATTGAGTCCGGCTGCACAGTTGCAGACTTTTGTCAATGATAGCGATCGACCGGTACAGTCATCCGAGATCGATCGCATGGTATTTTCCCCAGACTTTCTAGTCTCATACATCAGTCAAATTATGACTCTAATTCCCGGCGATGTGATACTGACAGGAACGCCGCAAGGAGTAGGGCCGTTACAAATAGGCGATCGAGTCCGCATCGAAATTGAAGGCATCGGCAGTCTTGAAAATACAGTAGTTAGTAGTCAGTAGTCATTAGTCAGCAGTCAGCAGTCAATAGTCAGTAGTCAGTAGTCAGTAGTCAGTAGTCATTGTTGACTGTTAGCTGTTGACTGTTAATCGTTAACTAATAACTAATAACCGTTAACTAATAACTAATAACTAATAACTACTGCTTTCCTGTCAACTCACAACTAAGAGAACCGGCACTTTTGCCAACTGCTTTCCTGTCAACTACCAACTGCTTTCCTGCTTTCCTGCTTTCCTGCCAACTAACGAACCTGCATATAAACAGCATCCGAAAGCGGAGGAATCTCTGCATAGCGTCCCAACGCCGACTGCACGACTGCATAAACAAATGCAGCCAAAGCACCCAAAAACACCATGTTGTACAGAGTTTCTGCAATAAATGCGACTTGCAAGCCTTTAAAAAAGATCGGCAAAACCAGACCGCACAGCATCAAAACAATGTCTAAAAGAATCGCCTGCATCGCATTAAAACGAATGAAGTGACTGATGTTTTCGTTTCTAACTACTCCTAAATACAGCGCAAAGAAGATAATCAAGCTCGCAAAGGGCAAACGATAAATTTGCATCAATGGAGCTAGCGGTATCAACAACAGTTGGAGGGCAGGAAACTGTGTAAACAGAAACCTGCCAAAGCCAAGCCCGTCCATCAGCGGCAGCAAATAAGGCAAAGAAGCAAAAATCCGGTCTGGAACAGTCGTAGATCCGCGCCAAGTCATAATCAAGTCTCCTGAGTCGATCGATAAACTATCAATTCCCGTTAAACTCAGGATAACGCAGCAGGCTCAGTTCCGACTCGCCCGGAATTTTCCCACACTTAGAGCCGAGTAGATTCAGGGGTATTGAGAGCGAGTCGGGTTCAACAGTCACCATGCCCCATGCCCCATCCCTCCGCTTCGCTCCGCCCAATGCC
>NZ_JADEXD010000291.1 GCF_015207285.1 Tychonema sp. LEGE 07203 | reverse complement strand
TCAGTAGAAGAATTATCGGAATTGCTACATAAATTATTAAATGAAGGAGAAATGGTTATTAAATGGGATCGAAAAATCAAAAATAAAGGCAATGCTATTTTATCCGGTTTAGCTGCGTAGCAGCTTAACGGTTCAAGAAGCAGGCAATGCAAATTTGGGAATTCCCGATCCAGAGGTGCTAGAGTTTGCTGCGAGTAACGATCGCGCTGTTTTGACATTAAATCGGTTTGATTTCATCGGACTGCACAAACATCAGCCAAACCATGCCGGTATTATTGTTTGTAAAGATGACAGAGATAGAAATCGGTTGGCAATACGCATTAATGAGACTATTTCTATGGAATAAAATTTGAGGGGTAAATTGATTCGAGTCAACCGCCCGCCGCAGTAAGTCCGTGAAGCGTAGCTATCCCGTAGGGAATCGCCCTTTTTCAATTTTCCCATTGCCAATCCAATAAATTGCCATTCCCCATCACTTCAATTTCCCGCCCGCTATCGAGATAACTCAAAGAAATTTGCAAATAATTATCGGGTTTGTAGGGCAATTTTTGGGGCCACTCGATCGCCACAATTCCCAAATCCATTTCTAATCCGTCCCAATAACTTTCTAAGTGCAAAGCCTCTGCTTCTTCGGGTTCGAGTCTATACAAATCTAGATGATACAGCGGAACTCGCCCTGCAAAATACTCGTTAATCAGGGTGAAAGTAGGACTTTCGATGGATTCGGAGATTCCCAAACCTTCGGCAATACCTTGTACCAAGGTAGTTTTGCCGGCACCTAAATCTCCTTGTAATAAGATGACAGTGCCGGCGGGGAGCGATCGACCTAACGCCACACCAAACTTGCGCGTAGCCTCAAAATCAGGAAGCAAAGTTTTCATTTCAATAATTAGTCATGAGTCCTTAGTCATTTGTTATTTGTTATTTGTTACTCGCTTGGGGCTGCTAGCTAATAACGAATAACATTAGTCTGCACCGTCAACAGTCAACAGTTAACAGTCAACAGCTAACAGCTAACAGCTAACAGTTAACAGTCAACAGTTAACAGTTAACAGTTAACAGTTAACAGTTAACAGCTTAAATGTTCTGGGCGCGGCCGTACCAACGGAGTAACATGGCGGCCAATCTTTGAGAATTATGGCGAATTAAACCCGTATTTAGATCTTCATCCATGACATTGGCGATGACAACTCGCCGTCCCAATTGCGTTACGGCTTCTCGATCGAGCACTACAGGATAGGAATTCTCCTGAGAATAGCGGATCAAAGCTTTTGCAGAAGGGACTTTTCCCTGCACTACTACAGCATCGAACAGGGGCCGGCCGCAAGCGCGATCGATCGCCCGAATGTGATCTGCAACACTGTATCCGTCAGTTTCTCCCGGCTGAGTCATAATATTGCACACATAAATGCGCGGAACTTCGCTGCGGGCGATCGCCTCGGCAATTTCCGGCACCAACAAATTGGGAATCACGCTCGTATAAAGACTCCCCGGCCCAATAATTATAAAATCCGCTTCCCTCAGCGCGATCGCCACCTTGGGCAAAGCGGGAGGATTAGCAGGAGTACAGCCTATTTTGACGATTTGCCCGTTAGCTTCGGTAATGCTGGACTCCCCCTCAATCCTCCGGCCGTCAGCCAGTTCTGCCCACAAAGAAACGTCGCTCAGAGTAGCCGGCAGCACTTCCCCTCTCACCGCTAAAACTTTAGAACTCGCGGCGATCGCCTGTTCCAAATCTCCCGCAATATCGCTCATCGCCGTCAAAAACAAATTCCCAAAACTGTGGCCCACCAAACCGTCACCGGCCTGAAAACGATATTGAAATAACTCAGTCAATAACTTTTCCTCATCTGCCAAGGCCGCCAAACAATTGCGAATATCTCCCGGCGGCAGCACCCCAATTTCCCGCCGCAGCCGCCCGGAAGACCCGCCGTCATCCGCCACGGTGACAATAGCAGTGATTTTGGCGCTGTATTCCTTCAATCCCCTGAGCAAATTAGAAAGGCCCGTACCCCCTCCAATTGCCACAATTTTCGGGCCGCGGTGCAAGCGGCGGTGGTTGAGGAGTCGATCGACCAATTCCTCATTCCCTTCCGGCATCAGCACTTGAGTAATAGAATTCAAACTGCGAGTTTGCCCCCACAGAATTAACAAAATCCCGCCAGCAATTATTACCGGCCCCGACACGTAATTGGGAATAACTTCGGCAATCCACGTCAAAAAATTTTTCAACAATTGCAACAAGAAAAAAATCGGAGTCATTCCAGTCCAAATCGCTAAACCCAAAGTGGCAAGCACCACACCGCTAGCGCTGATCAGCAGCCACCGTTTCACCAGCAGTCCGGGGGCCAACCACTTAAACCACTGGTGAACTCGCCCGTTCCGCAAAGAAGGGGGGTAAGGATTTCTGGATTGGGCAAAAACCTGCTTGGCTTTGGCCAAGACGCGAAGGGCTTTAGGAAGTGAACTAATTGACATGGTTAATTAGTCTTAAGGTTATGGGAACAGCTCGAGCTGACAAATTTACAATACAAGAGAGTTTTGATTCTGGCAGTCTATTTAAGTCATTAGTTATTAGTCATGAGTCCTGAGTCATTAGCTAGACTGATGACTGAGGACTGACAACTTATTGATAACATCTTATGGCTGAGCCGCTAATCGAACTCAAAGGGGTAAGTAAGTCCTTCGGCCAGAACCAGATCCTC
The DNA here is from genome assembly GCF_015207285.1 of Tychonema sp. LEGE 07203. Lineage (GTDB taxonomy): Bacteria > Cyanobacteriota > Cyanobacteriia > Cyanobacteriales > Microcoleaceae > Microcoleus. The sequence goes on along the minus strand of NZ_JADEXD010000291.1, from coordinate 556 downwards.
GATCGAGTCGATCTGAGGATTTATCGGGGAGAGGCCCTGGCAATTATTGGCCCTTCCGGGACGGGGAAATCTACGATTTTGCGGATAATTGCGGGTTTGTTGGCCCCCGATGCCGGAGAGGTTGTCGTTCAGGGACAGCGCAGGGTGGGATGGGTAGACGACGTGGCAGATCCGATCGGGATTGGGATGGTTTTTCAGCAAGCTGCTTTATTTGATTCGCTGACGGTGGAGGAGAATGTCGGTTTTTTACTGTACCAGCATTCTAAGCTGCCGCGCCGCCGGATTCGGCAATTGGTGGATGAGAAGTTAGAGATGGTGGGTTTACCCGGAATTGGCGAACGCTATCCGGCGCAGTTGTCTGGGGGAATGCGGAAGCGGGTAAGTTTTGCCCGCGCCATCATGGCGAATCCCGACAATGCCAGGGACAATCCAGAGGTTTTGCTGTACGACGAACCGACGGCGGGCTTAGATCCGATCGCCAGTACGGTAATTGAAGATTTAATCCGCGACTTGCAGAAAGCTCAAGGAGTTTGCAGCACTTATGCGATGTCTCTTA
>NZ_JADEXD010000087.1 GCF_015207285.1 Tychonema sp. LEGE 07203 | reverse complement strand
CCCATGCCCTATGCCCCATGCCCCATGCCCTATGCCTCTCTATGTAATTCAACTTGAGCAGGCAAGCATACGGTAAAAATCGAACCGCAACCTAACTGGCTTTGAACTTGCATATCGCCCCCCATCATCAAGCAAAAATGACGGCTAATAGTCAATCCCAAACCCGTGCCGCCGTACTTGCGGGTAGTTGAAGCGTCGCCCTGCATAAAAGCTTGAAATAAATGCTGCATTTGTTCGGCCGGAATCCCAATGCCGGTATCAGCAACGCGAAAAATCATTAAGTCGGAAGGTTCTGCTATTTCTTGAGTTGTTAAGCTGTCCTGTTTAACTCTTTCAACGGACAGGGTAATAGTGCCGCCTTCCGTAAATTTGGCTGCATTGCTCAGCAAGTTGAGCAATATTTGACGGGTTTTGGTAATGTCAGCATACATCGCTCCCAACTCGCTAGCACAATTAATTTCAAACTGATTATTATTTTTATCTACCAAGGGTTTGACAGTAGAAACTACCTCGTCAATTAAATTAACTGGATTTAAAGTTTCTAAGTAAAGTTCCATCCGCCCTGCTTCAATTTTAGAAATATCTAGAATGTCGCTAATTAAAGACAGCAAGTGTTTGCCGGCCGTTTGAATTTTGTGCAAGTCGGGGATAAAATCTTCACAGCCTAAATCCTCAGCGTCTTCTTTGAGCATATCGCTGTAACCGATAATTGCGTTGAGGGGAGTACGCAATTCGTGGCTCATATTGGCTAAAAAAGCGCTTTTGGCTTGGTTTGCAGCTTGAGCGGTTTGAGCAACTTTTTGGAATTCTTCTGCTAATTTGCGCTGGGTAATGTCTTCTGCAATGCCGACGATGCGGTAAATTTCTCCGGTTTCGTTGCGGACTGGAAAAGCCCGATCGCGCACCCAGCAAACTGAACCGTCAGATCGCACTACCCGATACTCCTCATCGTAATTGCCCAGCACCAGTTTCTCAAAAGCAGCCTTGACGCGATCGAGATCCTCCGGGTGAATAGCATCCCAAAAAGCCTGCGGTTCTGACAGCAAACTCTGATAGCTCAAATTCCATATTTTCTGGCAAGCAGGACTGACATAAACGAGCTGCTTTTGATTTGGTTCTCTAATCCAAAATACCTCATGAATATTTTCTGCCAACTGGCGAAACCGCTCCTCGCTGGCCCGCAGCTGCTCCATCGCCGTGTGAAACTCGGTCACGTCTTGAACCAGCGATGCCACCCCGATTATAGAGCCGTCAGCATCCACCAAAGTCGTATTGTACCACTCGCAAAGAATAATTTTGCCGTCTTTTCTAATGTTCTGGTTAATGCTACTAACTCCTCCTTGATTGGTAAGCAAAGTAATAGATAGTTGCCTGACATATTCCTTAGCACTTTCAGGAACGATTAGATCCACTCCGTGCTGTCCCATTGCTTCCAAGCGATTGTATCCAAAAATTCTTTCTGCTGACAAATTCCAGTCGGCTACTTCAAAGTTTAGATTCCATTCGATCGCCCCCAAAGGAGTTTGAGAGAGGTGGAGAGCGAGTTTTTGCTGAGATTGTTTCAGAGAGCCAATTAATTTAGTTTTGTCGGCGATGGCAGCTTCCACCCGTTCTTCGAGAGTAGCAAACGAGTCTTCCAATTGACCGGCCATCCTATTAAAAGAGCGGGCCAGGACACCCACCTCATCCTCCCGCTCTACAGACACCATCAAGCATGGATCTAGCGCCATCGAGTCCCATTCTCCCCGCGACAGAGCCTCCGCAGCCTTGCTCAGACGCTGAATCGGGATCGCAATCCACCTGGAAGTCAGACACCCTATAGCCGTCGCCACCACCAAAGCAGCGAGACACAGCCACACTGTGTAGCGAGTGTTGGCGTTAATTTTTTCCATAAAATCGGCTTCGGGAACCGCCACCACAATCAACCAGTCGAGGCCCCTGCTGTCTGAGAAGGGTGTCACCTGTAGAAATTGGCGTTTTTGGCCGATCGCAAAATCTAGCTGGTAAGTGCCGTCAATCTTGCTCAAATCTCCGAAGCGCTGTGTCAAATACCGGGCTGTCGATCGAATTAGAACATTTTGGCTGCTCGTTGCCGCAATCCGTTTCGCAACGCCATTGCTCACAATAAATGGCGGTTCTGGAGTAGAATTTGCCACCAATTGTCCAGACCTTTCTATAATAAAAGTTTTGCCCGATTTACCAATTTTTAGAGTTTCCAAGAATTGATTGATTTGGGAAAGTAGCAAATCTGTACCCACAACTCCAATCAGTTCTCCTCGGTTGCCGTAAACTGGTTGTGCAGCCGTAATCGCCAGTTTGGGAGTGTCAAAATAAGTATAAATTTTACTCCAGGTAGGTTTACGGGCCCGCACCGGAGCCGTGTACCAAGGTCGCAGGCGGGGGTCGTAGTTGGGAGTAATTTTTAATAGCTTGGTTGCGTCCCCGAACTCCGACGGCGCGTAACTGTAAAAGTTATAGCCAGTAGATTGATTAGAAATCCGAACTTGCAACTTGCCGTTGTCGAGGCGTTCAACTCCCATAAAAGTTTTTTGTTCGGAGCCGAATTGAATGTAGCTAATTCGATCGAAGATTTTGATTTGCTTGGAGAAGTAATTGCGTAAACTAGCAGAATCCTGCACGTTCAAAATGCCTAGACTAATGGCATCGAGATTGAGTTGATTGACTTGGTGCGGCGTTTCGATATAACTGTGAATGTGTTGCTCGATGCGCGATGTGACTTCCGCCCGCAGTTGGGCGGCAACGTCGTTGACGGCCCTGCGCCCGTTACGCAGCGACAGCCACCCCGTCAGCCCTACCGCAGCGAAAGTCTGGAGGGCAAAAGGTACCAAAAGGACGATGCGAATTGGCACTTTTCCCGACATTTTTAAAATCGGGTACGTCAGATATTTGATTGCCATGAGCGAGCAGAAATATTACGAATTCACAACATTTAAGTAAAGTACAACCTGATGAGCGCAGATTTTGAAAGTTGAGATTATTGGAGCAGGCCAAGTGCTGTTAAGAAATCGGAATCTGCCACTGGCTACTGAATTTTTAACGGCTGCCACCGCCATCTTAACGCGATTTGGAATTTTGGGAGGGCGATCGAGATGAGTCTTCGAGGTGCTCTGGGACGATCGTACTATTTTGCATTTTCGCATTGAAGATTTGAGGTTGGGACAGACTTTTTTCAACTTGGTATCAGAAACCGAGTTTTTTTTGGCGTTTCGGCTGGCTACAACGTATATTTTGGCGAACCCGGTTTTTGGCAGGGTTTCTGTATATTTCTCGATTTGTATTCCTGAAACAGTCAAATTCTCTGGGAACATCTCCGGCTTTCCAAAAAGCATTTTTTCTGCGGCGCGTATAAATGCGATCGCGCTCTATCTTGCCCATTCTCTCCCCCTCTCTTCTTCTCTTCCTCTCCCGTCAAAAATCACAGACAGTGCCAGATGGCGGCAGCTTCTACAACCATCTACTTTTGATAGAGCGCAACTTAATTCCGACTGGGTACAATCAGCATAGTAGGATGCAGCTAACGGAGGCACGGATGATGAATGCAGTTATGGCTAATTTTGGTACTGTTCTCGGACTGAGCTCAATTTTGATCGGTTTCACCCCGGCGGTTTTCGCCCAACAAAGAATGCAATCAGGGCCCCAAAATTCGGAAACGACTTTATCGGGGGATTCTCTGAGGACTGTGGAGGACAGAACAGTGGACTCGGACTACCAAAACTTGATTGGTGAATCAGAAACCGGGGCTAATTCTGCTAGAAGGGAGCGCAGTTTGGGGGATACATTTCGGCTCAAAATTGGGCCGGAATTGGAATTTATCACTACTCCTTCTGACGCGAGACGGCAAGGAAATCCCTTACCTATCAAACCGAGCGACAGCGGCACAGAAGCGGGAGTTCAGCTTCAGCTAGGACTTTAACCATTTTAGATGAATTGATGTCTAGCGATCGATCGCCCTATCCTATTTTTGGGCTGGGATATCTTGTGACTGCGATCGCCTTTTTTTATGAGTTTTATCACAACTTGCGTGCGCTTTCCATCACACCACATCGCCCATTATCAACAGAAAATTAGGACTATTAAACTTCAAATTCAGTCAAATCGGATACATATCTTTACAATAGCGTATAAAACTGGCGGTGAAGGTCATGGGAAAGGCTCAATTGATCGATTATTTGCGGGGGGAATTGGCGCTATCGAATTCTGCGATCGCCGTTGCTCTCAGACACGGCGAAGAAGATGCCAGCCAACTGCCGATGGTGTTGTGGCAGTACGGGTTAGTGACGCTGGAACAGTTAAACACGATTTTTGATTGGCTGCAAGCTCAATCGGCTTAGCAATTTAAAATTGAGAGTTTAAAAACATTGATATCTGATTGCAGATTTTTGATACATAAAGCTTGCACAAACGGGCGTAGAAAAAAAGTATAGGGTTGAGTGTTGGGGTTGAGGGTCTGTTTTATTTTTTCCTTTGGGAAAAACACAAGTATGCGGTAGCGACACAGTGCTGTGTCCCTATTTTCTGAATTTTCCGATCGAATAAGCCCCAGCAACTTTTTGGTTGCTGGGGCTTATCTGATTAAATTTGGTGGCGGGAAGTGGATTTGAACCACTGACCTTCGGGTTATGAGCCCGACGAGCTACCAGACTGCTCTATCCCGCGTCGCTTTGTCTCTCTTACTAATATAAACATATCTTTCTGAAAATAGCAACCCCTAAATCAAAAAAACTTTTGAGATTGTGGGAGGGGTTGCTGAAATCGGCTCTGAGTATCGATCGAGGGGGAGAGGGGGAGAGGGGGATTTTTGGTCGGTTATTTATAGAACCCATTTGATATCTATTCTGGGTAAATCTCAGAAACCGGGTTTCTGTCTATATTTCTCGTCACCCAACCAAAAACTCCCAGAAACCCGGTTTCTCGCCTGGGTAAATCTCAGAAACCGGGTTTCTGTCTATATTTCTCGTCACCCAACCAAAAACTCCCAGAAACCCGGTTTCTCGCCTGGGTAAATCTCAGAAACCGGGTTTCTGTCTATATTTTTCGTCACCCAACCCAAAAACTCAAAGATGTCAAATGGGGTTCTATATTTCTCGTCACCCAACCCAAAAACTCAAAGATGTCAAATGGGTTCCATATCTACAATTTGAATGCAGAACAACTTAGAGCATCGAAACTTCCCCCACTACCTCCAAGCGCTTAAAATCGCTGAGAGTCAGGTAAGTGTCCGAAAGAGTTTCGGCAATTGTCGGAGTAATCCACCCCAACTGCTTGAGCAAGTGAATTGCCACAGCAAATTGAGCGCGCTTGCCGCCATCGGTTATCTTAATTGCCAAACCCATACCTTCACCAACGCGGCCGATGCACTGCACCCCTTCTGCGCCGGACTTGCTGACCAATTCTCCTTGAGTCAAGCGCATCAGTTCCGTGTCAAACCTTCCCTCACCGGCAACCATCATCGGGTGATGAGTCATAGCGCGGACAATCCGCTCCATATCCACATTGTCGCCGGAGGCTAACTTAGCGTACAAAGACGCCATTTGTCCCAACTGCAACAAATAGGTAGGAGCGCCGCAGTCGTCGCGAGCGCCGATAAACTCTTCGGCAGGCATTGCCAGCAAGTCAGCCACCTTGCCCAAAATCAGCTTCTGGACGGGATGTTTGCGGTCCAAATAAGTATCCAGCGGCCAGTGCATTTGCTGACAGACAGCCAGCATTCCGGCGTGTTTGCCGGAACAGTTGTATTGCAGGGAACTTTTTTTGCCTTCAGGAATGGGGCATTGAAGTTTAGATGGGTCAATGTCGCAGCGCCACAGGATGTTAAACACCTGTCGCGATTGCTCGATCGTACCTTGATGAGAACTGCAAATAATCGCTAAATCTCGATCGGTCAATTCGTAGCGTTCCAAAGTGCCGCTCGCCGTCACAGCCAAAGCTTGAAACGGTTTGAGAGAAGAACGGACAAATGCCGCAGTTTCCGAGTTACCGGCAACCGACAGAATGCGCCCGCGCTTGTCAGAGACAGCGGCTTGGGCGCGGTGCTTCGACTCCACGATACCTTCGCGCAGCAGTGTGACTTCCAGTTCGGGAGCTTGGGTTCTTTTTCCCCTTGTCATATCAATTTTAGATTTTAGATTTTAGATTTTAGATTTGGTGGAGGAAGTTTTGAGTTGCGAGCTGCCAGTTACGAGTTATAAAATTAATCTTTCTGCGATGTTTCTGGCTCGTGCGCTCCGCGTGGCAATCTCCAAACTCAAAACTCCCTTCTATTGGCGATTACAAACAATTCCAAATTAGTCCCCCGGCAACCAGCAATACAGTCAAACCATAAAATGTCTGCCGCAAACGCCTGAGAATTGGTTCTAGTTCGTAGTTGACTATCAACTGGTCTTGAGCTAAAATCTCCGGTGTTTTAGGCCAAGATTGACAATCGTACCAGCCTGACTCTTCGTAGACGACGGTGGGATTTACAAGGCGCGATCGCACGTAGAACCAACCCAAGTAAAGTCGCAGCAAAGCCAATCCTAGAATAAAACCGGCACCAGCGGCAGTGCACAGAGCAAACTGAACTGGATACTTGAGAGGAGCAAAGCTAGAAGCAGCTATCGGCCCGGATACCAAGCAACTCCAAGCCAACACCCAGGCGAGTTTTGCCAGGTATCCCGGCCAATTGAGAGTTACCCAGCTAAAAAACCAGGATTCTGTAAGTTCTTGGTATTCATTAACCGGTCGCTGTTCTTGCGGAACAGGACAAATAGAAACAGAAGCATTTTTCACATTAGCATTCCTCTGCGGTGGAAAAGTCAATTCGTTCGGCGTGTCCCCAGAACGCTTCTAAATTGTAAAACTCGCGCTCTTGGGGTTTCAAGATGTGGATAATTGCGTCGCCGTAGTCCATGACGACCCAACTTGCGTCTGATAGCCCTTGTGTACGCAGCGGCAACCGTCCCCATTCTTCTTCTACTTGGTCTGCGATGGCTTGGGAGATGGCTCGTACCTGCACGTTGGAAAATCCGGTGAAAATCGCAAAGTAGTCTGCTAGGTAGCATACTTCTGCTACGCAAAGCAATACAATATCTACTGCTTTGCGCTCATCGGCTGCTTGGGCTGCAGTCAATATCAGGCCGCGCGCTTCGTCTGGGGATGTGGCGTCGGTTGCTGTAGATTCGGCCCTGGAGTATTCGAGTTGGGTGATATCTGACATTAAGTGTTTAAGTTCCTAATTGATACGGCAAGTGAGAATGGGGGCTGTTTGGCGATCGGTTTTTGGCAGTTTGAAACTGGAAATAGGAGTTAGGTTGAAGCCAAAAGTAAGGACTCGATTGCTGGTAAATTTTACTTTTAACTTGTGATTTGTGCGATCGACTTTTCTGTCGAATTTCCTGTTTCCTTCGATTGGCGAGCCATTTGCAGCGCCCAATTGCGCGTCAGTACGGTGCGCGGGTGAATGTAGCAGCGAGTTTCTAGCAAATATTTCAGAGAATAATCGCTAGTTTGCCACACGCCTGCATAAAGATTTTGCCAGCTTGCCTCGCGCAGTGCTGTTAGTTCGGCTGTGTTGCCGCGGCTCGGCTCTATAGAGTCTGCTACAAATACGGTACAACTGAGCTGGCTCATGTTTGGTCTGCCGAGGGTGTGATTGGCGATTGCGTCCAAAATTTCTCGATCGACCACTCCGAATTCGTCTCTAGCGACGATCGCGCTGGCGTCTGCGTGCAGCAGGTGCGGGTGCGCTTCTAACACTGAGTCTAGCTCTAAACCTTCCTTCTGGGCCATTTGCAGCAGCAGTTGGGGTTTAAAGTATTTTGCTGCGTCGTGCAACAATCCGGCCGATCGAGCTTTTGCTTCGTCGAGGCCGTAATGTCTGGCCAAGTCACCTGCTGTCTGTTCGACTCCGAGGATATGTGTGATGCGGGCAGCAGGAACGCGGTTACAGAGCCAAGCTAGGACGTTTTCGCGCGTAGGTGCAAGTGCCAAATATTAACTCCAAAATTGTATGATGTCTAGTATTTTAGCGTTTTCTTCTCGATCGGCTGCGGTGTCGGGCCCAAAGGGTGCGGTGGCTTCTGGGATGGATGATGGGCGAAGGGGCGAAGGGGGCGATATTGGTAGTTGCTGCGGTGCTGCTGTTCGAGGTTGCGATCGGCACTTTTGGAGCAAAATAGTTAAGTGTAAATAACTTTTCTCTGTGCTTGGGCTCTGATGTTTAAGACTAAGGGTTTATATAAAATACACTAGCTTGGCGCAATGCGGCTAGTACAGACTAAAATGATTGATTCAACCGTTTCTTGTGGATAAACAGTGATTTCAAGCAATACGCCAAATCAGGAGCCTGGGTTATTTGGACTAAGACACTCAAACCGAGATTTTACCCAGGAGGAAGCTTGGGGTAAAAACTGCTTCAACTCCTCCTTTCCGGCCTCTATTTGCTCTTACTTACACAGCAAAAACTTTGACAATATATACATTAAACTAAGTTCAAGTTTGCAAGTAGAACATTCAAGCATTAGCACTGCTATGTTTTACGGAATAGACCCGAATTCAGACAATCTTTTCTATGCTTTTGAAACACAATTTACACCGGATCGGCAATATGTTATAGGTACTCTTCCAGGAGTCGATTTAGTTACACAAGCAAGAGATTTAGGTTCTTGCTTGCAGGCGATAGAGATTAAATTGACAGCATTACCAGACCATACAACTTGTAATTTGACAGAAGATTTTTATGGTTGTGAAATTGTAATAAGACCGGATACTATAGTTTATTTAGCCTGCAGTATTGTGAATACGCTCAAGCTTAATTTATCTAGTATGAAATTTATAATTGATGAACGTTTTACAGAAATTTCTGACTGGTCAGATCCAACTTATGTAATTCCTCATATTCCAGAGACGATCGATAGCATAGATTCAATTTCACTTTCCATGTTAGAATATCAGCAACCCTTTCTAATGCAGCCGATATGGAAGACAGAAGGGAAATCACCAAAACTTATAGATAGCTGCTTGGATGTTTTTGTTTGGAGCAATCTTGCTTTTGCTAGATTGTTTGTAGATTTAACGAAGACCGAAATCAGGAAGTTTGGCTGTATCAGACGCATTTCCAGACATACTCGAACAGTCATCTGGTTATTTAAAATGTTATATGACTTTAGCCTGAGCGGTTCTTTTAATCATGGAAAAATCATAGACAATCTTTCCTATAATACAAAAAATGACAAAGCATTTGCTGTAAGTGGCAGATTCACTCATGCTTACATGAAGTCCGAATCATTAAGGCAACCAAGAATTAAAAAACAAGAAATCCAAAGAATAATTTTAGGTGGCGGTCAAAATTTGCTGAGTCCAGAGAGGAGATTTGATGCTATTATTTATAACTCTCCCGATTTATTTGACTAACATATCATGGGTTCTAATAGTAACTTTGCAAAAATGAGAACAGTAGATTTATTTTCAGGCTGTGGAGGCTTGTCACTCGGATTTCAAAATGCTGGATTCAATGTAGTAGCAGCTTTTGACTGCTGGCGTCCAGCTATTGAAGTTTATACAGAAAACTTCCAGCATCCGATATTTGATAAAGATTTATCACAAGCAGATGTATGTTCATTTATCGGTGATTTCAATCCAGATATCATTATTGGTGGGCCTCCTTGCCAAGATTTTTCCAGTGCAGGTAAAAGAGATGAGAATCTTGGGAGAGGAGATTTATCTTTAGCATTTGCGAATATTATTACTAGCATTAAGGCGAGATGGTTTGTCATGGAGAACGTTGCCAGAATTCAAAAAAGCCAAATTTTACAGAAAGTTTTAGAGAAATTTAGACAAAGTGGCTATGGTTTAAGTTCTTCGGTTTTGAATGCCAGCTATTGTGGAGTTCCGCAAGCTAGAAAACGATACTTTTTGATCGGTCAGTTGGATGGAGAAGATGGTATTTTGAGTTCTTATTTAACCAAGAATCAGTCTAAAAATCCTATGAATATTTTTGAATACTTAGGTGATGATTTAGGTATTGAGTATTTTTATCGACATCCTAGAAGCTATAAGAGAAGGGGAGTTTTCAGCATCCACGAACCTAGCCCGACAGTTCGAGGTGTTAATCGTCCAATTCCCAAGACGTACAAAAAGCATGAAGGTGATTTGTGCGATATTGATGAGAGGTTACGCCCTTTGACGACTATTGAGCGGAGCTATATTCAAACATTTCCAAAGACATTTAAGTTTAAGGGTAATAAGTCAGATTTAGAACAAATGATTGGTAATGCTGTTCCTGTCAAGCTTGCTGAGTATGTGGCTGGCTGTATCCTTGAATATATTGAGGATTGTTCGGGAAATATTGCACGTTATCTTCCTAGTGTTTAGTTAAATAGACCTCTTGGAAAATAATTTTATGCTAGAATTAAGGGTTTGGTTTAAGGCTCGAAAACTTAATAACTTAAGCACCTCCTACAGTCCTCTCTCCTGTAAGTTGCGAGATAGAATGAGCAGAGCCAAAGCATCTGCATTACCAGGAAGAGCGAAAGTAACGAGCAATCGCTTAAGTTATTAAATTTTCATTCCTAAGTGGAGCAGATTGCAGGTTATATCATCACTTTACAATTATGAGTTAGTTCTGGGGTCTAAAACTCAAAGCCTTTAATTGTAACATAGATTTTTTTTGCAATAGGTATTTTAAACTGGACAGTATAACTCTTAAGAATCGGTTTCACAAAGTAAAAAATAACTGTCGGTACTCACTAACCCAATTACCCGATCATTTCGGCAAAGGCTCCAATATTTTCTCACCGTGACTCGCTGCCACCGCCGCAAATAAAGCCTCATAATGATTCAAAGCTTCCTCAAATCCGTAATTTTCAACAGCATAATTTCTACCTTGCTCGCCCAAGGCATTCACCTTAGCAGGATGCAGGTACAAATCCTCAACTGCGTCAGCCAAAGCCTCCGGGTCTTCCGGCGCTACCACTACCCCGCCACCGCTTTGCTGGACTGCTTTGTGGGCTGTGCCGGTTTCTGGAACCGATGCCAAAATTGCCCTACCGCTGGCGAGAATTACTTGAATTTTTGAAGGCATATTGAAGTTAGTAACGCGCAGCTTTTGTACGACTAAACTAATATCAGCAGCAGCTAAGAGTTCCGGCAATTTTTCTCGCGGTTCAAATGGCAGCAGCATCACATTATTAGCTTTGTAAGTTTCGCAATCTTTTTGCAGGCGCGCGAGTGCTGTTGATTCCCCAACAATTACAAAAGCAATTTCCGGTATGTGTTTCAAACGGGCTGCAGCTTTGACCACAGTTTGCAAACCTTGAGTCAGGGCAATATTCCCGGCGTAGAGAACTACAAATTTGCCCTTGAGTTTGTGAGTTTCCCGAAAGGGGTTATTTTCTTTAGGTAAGGGGCGAATGAAGTTGACATCAACCCAATTGGGAACGCAAACTATTTTTTCTGGGGGTACTCCCTGAGAGTGCAATTTGCTGACAAAGCCGCTGTCGATGACGCTGACTTGGCTGGCTGTGCTGTAGGCAAATTTTTCTAAGGCGTCAGCAATCCGAACTAGGACTCCGTTTTTTTTGACCAAGCCGACGCGCACGGCTGCTTCTGAGACTATATCCTGTACGTTGAGGACGATCGGGCAAGCGCGACTCCACCCGTAGAGGGCAACAGGGACGCAAATCGGTAAAGGGGGCATTGTCGAGAAAATTACGTCGGGACGCCAGCCTCTGAAGGCTTGGACGGCGCTGGAGACGACAAAACTGCCGTCTAGTAAAAGTCGGTCTAGGAGGCTGGGGTGGGGGCCGTTGACGCGCAGGTAGCTGCGCTGAATTGTGACACCTTTGCGTTCTTCGGTGAGGTAAATTTTGCCCTGATATTGCGGATAAATCCGGCGCTGGGGATAGTTGGGCATTCCTGTAACGACTCGGACTTGGTGGCCGCGCTTGACTAGGCCTTGCGCTAGTTCTGTCATCAGGGGGGCAATGCCGATCGGCTCTGGATAGTAGTTATAAGAATAAATTAGAATTTTTAGCATAATATTTATTTTGAAGCAAATTGTCCTGCCCTGGCTAATTTGAGGCTGCAGCCGGTGAATTGCAGGGGATGTGGTTGGGTTCCGGGTAGCACAACAGGGGGCGGTGCTGGAACCTGCCATTTTTTGCCGCATTAGCCGCCCTGGCTGGGGCGGGCAAGAGCGCCATCAGCTCAGGTTTTTTCGCATTACCAGGCAGTTGCGGCGGTCGTCGGTACGGATATAGCGAAGATCGTCTGTGAGCTTGTACATGAATACCAGTCCCCTTTCTCCTTCTCTGTCCAAGGGATCGCGCTGCTCTTGCATGATCGAGTGCAGCTTTGCTTCTAGGTTGAAGGGTTGACCCCTGTCCCAAATTCTAATTTCTAAGTAATCGGCAAACACTTTTACCTCAATGTCGATCGGCGTCGCGGAGGGCAAGTTCTGGTGAGCGTGGCGGACAGCGTTTGTAAAGCCTTCGTTGACGATCAGCCGGCACTGCCACCAGAAATCTGCTGGCAGCAGCGGCAAAACTATATTCTCCAACCATTCCAAAATGGATGTTAAAGCCTCCAAGTCTGTTTCAACCTGAAGGTGGGACTCCGCCTTTGATTGCTTGTCTTTCATCTTTTTTCCCCCTGGTCGGCCCCCACGAGCGCTATACTCAGCACCGGAGAGAGAGGAAAAGGAGGGCTCTGTCTTGGCAACATATTAGTTAAGTCAAGCTTGAGTTGAAGAAGCCCATTTTGCCTCAAGGTGAGCATTCCTTTCGCACCATTTACTCGCACAGAAAATGAGAGACTTGCGATACTGTAACCCGCCTCGGCAAGGCGTTTAAATCGGGAAAATTTCAGAGTCAGCCTGCGACGAGTGATTTGAGCTTCCACTGTGTTAGGAGTCGGTATTTTTCTAAACATACGTGAGTTTTTGTCGTCTTCAAAAACCGTGCTGGCGTAATTCGAGTACGACAAGAACTGGTACATTGCTCATTCATACTCGGATCGCAGAGCTGGCAATTAGCTGCAAATTTTCTGTGTGAATTTTAACACTTAACGCTAACGTAGCGATCGCCACCGCTCCTGCCTAACTAACCATTGAGTTCGAGTTCTGGGTGTCAGTGGGCAAACAGCACCAGAGAGTTCAGCAATGGGTTGTTGAGGACTCCTACACAGCGCCACTATTTTTGTTAAATAGAACCGTTATGGTTTTCACAATTAGTTTCAAGTCATACATTAGGCTCCAGTTTTCTTGGTATTTTAAATCTAAACGGATGACATCTTCAAAGTCGCGAACTTTAGACCGACCGTTGACTTGCCACTCGCCTGTCATCCCTGGCTTGACATCCAAACGCTGCCACTGAGGGACTTCGTAGCGCTCAACTTCGTCTGGGGTAGGAGGTCTGGTCCCGACTAGACTCATTTCGCCTTTGAGTACGTTCCAAAACTGCGGCAGTTCGTCGAGACTGGTTTTACGCAAGATGCGCCCGACTTTGGTAATCCGCGGATCGTTGTCATTTTTGAAAAATGCGCCCGAAGCTTGGTTTTGAATTTGGTCTTTCATAGCTTCGGCGTTGGTACACATCGATCGAAATTTCCAAATCTGAAATTTTTTCCCCATCCAGCCGCAGCGGGTTTGCCCAAAAAATATCGGGCCCGGATTGTCGATAGTGATGGCTGCGGCGATGGGTACGAGCAAAATTCCTGTAATCACCAAACCAACGATTGCCCCAACGATGTCTATCAGCCGTTTCACCAACGATTGCACTGAGGGGTGCGTCATCGGTAGGTGATTGTCCGACGGGTTGGTCTCTCTGGGAGTTGAGGTTGCAGAAGGCTGCTCGATCGTCAGCACTTGATCTAGGCTGGTGAGAGCAAATACTGCCATCACCTGCGGCTTGAGGCTGCGAAGCACCAAGTCGCTGCCGCGCTGTTTGGCAAATTTGAGATTGCTGACTAAAGCACCAATTCCGCTACTGTCGATAAATGTCGTGTGACTGAAGTCTAGAACAATTTTGCTGGGAACCGTGCTTCCAGAGAAAAGTTGCTGGCAAGTTGTTTTGAAGTTTACGGCTTCAAGTACGCTCAAGCGCACGGGTATGTGAACCGAGGGAATCTCGTCCAAGTACGTAACCCGAAAATCTTCTGCCTCTGGGGTGTGACTGACCATGAAGTCCTAGTTTCAAATTTCAAGCTGATGTCTTTAGCTTATTCTGTCCTAGCATCTCGATCTTTACCAAATTTTATTGTTAAGTAAAATAGCTTTATAAAAACTTTACAAAAAAGCGTGAAAACTTTGCAGTCTCGCGTGATATTAAAGGTAAGAGTAGACTTAAGTCTACCAGTCATATCAATTCCGGTTGCACCGTCAGGTGACTGTTGACTGTTGACTGTTGACTGTTGACTGCTGACTGTTGACTCGATTTTATTATTCCGATGCAACCGGAAACGATATCATTCGATTTTAGATTTTAGATTGAGCCTGCAGATAAATTCGGGGGCTTGAGGATTTTAGATTTTTGATTGATTCCACGGATAAATCAGGTGGCGGGTACCATTAATAAATTCGCTTGTCAAAGTTTAGGACTGCCGATTTTTTAGCGCAGCGGCTGGCAAACTTTCAACAGGAATCAAGATTTTTTGTCAATTCAGATTGATTAATCTTGCGGTTAAGAATTCAGATGCGTGTTTTGTAGGGGATATGCGCCACCTTTAACGGTTAACAGCTAACAGTTAACTGGGAAGTCAACCGTTAACCGCTAACTTGAAAACCTCGCCCACCAAGCGTTGAGGGATGAGGTTAAGAATTGTAGACGTTTTCTGACTGGGAGGTTTCGCGGGTGATGGGTTTGACTTTGGCTTTGGCTTTGGCTGCGTTGCGTTTGAGCGCCTGGAGACGAGCTTCGTATTTAGCCCGCTGCTGTTTTTTGGAAGTTTGCTCGATTAAGGTTTTTAAGGCGCTGCCGAGGCTTTTGTAGGCGTTTGGGAGAGTGTAGCCGAAGCGGGTGGCGAGGGTGAGGGCTTTTTCGTCCGCGTCTACTGCTTCTTTTAAACTTTTCTCTCCGTTGTTTTTTTGGTAAAGTCTCCAGCCGGAGACGCCGCAGAGGGATAGGGCCAACAGCAGCAGCAAGCCGTCTTGCACCCAAAGTTCGCCGACTGCGCCGCCCAAACCAATGGCGAGGGCTGCCATTTCCCAACCGTCTCTGGGGATGGTGTCGTTTTGGATTCTGGCGACTTCGTGCCAAAATAGGAGGTTGCGCTGATCCATTGCTAGCTGTTCCCAGCGGAGCAAATCTATTTGGATTTCTACTTGGTCTTTGCCTATTTCTTCGCTGCGGATCAGGGTGGGATTAACTTCTATTGTTTTTTCTACTGTTACCCAACTTTGGAGTTCTGGGGGCAGTATATTTTTCAAGCGCCGGATCTCACTCATCTCGGCTCTTGCTGTAGAGGTTGCATAGGATGTCATAGCTCCGGCCTATTGATTTTCCAAAGGTTAATATGTGTCTATTTCTGGAGTATAGCAAACCTTGAATCAAAATTTTGTCGGGCAGCGGGGGCGATCGACCTTTTGGCAATTTTACTTAATTTTAGTTTCTTGAGGGGCGATCGCAAACACCTGTTATATCTTTAACTTTAGACTATTTCATCGACGGTTGGATTTCTTGCCGCAATTTCGACCGAACCGCCAAAACATCTGGCTTAGAAGTTATGCCTTTTTGATTTGGCGATCGCCACAGGATTGTTTAATTTAATATGATGTGTGGGGAAAGCTTTGAGTTTGTTTTCGATTATTTCTAGCGTGTTGTCTATCGAGCCGTCATTGACAATGATAAAATTGTCAGCGTAACTTTTTTGAAATAATTCTACAATTATATCAAAGGTTTGCTGCGTGCAGTTTGCTGCGTTGAGGCAGAATTACTGCTATCTTCATCTTTGTTGTTCGATCGGGCTTTCGCTGAAATATGCTAGCACCTAGGGCGGGAAATCACAAGTCAAAAAAATCACATCGAAAAACTGCCGGCACAAAACAAGCATTGTCAACTTGGGCCAGGGTTGCACGAAAAGCGCGATCGACCTAAATTGTATCATGCTCAACTTGACCTAGCTCATCTTTACGGAAAACAAGGGCGATCGACAATCCAAATTATCCCATCACCCAAACCAAAAAAAACCTCATACTACCGCCATAACTCTTTACCTCATAAGGTTGTAATTGTCAATGGTAAATTATTTAATTAACAAATGGCCGGAGTATTTTCAGCCCGGTATTACGCTACGCAAAAAACGCATTATTAGCTTTTTACTAGCATTCCTCCTAACCTTCATCACTTATCAAGCAATCTTAGAAATCGTCACAGTAGAAATTCCAATTTTTGGTTTTCACGATATTGTAAACCTTCAGAATCCCCAGGAAATACCGCCGCAGCGACGAAATTTTCCCGGCGACTACAGCCAGGAAAACTTGGAACCTTTTTTAGAAGATTTAGTTATCCATAACTATTGGTTTTTGTCAACCCAAGAACTTTACGAATATTTCATCGCCAATCCCAGAAAACCGGTGCCGAGTGAATATCGCGATCGCAAAAAAGTTATGATTACCTTTGACGATGGAAACAAAAGTATTTATACCCACTTACTGCCGATTTTAGAAAGACTAGAAAATAAATACGGCAAAAAAACTAAAGTAGTTGTATTTGTCAACTCTGGCTTCTTGGGCCGTCAAAACTCGCTCATAAAAAAAGTAACTTGTCAAGACTTGAGAGACGGAATGCAACAAGGTTATTATGACATTCAATCCCACGGGCTAAATCACGAAAACCTTACAAAAATTTCTCTAAAAGCATTAGACAGAGAATTATCTCAAGACCAAATTAGACTGAGGAAATGCACCCAAGATTTAGACCAAAATCGTACAGTCGCCTCACACATAGCCTACCCGTTTGGCGCTGTCAACAAAAAAGTTGAAAAATACGTAGCCAAATATTTTTCATCAGGCTACTTGTACGACAGTTTAAAATTTAAACTGCGCTTTTTTCCACCCAATAAATACCGAATTTCGAGATTGACAGTGAATAAAAAATACTCAACAAAAAGACTCAGCAGCTTAGCTTCAGGAAGTTGGCTGCACAAATTAATTGGCAAGTAAATTTTGGCAACTATACAGCAATCAAAACAAATCGGTAAGTGCATTGGAAAACACAACATCAGACTCACAAAACACGGTAAAAAACGAAAAGCTTTTTGCAGTTGCTGCGGTTTCCCAACGCGCCGACGCGCTGGATGCGCTGCGGGGAATAGCAGTTTTAGCAATGGTTTTATCAGGTACAATAGCCCGCAAAACATTGCCGGCGTGGATGTATCACGCCCAACTCCCTCCACCAGACCACGTTTTTAATAACAAACTAGCAGGATTAACCTGGGTTGATTTAGTTTTCCCCTTCTTTTTGTTTGCAATGGGTGCCGCAATCCCCCTAGCATTGTCGCGCCGCATCGCCAAAGGATGGGATACAAAAAAAGTAGTTTTATTTATTTTGCAAAGAGGCTGTTTATTGGCATTTTTCGCAATATTTCTCCAGCACATTCGCCCGACTGTAATTAGCCCGGAGGAAGCAAGCAGACTAAAGTGGTGGCTGGGATTGTGCGGATTTTTCCTATTATTTTTGATGTACGTTCGCTGGCCTCAAAAGTGGTCTGCACGGCTGCGTAGGGGGTTGACTCTGGCTGCTTGGAGTGCGGGAATAGTCTTCGTATCTCACATCAAATATCCCAGCGGTGTAGGATTTTCAGTTGACCGCAGCGATATCATCTTGATGGTACTTGCAAATATGGCCGTTTTCGGGTCGCTAATTTGGCTGTTTACTCGTTCAAATCTGTGGCTGCGAGTAGGAATTTTGGGCTTGTTGTTAGCGGCGCGACTGTCTTCTCCTGCTGACGGTTGGATTAACTTAGTTTGGTCGTCCTCTCCTGCACCTTGGCTGTTTCAATTTGATTATTTGAAGTATTTGTTTGTGGTGATTCCCGGTACGATTGTCGGGGATTTACTGAATCGGTGGATAGAGTATTATTCGCCCGAAGAGTCGAGTCATCCTAGGTGGCAGAGTTGGCGCTATTTTAGCATTATGATTTTGATGTTTGCGGTTAATTTAATCTTGTTAATTGGACTGCAAGCTAGATGGGTGTGGCAGACTTCGTTAGTGACGGTTGTTTTATGTTTTTGCGGTTTAGTTTTGTTGAAAAATCCGCACAACGTCACGGAAGTTTTATTCAGTAACCTTTACAAATGGGGGTTTTATTGGTTGGCTTTGGGTTTGCTGTTTGAGCCTTATCAAGGGGGAATCAAGAAAGATTCGGCGACGATGAGTTACTTTTTTGTAACGGCGGGAATGGCGATTTTTCTGTTAATTGGGTTGACAGTAATTATCGATGTGTTTCAGAAAAGATGGTTTTTACAGTTATTTATTGATAATGGGTTAAACCCGATGATTGGCTACGCAGGATTTGCGAATATTATCTGGCCGATTCTGGTTTTAACTAAATGGGAACCGGTGATTGTTGAGATGACTTCAAGCAATCCGTTTATGGGTTTTTTGAGGGGGTTTGGATATACGGCGATTTTGGCGTTAATTGTGATGGGGTTTACCAGGTTGAAACTATTTTTGAGAACGTGAGATAATTAAAGGGCGAGAACATCTTCAAGTTTGGTAAATATAATTTCCTCATTGGCTTGCCTAAATTCAATATTAAACTTATCACGCACAACTTCTCGCCCTAAAAGCATGATATCATTTCCGGTTTGCGATCGTCACAAAAAAGGTTCGTAGTGCGGACTTGCATAGGCTTTCATTTTGCGGACTTAAGTCCGCACTACGAACGAATCTGATTGCGGTAAATCGAACGGAAATAATATGACATCTGCTTTTGCAGGGGTTTTGTAGATAGATGATGCTGTGATTGGCTAGAGAGATTTGCTTGGAAAATTCTAGGGAGTTACAGTCTATGAAACTGACTTGAGAATGCCGCTTTCTAGCTGATAAATTGCTGCCATAATTCCAGTTTCAGGATTTGTGAGCAGGGATTTTTTGACATCTTTCAAGTATTCTACAATGTGTTCCCGCAAAATCGGTCTTTCTACTGTGACTGTGTGATTGTAATCCCACAAATCCCAGATGATTATGCCGATGCCGACAATCGGGTCGATTAAACCTACTCCCAACTGACTTGCAACCGTACCGCCTGTTTTTGTAGCTACTTTGGCTGCGGCTTTGCTGGCAACTTTTGCCGTAACTTTGCTGCCGACTTTGGCTGCCATTCCCAAGATTAACGGCTTAGCAATCAAGTAACCGCTGCCGCCAACTAATACTTTTAATGATAAATTAGAAATGTTTCCTTGGTCATTAATTGTGGTGGCAATATCGTTTAGATATTTGTCCCAATGTACCTGCGGTATGTTATAATTGTTTTGAACTACTTTTACATTTTTGCTAACTTCGGCTATGTACAAGTTAGCAGTATCTTGAGTGATTAGTTGAAATCGCATTTGAGCGTTTTTGGGAACCAGCACGCGGTTAGCAAATTCTCTTTGGAAGTCTTCGGTTAATTTTTCAGCAACAGCTTGAGATGCTGCTGTCATGTCAAATTTGTTGAATACGGCGGATTTGACGAAAGTGAAAGGGACTGTAAACTCCATCTTTTTTTGATTGAAGTAATCGAAGTACCAATCGAGGAAGTTGTTGTCTACTCGTGCAATTACTTCGGTTTCCCATTTGTCCAATTCTTTTGATGCAAAAGCTTCGGCTGTTGTATGGGATTGTTGGATGGCGTTTTTAATGTCTTGGTTGACTTTGCTGAAGTCGTGGGGCGGGGAGACTACAACGGCTGTGGTTGCAGTATTTGTTAGTGACTGGGATATGAGAAAGTGACCGAATAGGGGAATGATGACTACTAGAATGACAACTGTCCAAATCATCGGTGTCACGGTTTTGATAAACTGAGCGAGCACCTTGAGGCGTTCTGTTTTTTCGGAATAGCTGATTTTTTCGTTTTCTCGACTCATGGCGGTTCTGCAAGTGATGAGAATGGGGGCTAGTTTCGATTATAGGCGGCGCTTCCTGAATTGTGTTGCGGGCGAGTAGTCTGGGATTCAGGAAGGGTTGGGGAAAAAGTGCGCGCGTGCGGGGATATCCCGTTCTATGAAAGAGTTCCTGAAGGGTAGGGAATCGCCCATTTTCTCACTCTTGGAAATTTTAGCGTCGCGTAAAAATTATTTGCTCGTCAGGTTGTCTGAATTCAATGTTGAAGACATCGAAGACAACTTCTCTTCCTAAAAGCAATTGTTCGCCACCTGTATTTTTTTGTAACCATGCCGTAGGAGCAACAAAACTATGTCCGTCAATAGTCATTTCAACATTTCGGATCACATACTCAACTGTTCCCCCAATAGTTTCTGCTAATAAACTGGATTCTGAATCAGCCAAAGCGTATCCTAAATCTTGACCGACTTTTAGCGATATTAAACTTAGTTCAGCACCTGAGTCTACTAACATTGCTGTGGATAATTCTAAATCTCTATGCTTCAGTTTCACATAATAGTTTGGCTGCCACTCAGTGCGAGTTACTGCACGAAAGCGAATCGGCAAAATCTGAACAGAAGCACAGTAGCGGGGAACTAAGTAAATCGCAAAATTTTCTCCTGAATCTTCAGCCAATGCCAAAACTTCTTGCAAGTTTTCACTGTGAGCGATTAATCGATCGGCATTGTGGGCAATATATTGATTGCGATATAAGTCTAATAACATCGGGCGGTTGCGGTGGAGCCATTTCAGCATTTCACGGCTTTCGCTGGGAGAGGGTGTTGTACTCATATATTGTGGTGAATATAAAAATTAGTTTTATAAAAACGGTTGGCTAGTTTCGATTATAGGCGATCGTACTTGCGATCGTGTTACGGGCCTGTGGCCTGGGATTCTGGAAAAGTTGGGGAAAAGTGCGATCGCCCACACTGTCTTATTATAGCAAGCTGTTTCTCTGAGCGTACTCAAATACCAAGTCCTGTATTATTGTTAATTCTCATTTGTGAAAGGAGGCTGTTAAGTCTCATTTCTGAAGTGGTCTGGTTCTCTGATTTCATGTTATACTAGCAAAATGACTGGTAATACACAATCCTCACAATTAAACGGAGAATCCCTATGAAAGAAACCATTCAAGAAATTTACTGCGATGAATCAGGTTTCACTGGTAACGCTCTTCTTGACCAAGAGTCCACTTTTTTTGCTTATGCAAGTGTAGCCATTAACAATGAAGAAGCTACGGAATATGTAAATAATATAATCCAAAAATATAAGCTACAAGGTGGCGAATTAAAAGGTCGAAACCTTCTTAAATTTTCCAAGGGTCAAAAGGTAATAGCTGAGATATTGAGAAATTTTAAGGATTGCATAAAAGTAGCTGTTTATAATAAAAAATTTAACTTGGCTTGCAAATTTTATGAATATATATTTGAGCCAGCTTTAGCACAAAAAAACTCTCTATTTTATCAGATAAAATTTCACAGATTTATCAGCAACATTTTATATCTTGACTTTGTATGTCGGAGCGAGGAGGCTGAAAAAATATTTAGTGATTTTCAGAAGCTTATGAGAAGTTTGGAGGACAAAGAACTTAACTATCTTTTTAGTTCTTCAGAAACACCTGATATGTCGCCACTTGACGACATAAAGACTTTCTGTATTCATCATAGAGATACTATTAATCAAGAATTAAACTCTTTACGAGGAACTGATACAGGCAAGTGGATTTTAGAGCTTTCGACCTCGGCTTTGTTTTCTATTCTCTGTGACTGGGGAAAAGAGTTTAACCAACTTAAAGTTTTTTGTGATGTTAGTAAACCACTCAAAGGAAACAAAGAACTGTTCGATGGTTGGATTGGGATAGAGGATAAGATTTATATTGACTTTTTTCAAGGAGTAAAAGAACCCATTACATTTAATCTATCCCAAGAAGTTCAATTTGTGGAATCCCATAAATTTCCTGGCATACAAATAGCTGATGTTGCTGCGGCTGCTTGTGCCTGTGCTTTTAGAGAAGGTAACAACGAAAAAACAGAGAGCTGGATAGAGCATATACCTGGTATTATAGGTGGCCACTCAGTGATTCCTGATTTGAGTTACATCGACCCAAATACATTGGATGCCACCAGAAATTTGATAGTGTTAAGATATTTGGCGGAGAAAAGTATCAACAAACAGCCATTGCTTGATGGAATAGAAGAGTTTTTAGGGGCGGTTACTCATAATTTAAGTCTCAATCCGAGCGATCGGATAGCTACTATTGCCGAGAATTGTTGAAGCGACGCACCCTACTTTAACTTTTAGCAGGTAAAGGAATCTCATCGCCGCACTCATAAGCAGTCTCTAGCCACAATTCCCTAGCTTCCTGAATATTCTCCATCGCTTCCGACAAAGTTTCCCCCACAGACATACAACCCGGAAGGTCTTTTATTATGGCTGTATAACCTTCAGATTCGGGATAAAAACTGATAGCATATTTCAGGCTCAAGTAATAATCTAGAGATTTAAGGTTCACTTTCATCTTCTAATTAAAAGTACGATCGCACTCTTCATCCGCGTTCATCCGCGTTCATCCGCCTACATCAGCGGTTCAAAAAAATAAGGTGAGCAACGCCCACCTTACCATCTTACAAAAAACGATTAAACTTTCGCTTCATTCTTCACCAAATTACCCCAACCCAAATCCTTCAGCGAATTATTCCGGCGCAGGGGACGAGTCACCAACTCCAGAATATCCCGCGCGTTTCCAAAGCCGTGAATCTGTGCGAAAGTAAACTCAACTGACCACTTAGTATTAATCCCGCGCGCTTCCAAAGGATTAGCGTGAGCCATACCAGTAATCACCAAGTCGATATTCTGCTCGTAAATCCGCTGTAGCTGATTGTAATTGTCTGGTTTCTCGACAATCCGAGGAGTAGGAACTCCCATCTCGTGACAAGTTTTTTCTAACAAAGCTAATTCAGCGGCTTGATAGCGTTTGTCCATGTAGGGAATGCCGATTTCGGGACAAGTCATGCCGCAGCGAATCAAGAAACGCGCTAAAGAGATTTCTAGCAAATTGTCGCCCATGAAGAAGACTGATTTGCCGCGAATTATTTGCAGGTAATCTTCTAAACTCGCCCAGATTTGTGCTTCTCTTTCGTCCAAACCTTTGGGTTCAATTCCCAACACTGAGCAAATCTTTTCAATCCACGCGCGAGTTCCGTCTGGCCCGATCGGGAATGGAGCACCAATTAGCTTGCACTTGCGGCGGCGCATCAACGTAGAAGCGGTACGGGACAAGAACGGATTCATGCCCGATACATAATAACCTTCTTCCAATACTGGCAATTCTGTGTAGCGCTTGGAAGGCAGCCAGCCGGAAACTTTGATTCCTTGCTTCTTCAATTCTAAGGTTAGCTGAGTGACAACCGGGTCTGGCAAAGATCCGAAAAGTACCAGCGGTGTGTGGTTGACATATTCGGATTCATCGGCTGCAACTTCTTCTTTTTTCTTGCCGAAGTTTAGCAGTTGAGAGATGGCGTTTCTTTCCTGCTTCTGAGATTCTATTACAGGGGCTTTGTCAGGGCATTTAGCGGCCATTGCTGCTAAAACAGTATCTTCCCCTTGGGTAAAGGCGTAATCCAAGCCGTTAGCGCGGGCTGTGACGATGGGAATGCCGATTTCGGCTTCCAGCTTAGGTGCTAAGCCTTCCAAGTCCATTTTGATGATTTCGGTGGTGCAGGTGCCGATCCAGACAATGACGCTGGGGTTGCGATCGCGCTTAATTTGCAAGCACAGCCGCTTCAACTCATCAAAATCGTTTAACTGAGCGGAAATATCGCCTTCTTCCAACTCAGCCATCGCATAGCGGGGTTCGGCAAAAATCATTACGCCCATTGCGTTTTGCAAGAAATAGCCGCAAGTCTTGGTACCGATGACTAGGAAAAAGCTGTCTTCAATTTTTTGGTAAAGCCAAGCTACGCAGCTAATGGGACAAAATGTGTGGTAATTGCCTGTTTCGCATTCAAAGTTTAAAGCTTCTGGTTCGGTAGTAGTAATAGCGGTCATATCTCAAATGTTCTCCCTTTAAATTGTTTTTCGTCTCGAAATTGACAGGCGGGCGATCGAGTAAATACTTGTTTTGTGCGATCGCATCTGTTGCTGCGGAAAAGCATAGATTTTTTTCATCTCTACCGCGAACAGGAGTTCCTGCCAGAAAATATCTGTTTTGGGCGATCGCCAACAATAATAGAAATACCGGCTTTGGGCGTAATTTTTCTGACAAATAAATGCAGCCTACTGAATATTTCCGCAGCAGTCGCAGCATTCAAAATTCAAGCTCAAAAATTATGGGCGAGGGTCTATCATCCCTCACAGCATGGATTTAGTGTTGTTCTACTTGCTAATACAAACAGCCATTTGATAGTTGTGAGTTTGAGTTAATTAAGAATCAACTACTTGCAACTCACAACTCACAAATAGAGCGGGAAACTTCAAAACTACGACAGACTTGGCGATCGCAAACTCACTTAAAATCAGACAAAAAACCCGAAATTTCTTCATCGTCATCATCGGCATCCAAATCACCGAGACCTAGAGCATCTAAGTCATCTTCATCAGGATCTCCGGTAGTTGCTTCCCCCAGATCGTCAAGCCCGAGATCGTCGAGATCGTCGTCATCAGATAAAGAGAAATCGTCAATACCGTCTTCGTCCAAGTCGCCCAGGTCAAGGTCTAGGTCATCGGAGGTCGATGTCCCAAACGGATCTGGTATTTCTTCGGCGACAAAATCTGGATCTTCTTCACCAAACGGATCGGATATCGCCGATTCGAGGTCTCCAGAAGTCAAAGTCCCAAATTGTGAGGCTTCTTCTTCCTCATCATCGAGGTCGAGACCGCCCAAAACCGAGACTTCTTCTTCCTCATCGTCGAGGTCGAGACCGCCCAAAGCCGAGGCTTCTTCTTCCTCATCGCCGCCCATGTCGAAGTCAGAGATAGCTTCTTCCTCATCGCCGCCCATGTCGAAGTCAGAGATAGCTTCTTCCTCATCGCCGCCGAGGTCGAAGTCAGAGATAGCTTCTTCCTCATCGCCGCCCATGTCGAAGTCAGAGATAGCTTCTTCCTCATCGCCGAGGTCGAGACCGTCCAAAGCCGAAGCTTCTTCCTCATCATCGCCCATGTCGAAGTCAGAGATAGCTTCTTCCTCATCATCGCCGCCCATGTCGAAGTCAGAGATAGCTTCTTCCTCATCGCCGAGGTCGAAGTCAGAGACAGCTTCTTCCTCATCATCGCCGCCCATGTCGAAGTCAGAGATAGCTTCCTCATCATCGCCGCCCATGTCGAAGTCAGAGATAGCTTCTTCCTCATCGCCGAGGTCGAAGTCAGAGACAGCTTCTTCATCAAACTCATCAAAGGATTCCTCCTCGGAGTTCAGTGCATTAGCCGCCGCCAGACCGGCGACTCCGGCGACTCCGGCGACTACTCCGGCTGCTGCTAATCCCGCACCGTCGAATTTATTGGATTTGGCATCAGCGGGTGCAGCAGTTGCTGTTTGAGCTGCTGCGGGTACGGGAGATTGGCCGGCCCTCTGTGGTGCTGCGGTATTTGAGGGCATACCCAGCGCCATGTCTGGGTCAAAATTTAGCCCCAAGACTTCGATCAAGCTGTCTGCATCCGGCTTGAGTTGTGAGAAGGGCAGCATTAATTGCTGGAGTTCGGGCTCGAGGGCAGCCGCAATTCCCAGGATGAGGTAAGAAACGGGCCTTTTCCCGCCGTCGGGAGTGGCTACCGTGTTGTCAGCCGTCATGTGCAGGAGCAGCCAGGCTCGATTTGCCTGGTAGTAGTCCAACCACTTCTGTTTGAGAGCAACTGAAAAAGTATCAAAAAAAGCCATAACCTCTTTATCCTGATCCTGATCGCTAGACCTATTAAACCATCATCAGGTCTAGCTCATCTTCCTCCTTATTGACCACTGGTTGAACAGGATTTAGATAAAAATCTGACAGCAGCGAGAATAATTCCCGATCGGGCGAGTCGTTGGGTACTACTCCTTCGGGGCTTGCCAAAATCTGGTCGGCGATGTTGAGGTAGTAATCGCAGACGTAGTTGAGGGATGGGTCAGACTCGGCCATCTCAAACAAAGTTTTGCCTTTGACGCGAGAAACGCGGATGTCTTCAATTAGCGGCAGCACTTCCAGTACCGGCATGGGTACTGTGTCTATGTACTTGTCGATCAAGTCGCGCTTGGAGGTGCGGTTGCCTATTAAACCAGCGAGTCGCAACGGGTGAGTGCGGGCTTTTTCGCGGACTGAGGCGGCGATGCGGTTGGCTGCAAACAAAGCGTCGAACCCGTTGTCGGTAACGATCATGCAGTAGTCTGCGTAGTTCAACGGGGCTGCAAAACCGCCGCACACTACGTCGCCGAGCACGTCGAACAGGATGATGTCGTATTCGTCGAAGGCATTGAGTTCTTTGAGCAGTTTGACGGTTTCGCCGACTACGTAGCCGCCGCAACCAGCTCCTGCGGGGGGGCCGCCTGCTTCTACGCAGTCAACGCCGCCGTAGCCTTTGTAGATCACATCTTCTGGCCAAACGTCTTCGTAGTGGTAGTCCTTTTGCTGAAGGGTGTCAATAATTGTGGGGATTAAAAAGCCTGTGAGGGTAAATGTGCTGTCATGCTTTGGATCGCAACCGATTTGCAAAACTTTCTTGCCGCGCTTGGCTAGGGCAACGGAGATGTTGCAGCTTGTTGTCGATTTGCCAATTCCACCTTTTCCGTAAACTGCGAGTTTCACTCTTTGTTCTCCTATAGGTTTCTATCAAAACTGTGAGGGCTGGGGTTTCGCGCTCTGATGTTGCGATCGCCCAAATCCAATGCTTTTACTGCAATAGCCCAACTGCAATAGCTCTTCTCAATTTTGGATTTGGCGCAAGCAAGTTAGCTGTTTAAAAGCATTATTAGCTAACTTGCCAGGAAAAGAAAGGGGGCTTCTAAATGAAAATGCTAGTAATTTTGTTTATTTTGCATCTTTGGAAATCTTAGCTGCTTTTTTGATTTACCAATCTATTTTTAGAATCTTTTTAGATTTTAAATTGATTTTATAATACGTTTTTTGTAAAAAGAGGTACAAAAATAAAACAAAAATTAACTTCTCAAACAATCTGGACTTTTGGCTTTGGGACTCTGATGCAGGCAGTTGATGGCTGGTGAGGCGCGACGGCAACGGACACAAAGGCGCTGGTGGATGAGGCAAAGGGGGGAGTGAGTTCGATTAATTGGGTATGGGGAGAGCAAGTTGATGTTAGCTTTCGGCTGTTGCGGGTGATTTTGGTGGGGTTTTGAATTTTGTGTAAAAAATTGTGAATTTTTAGGAATTGGCGGCGGCGGGGAGT